>CAINDO010000290.1 GCA_903847385.1 uncultured Myxococcales bacterium
CGGTGCCCGGGCCGCCCGCCGCGCCGCCGCTCGCCTCGCCGCCCCCGGCCCCGAGATCCGCGCCCGAGACCGCGTCGTCGGCGGCGTCGTCCGTGCCGCACGCGGCCGTCAGCAGCGCGCCCGTCAAGAAAAGTCCCGTGAGGTTCCGCATTCGCACACTCCCAAGTCCGGTCGACGTACGGGCAGCAAGGTCCACGGATTCGCCGGGTCGTGTAAAGCGCGAAGGCGCGCAGGCGCGAATTGGAGTGCTCGGCGAGGCTCCGTGGTACAAGACGGCCCCGGAGGCTCCATGTTCAAGCGGACCGATTCGTTCTTCTCAGTCTTTCGTCTCGGACTCGCCCTCGCGACCGCGGGGCTCTTCGGGAGCTGCGCCGAGCCCGTCGCGGACGTGAACCGCGTGCAGGGCAACTACACCCGCAAGGCGGACCTCGAGGGCGAGTGGTACATGCTGACCACCGTGGTCGACATGCCCCCGACCCGGGCCGTGTCGTTCCCCGGTGAGACCGGCAAGATGGAGCGGGTCCGCTTCGAGTTCCGCGAGAACGAGCTCGTCGCCTACCGCGCCTATCCCCTGCTCGAGGGCGCGGACGCCCCGTCGACGAAGGTCCCCTTCGACGGCAAGGACGCCCCCCTCGCCGCCTGGCCCATCGAGTCCCACTTCGACATCCGGCGCGACTACAACTCGTCCACGGGCGAGCAGTCGAACGTGATCGACGAGAACACGAGCGACCGCCTCTGGTTCGAGCGCGAGTACGTCCGCGTCGACTGGTCGGCGAGCGACATCCGCAACTTCGACTTCGTGCTCAACCTGACCTGGGAAGAGGACTTCGACTGGACCGGCAACATCGCCCGCGCCTACGCCAGCTTCGTCAGCGAGGAAGAGGGCGGCCCGGACGCGTTCTACCGCGAGACGGACGAGGCCGGGACGACCCACTACTTCGACGTCCTCGGGAAGTGGATCGTCGAGCCCAACTTCTACTTCTGCGTGATGGGCTGGTGGGGCTACGGCGCCTATGACTGCGCCGCGGCGGACGTCACGATGCGGACCTCGTTCTCGCGCCTGCCGGCGAAGCAGACCTACGAGCCGTTCCAGTACGACGACAAATTGATGAGTCGTTTCGGCTACTTCCGTTCGGAGATGTTCACGTTCGACGAGCAGCGCGGCGTGGTCGACTCCGGCCGCAAGTACATGATCAACCGCCACAACATCTGGGAGACGGCCTACGACGCCCAGGGCAACCTGCTACCCATCCCGGAGCGCAAGACGCGGACGGTGAACTACTACCTGAGCCCGACCTTCCCCTCGGACCCCGAGATGGACGCCGCGGCCATCGCCACGATGAAGCAGTGGGACGACGCAGCCCGCCCGGCCCTCGCCGCGGCGCAGGGCAAACCGGTCGACGACATCGGCACCATCTTCACGCTCTGCCACAACCCGGTGAACGCCGACGACCCCGACACCTGCGGCGCCGAGGGCTTCTCGCCCCGCATGGGCGACCTGCGCTACTCCGTGCTGCACTGGGTCGACACCGAGACGATGGAGGGCCTGTTGGGCTACGGCCCCTCGGCCACGGATCCGCTCACCGGCGAGATCGTCTCGGGCAAGGCCCACATCTACGGCGCCGCCGTGAACACGTACGCCACCTACGCGCTCGACACGATCCGGTTCTTCAACGAGGACATCGACACGCAGACGCTGATCTACGGCGAACACTTCGCCGCCGACCTGCGCAAGGCCGCCGCGGACACGGGCGTGCAGAAGCCCCGGTCGGCCAGCCTGGACCGCGTGCCCGTGAAGACGCGCCTCGGCGCCAAGGGCCGGCCGGAGCGCCGCCAGCGCGACCAGCTGCGCCCCTACGACGCCCAGCGCGTGGAGCAGCGGCTCGAGGCCGCCCGGGCGAAGGGCGCGGGCGCCATGCGCATGAACGACGAGGTCCGGCGCGCGCTGGAGACCACCGTCGGCCGCGCCTGGGAGGAGGCCGATCCGGAGGTGCAGGCGATGCTCGACCCGACCTCGCAGCTCTCGCTCGAGGGCATGAAGCGGCGGGCGAAGCTGAACGCGCACCTGCGCAACCATCTGGTCGAGCAGACGGATCTCATCGAGCCCAACATCGAGGGCCTCGTGAAGAAGTACGCCGGCCGCACGGACTATGACGCCATCTGGCGCGAGCTGCGCGCGGACATCTTCGCCAGCACCGCCGAGCACGAGGTCGGCCATACGCTGGGCCTGCGCCACAACTTCCAGGGCAGCTACGACAGCCTGAACTACCCGGACGTTTACTGGCACCTGCGCGAGGAGAACCTGAAAGAGAAGGTCGAGAGCCTCGGCGACATGTACGACCAGATGCGGCTCACGGACGCCCAGAAAGAGGGCGAGATGCGCCAGCACCAGTACAGCTCGATCATGGACTACGGCAACAGCTGGGCCAACGACATCCAGGGCCTGGGCAAGTACGACGCCGCGGCCATCATGTTCGGTTACACCTCGGGCGCCTACGAGGCCGAGGGCGCCCGCTGCGACCGCTACCCCAGCCAGAAGGGCTCGCCGACGGCCAGCAAGTGCGTGGCCCAGTTGCCCGGCTTCGTCGAGGTCTTCAAAAAGCCGAAGAGCGAGCTCGTGTCGCCCCGCGCGGACGTCGTCGACGCCGGCGACATCCTGACGAACACCGAGTACGGCCACGTCTACGACGACCCGGGGCTGCCCTCGGTCACGATCCTGGAGCGGTTCCACTACTCGACCGTCGCGCGGTCCTTCCCGTCGCTGGACGACTTCGGCCCGGGCGGCCGCAAGCCGATCTCCTACGCCGACTACGTCGAGCAGCGCGAGGCCGCCGGCCCGGACGGTGATCGCCTGGTGCGCGTGCCGTACATGTTCTGCTCGGACGAGTGGGAGAGCGGCCTGGTGAGCTGCCGGGTGTTCGACCAGGGCGCCGACCCCTACGAGCTCACGAAGACCATCGTGGACGACTACCGGTCGTACTACTACTTCGTGAACTTCCGTCGGGACCGCGTGGGCTTCGACGTGTGGGCGCCGCTGTATCGCTACTGGGCCTACACGTTCCTGCCGCTCTCGGACATCTATCAGTTCTGGTATCTCACCCCGACCTGGGACCCCACGCTGCAGTTCGACGACCTGCTGGACGCCGTCTACTACGCGGCCATCCACACGGGCTTCAATCTGTTCAGCGAGGCGCTCTCGACGCCGCCCTACGGCACCTACTGCGAGGGCCAGAACGGCCACCTGATCTTCCAGACCGACTCCCAGCAGGAGGCCGCCACCCGCCAGCAGGGCGAGGATCCGGCCTGCCTGCCCGACAGCAAGCAGTATCAGCTCGCCCCGGGCGTCGGCCGGCGCCGGTTCTCGCGCTATGACAACCAGGCCGGCTACTACCTGGAGAACAAGGCGCTCGAGGCCGGCCACTACTGGACCGAGCTGGCAGCCATGATGAGCATCGTGGACCCGGACGCCTACGTCATCGGCGCCGAGGGCGACGCCGGCACCTATGCCATCAGCTACTACGACATGTTCGCCGACGAGATGGAGCGCCTGCTCAACGCCATCATCTCCAAGGATTACGCGCAGTTCGCACCGCGCGCACGGCCCGTGCCGAGCAAGGGCGGCGAAGGGGTCGTCGACATCGAACTCGACTTCAAGCCCGCCGCCCCCTGGTACAACTTCTTCTTCGGCGAGGGCGACGCCGGGTACGTGAACCCCGAGGACGGCTCGCCGCTCAATGACGTGGGCGAAGTGAAGGGCGGCTCGGCGAGCGTGTGTGATGTCTGCGTTACGGACACGGACTGCGCCGGACACACGGGCAACCTGGGCGGCACCTACTGCGTGAACTTCGCCGGCGAGAGCCGCTGCATCGTCGATTGCACCAACCCGGAAGACGCCTGCCCCACGGGCACGCGCTGCTTCAACGGCAACTGCCTGCCCGACGGCCGGCGGACCTGCGAGGACTTCCAGGGCGAGTGCGGCGAGCGCGTGCCCCTCGGCCGCTGCCCCGCCGGCCAGACCTGCGAGGGCGGCGCCTGCATGGCCGGCCACTTCAACCCGGTGGTCGAGACGGACGCCAGCTTCATGCTCGACACGGACATCTTCTGGTACGGGTTCCTGTATTCCACGTCGGGCTTCAGCACGCGGTTCAACGACAACTTCAACGTGTTCCGCCCGGGCACGCAGGACCAGGTCCAGTCCAACCCGGCCGAGAGCGAGCGCGTGGAGTTCACCGACCCGTTCCGGGGCGTGACCTACGCCGCCGTGCAGCCCCGCTGTGACATCGACAACCCCCTGACGAACGAGACTTCGCTCTGTGGCGCCTGCCTCGCGGACATGCAGTGCGCGGGCTTCACGGGCCGGGCGGATGGCACGCGCTGCGTCGGCGCGACCTCGAGCGCGCCGGGCACCTGCCTGAAGCGCTGCACGCAGGGCCAGAGCGAGTGCCCCGAGGGGTACACCTGCAACGACCAGCAGGTCTGCGAGGCCGACGCCGGCTGCGCCCCGCCCGCCGCCCGCTGCCTGCTCCAGGACCCGCCGGACACGGGCGCCGTGCAGCTCGTGAAGCGCGGTCAGTCGCTGGCCGCGGACTTCGACCGCAAGATGCGGGTCTACTGGGCGGATGACGGCACCAACCCCGACTCCGACGCCATCGGCACGGAGTACTACCGCGCCAAGTACGCGCTGGAGAACCACCTGGACCTGCTCGAGACGCTCCGCGCGACCTTCGAGATCTTCGGTGGTGTGTTCTGAGGTTCCCATGCCCCGTGCGACCCGACTGTTGATGTGTTCGCTCCTGCTCGCCGCCTGCGGGGACGCGGGCGGTGACTCCGGCGCCGGGAACACGCCGCCGGACATCGTGGACGCCGCGGGCGGCGGCAGCCCCGCGCCCCCGCGCGAGGACGCCTTCGTCCTCCAGGACCTGCGCGTCGCCGATCAGGGCGCGCCGGTCGACGCGGACCCCACGCCGCCGGACGCCGCGCCAC
>CAINDO010000291.1 GCA_903847385.1 uncultured Myxococcales bacterium
CGAATACATCCAGGCGACCAGCCGCGTGGGCCGCGGACGCAAGTCGCCCGGCCTGGTGTTGACCATCTACAACTGGGCGCGGCCGCGCGATCTGTCGCACTACGAGCGGTTCGAGCAGGATCACGCGACCTTCTACCAGCGCGTGGAGCCGCTGAGTGTGACGCCCTTCGCCCCCCGCGCGCTGGACCGCGGCCTGAGCGCGACCTGGGTGGCGATGCTCCGGCTCGGCGGGCTGGATTGGAACGACAACAAGAGCGCCGCCAAATTCGACCCCAACGACCCGCGCGTCGCCTGGGCGCTCTCAGCGCTCCGACGCCGGGTCGCGACCGCCGAGGGCGCCGCCGCCGCCGAAGCGCTCGTGCAGGGGATGATCGCCAAACGCCGCGACGAGTGGGCCAACGAGGTCAAGCCCAAGCCGGGGCACGGCACGATCGGCTACGCCTTGGAGAAAGATGGCGTGACCCGGGGGCTGCTTACTGAACTCGGGCAAGGGGGGCTGGCCGCGGGTGGCATGTTCGCGTGTCCGCTGTCGCTCCGGAACGTCGAGCCGACCGTGCGACTGATTCTGCAGGACCTGGGGCCCGACACGCAGGAGGGCACGACGTGAAGGCCATCCCCGAGAAACCCACCGCCGTCGGCGAGCTGCGCCCGAGCCAGATGCTCTACACGTTCGGGATCGGCGCCGTCGTCGACCTGCCCAATGTGTCGGCCATCGTGATGGGGCTCGACGACTGGGCGCCGGACGTCAGCACCGAGTCCGTCTCGGAGAAACGCCTGCTGGACGCCGTTCGGCGGCGTCTCGGTCCCCAGGTCGACCACCTGATCACGCCCCCCGCACCGCCGGGCGGGCCGGCGTTCACGCAGACGCTCGACGAGCGAAGCCGGGGCGTGCCCGTGGCGCCGTTCCCGCAGTATCTGCGGTGTCCGCTGTGCGAGCTCCTGACGCCCCTCTCGGCCGGTCTCGCCGAACTCAAGGTCGACCGGTTCCGGCCGGACCGCACCGCGTTCGTGCACCGCAACTGCGGCCGCGCACAGGGCAACCCGCCGCGGATGGTGCCCGCTCGTTTCCTGGTGGCCTGCAAGAACGGGCACCTGGACGATTTCCCGTGGCACAAGTTCGTCCATGGCGGGCCCGACGCCTGCCACTCGCAGTTCACGCTGCGCGACTTCGGCGCAACCGGCGCCGCGGTGGACATTCAGGTCGAATGCCTGACCTGCGGGAAGAAGCGCCGCATGTCCGATGCCTTCGACAAGAAGCGGTTCGCCCCGGAGATGGGCACCTGCGGCGGGCGGCATCCCCACCTGCGGCGACGCGAGCCGTGCACCGCCTCACCCGAAGCGATGCTGCTCGGTGCCACGAACGCCTGGTTCAGCGTGACCGAGTCACTGCTGACGATTCCGAGCACGACGGACCCGATCGTCGAGGCCGTGGCGGGGTGGTGGAGCACCGCGAAAGACCTGGAATCGGCCGGAGAGGTCAGGACCATGCGAAAGACGGGGCACCTGCCCGCGGCGCTCTCCGCATTCGATGACGCCGCCATCTTCGCTGCGATCCAGACCTTCGCCGCCCACGGCAAGGGCGAGGATCCGAGCGACCTGCACGGCCCCGAATACAAACTGCTGGTGGCCGCCGATCCCGCGAAGAACACCGGGGACTTCCACCTGAACCGTCTGACGCCGTCTGTGCCGGATGGCTTCGAGGCGTTCGTGGAGCAGGTCGTCCTCGTCGAACGGCTCCGCGTGGTGACCGCCGCGCTCGGTTTCACGCGCGTCACGGCGGCGCGGAACTTCGGCAGCACCGAGGCGGCCGCCGGCTCGACCGCGCCGCTGTCACGCAAACCGCCGAGGTTCGTGCCCGCCGGCGAGAACCGGGGCGAGGGCATCTTCATCCAGTTCAATGCCCCGAAGCTCGCGGCCTGGCGAGATGCGATCACGAAGGGTCGGCAGGCGGACTTCGAGCGGGCCTACGCCCGTTGGAAGGGCGCGCGCAACATCCAGCTGCCCGGCCCGGCATTCCCGGGCATGGTGTACCTGCTGCTCCACAGCATCTCGCACGCGGTGATGCGGCAGCTCACGGTCGAGTGCGGGTACCCCGCCGCCAGCGTGCGCGAGCGGCTGTACGTGCGCGAGGCGGACGGCGAGATCACCATGGCGGGGATTCTCCTGTACACCGCCGCGCCCGACGCCGAGGGCACGCTCGGCGGCCTCGTGCGCCTGGGGCGACGCGAGAACCTGGGGCGGATTCTGCGGGGCGCGCTGGACGCCATGCGACTGTGCGCGTCGGACCCATTGTGCGCCGAACACTCACCGGACGAGGACCACATGGCGACTCTCCACGGCGCCGCGTGTCACGCCTGCCTGCTGTCGCCCGAGACCTCGTGTGAGAACGGCAATCAGTTCCTCGACCGGCTGCTGCTCGTGGCCACGCTGCACAGCGACGACCTGGCGTTCTTCAATCTGGAGCCGTGGTCGTGAGCGATCGCGATCGTCACGCATCAGAAACTCTGCTCACGCAGATCGCGGCGCTCGCCGCCCACACGACCCCCGAG
>CAINDO010000292.1 GCA_903847385.1 uncultured Myxococcales bacterium
CCCCCCGCAGCGGCCGCCGAGAAGCGCACGTTGATGGGCCACCCGGCGCCACCGCCGTCGCCTTCGGCCGCACCGGCGCCGTCGAAGCCGGCGCCCCAACCCCGCGCACCGGAGCCCCCGCCGCCGGCGGCCAGCCCCGCCGTGCCGGCCGCGCCGGTGCTCAAGGCACCTCCGCGTGACCTGAACCCCCGGCCCACGGCGGTCGGGCTGCCGGCCGGTGGCCCCGTTCAGAGTGGCAGTGGGTTGTCGCGCAAGTGGATCGCCATCGCGGCGGCCGTGAGCCTGACGGTCATCGCCGTCGTCGCGGTCGTGCTCATCGACCCTTTCGCGCCGAGCCAGCCGGAGGTGCCGCCGACGCCGCCCAAGCTCATCGTGTCGAGCGAGCCCGCCGCGGTCGAGGTCTTCGACCGCAACCTTTTCGTCGGCGAGACGCCCATCGAGCACCCCTTCGCCCCGAACGGCGAAGCGCATCAGCTTCAGTTCTCCAAGGGCAAGAGCTCCTGGCGCGCCCGCCTGGACGAGGTGAAGGGCGAGGTGTGGCTCCACGTCCGTCTCCCGGCCTCGGGGAGCGGCGAGCTGGGGGCGGCGACCATTCGTTCGCAGCCGCCTGGCGCCACGGTCCGTGTCGACACCAAGGAAATCGGACGCACGCCGCTCACTCTTCTTGGATCGAACGGCACGGCCGTGCGTTTCCAGGTCGAGCTGCCCGGATTCGCTCCTCAAGAGAAGGACGCCACGCTGGCCGCACCGGGCCAGACGCTGGACGTGACGCTCGCGAAACCTTGAGGGGAGCGGTCGTTGACTCTCCGGGGTCCGTGATTTAAGGTCGGAAGCCGGTTTTCAAGGAGTTTCGATGCGTTTGCGCTCGTCCCAGCCCCGCTTTCAGCGGTCCGTGCTCGTGTTCGCGCTGAGCCTCTTCGCGGGCTCGGCGTGGGCCGGTCCCGTCGAGGATGCCAAGGCCATGGCCGACGAGGGGCGCACGCTCCTCGATGACGCCGGCAAGGCCAAGCCCGACAAGAAGGCCGACATGCTGACGCAGGGCCTGAAGAAGTACGCCCGGGCGTATCTGCTGATCACCGGCCGCAAGCTCCAGAACGACGCGCCGGACCTCCTCCAGGAGATCGGCAATCGCATCGCGGCGGCCAATGGCGCCCCCGAGATCGCCCGGCTGCGGCAGGACCTCCTCGCCCGCGCCACCCAGGCGGCCATCGATGGCAAGCTGACCGACGCCTATGACCACCTCGCCAGCCTGCGAGACCTCGATCCCCGCGACCTGACCGTCGAGTACGCCATGAGCGTCATCGGTCAGCGGATGAAGCAGTAGGAGCGCCCGCCATGACCCTCTTCCACAAGGCGCTCGCCGTCGTCGCCAGCGCCGCACTCATCGCCTGCGGGTCCGCGCCGGTGTCCCTCTCCGGGCGCATCCTCGACCAGAAGGGCAGCGCCGTTCAGAAGGCCGAGGTCTTCACCGAGCCGGAAACGGACGTCGTGATGACCAACAACCGCGGCTTCTTCACGCTGAAGCAGCGGCTGGACGAGTCCGGCGTCTCCCAGCAGATCCCGGCGGGCGTCTATAAGATCAAAGTGCGGAAGTTCGGCTTCGAGGACGCCGCGTTCGAGGTGACGATCGAGGGGGGACCGACCAAGGTCCCCGACATCACGCTCGCGCCGCGCACGCCCGACATCAACGAGACCGCGCCGGATACGACCCAGGAGAAGGAATTCGACAACGACACGACGTCGACGCCGGTCCTGGGCAACTGAGCACGGAGCAAGGAACTCGATGAACACCGCCAACTGGTCGACCGTCCGCTACTGGTCGCTGCTCGCCTTCCTTCTGCTCGGCTTCCCCGCCTGCAAGAAGGAGCCGCCCGCGCCACCCCCGCAGCAGGAAGTCCTGCTCAACGTCGCCACCGTGGACTTGCAGGGCAAGCCCGTGGAGAGCGTGCGCTTCTACATCAACAACAAGAAGTTCGGCATCACCGACCAGGAAGGGAAGTTCGCCGGCAAGTACGCCGCGAAGAACGGGGACACCCTGACCTTCAACGTCGAGGCGCCGGACGGCTACAGCGTGCCCCCGAACCCGGACCAGAGCCGCTGGCAGGTCAAGATCCAGTATCCGGCCGACGGCCGCCCCCTGCAGATCGACTTCCGCGCCGAACTGCAGCGCCCCGAGCGGGACTTCCTCCTCATGGTGCGCGCGGAGCCCGAGGGCACGCCCATCAAGGTCAACGACGTGGCCGTCGGCAAGACCGGTCCGGGCGGCGACGCCCTGATCAAGGTCTCCGGCGTGCCCGGCGCGCAGTTCGTGGCGCAGGCCGGGGCCGCGATGTTCAAGGGCACGTTCTCCGAGGACGACGAGGTCTACCTGCTCACGGCCGCCCGGACGGGCCCCGTGGCCGATGGCGCCGCCGGCGC
>CAINDO010000293.1 GCA_903847385.1 uncultured Myxococcales bacterium
CGCCGCCCCGGACGCCGGAGTGGCCCCGACCCCGGACGCGGCCCCGGACGCCGCACCGACCCCGGACGCCGCCCCGGACGCCGGAGTGGCCCCGACCCCGGACGCGGCAGTGGCCCCGACCCCCGACGCCGCGCTCCCCGACGCCGCGCCCCCGCCCATCCCCTACGTGCCCACCTGCGATCTCCTGATCAACGGTGGCGCCGAGACCGGCGACCTCGCCGGGTGGGTGGTCGACGAGGGCGCGTTCGAGTCACGCCGCGAGCAGTTGCTGTCGATCCCCGCGCCGGCCTCGGGGGAGCGCCTGTTCTTCGCCGGTCGCGCGCCCCGGAGCCGGCTGCGGCAGGACGTCGCCCTCGCCGCCTTCGGCATCCAGGTGGACGCCGAGGTGCTGTACGCCTCGCTGACGGCGCAGGTCCGCACCTGGAACGGCGACGACCGCGCCCGCCTGGAGATCGCCGCCCTGGACGCCGACGGGCAGGTGCTGGCCCAGTCCGTCAGCCCCGCCTACGCCGAGGACGTCTGGACGCAGCGCCAGGTCGGTGTCTCCGTGCCCCGCGGCACGGCCACGCTGCGCGCCGTGCTCATCGGTGAGCGCCTCGCCGGGCAGGACAACGACGCCTACTTCGACGATGTGCAGCTCTGCCTCTCCGACGCGCCGCCGCCCCCGCCGCTGGCCGACGCCACGGTGCCGCCGTACTTGATGTGGGCCGTGCAGGACGGCGTCACGGTGCAGTGGGAGACGGAGGCCGCCGTGCAGGGCCACGTCGACGTGGACGGGCGCCGCTTCGAGGAGCCGCAGCCGCGCACGCACCACGAGATCCGCCTGAGCGGCCTCGCCCCGGGCACCGACTACGTCTACGTCGCCGGGCAGCAGGACCAGGCCTTCGCGCCGGCCACGTTCCGCACGGCGCCGGCGGGCGCTTCGCCCTTCGACTTCCTGGTCTGGGGCGACAACCAGAACGGCCCCGAGGTCTTCGCGCGCCTGCTCGAGCACATGGTCGCCGAGGGCCCGTCCTGGGCGGCCTCGGTCGGCGACTGCGTCGAATGGGGCCTGCGCGATCTGTACCGCACGCAACTCCTTCGGCCGATCCATGAACTGGCGTCCTTCGCGCCGTTCCTGGTGGCGGCGGGCAATCACGAGCGCCTCATCGACTTCGGCGGCAGCCTGTTCGAGGAGTACATGGCGCAGCCGGGAGACGAACACTGCTTCGGCTACCGCTATGGCGAGGCGTTCTTCGTGTTCATCGACACGGAGCTCTCCGTGGCCGAGGGCAGCCCGCAGTACGCCTGCATCGAGGCCGCGCTCACGTCCGACGCGGCGCGCACGGCCACGCTGCGCGCCGCGCTGTTCCACAAGCCGCCCCGCGTCGAGTACTGGGCGGGCTTCTGCTACACGGGCGAGTCCTCGGTGCGCGAGGACCTGACGCCGCTCTTCGCCCGAAACGGGGTGAACATCGTCTTCAATGGCCACAACCACCTGTACGCCTACACGCCCCCCGGCGCGGATGGCATCACCTGGGTGACCACGGGCGGCGGTGGCGGGGCCATCGACGGCCCCAACAGCTTCTGCCGCCAGTGGGACGAGATCACCGACACCCAGTTCGTGCACCACTTCCTGTCGGTGCATGTGGAGAATGGTCGCATGCTCGTCCGGGCCATCGACGAGGCCGGCGAGGAGCTCCACCGCTTCGAGGTGCCGGAGGCGGCGCCCTAAGCGCGCCGCGCCGCTCCGCTCCGGCGGACGAACGCCGGGATCTCGCGCAGCGGCACACCCGTCGGACAGAGCGTCTCGCATTGGCGACACTCGGGCGGGCAGCTCGGCGGCAGGTCCTCGGCGGCGAAGCGGGCGTGCTCCAGCGCGCGCGAAAAGGCCGGCCAGCGGTCGACGGGCAGCGGGCACACGGCCTCGCAGATGCCGCAGTAGGTGCACTTGGAGAGCGAGAAGATGAGCTCGGTCTCGCCGGCCGACAGCGGGGCCATGCCCTCCGCGGCGAAGTTCTCGAGGAACCGCTCGACGCCGCCGTCGTCCTTGCGGCCGAGGAACAGCCGCCGCGCCTGCCGCCGGTTGAAGGCGATCGCCAGGTAGGCGAAGCTCCGGAAGCGCTTCCAGGTCCAGGGGCCGGAGAGAACGCCCATCAGGTCTTCTCCCCGGTGGCGAAACCGTCCGCAATCGTCGTCGCCGCGACCCAGGCGCTGGCGATACACATCCCCGAGGCGGACGCCTGCGTGAGGGTGTCGCCCCCGCCGAGCAGGTCACCCACGGCGTACACGTGCGGGTGCACGGGGCGGCCATCCAGCCCGAGCGCCCGGAAGCCGGGGTCGTGCCCGACGCCGGTCTCGAACACGCGGCCGTCGTACGGGCCGTCCGTCCGGGCGTGCCACAGCGGGTTCGTCGGCACGCTCGGCGTGAGCGGCAGGTCGGCCAGGGGCTCGCGCACCGCCGGGTGCATCGTCAGGCCCCCGGTCAGGTAGCGGCCCGTGGCGAGCACGATGGCCCGCGCCGGCACGAGCAGGTCGCCGACCTGCACACCCAGGGGGTCCAGGGAGATCGAGGCCACCCGCGCCGTCTGCATGGGCACGCGCGCGGCATTCAGCCAGGCGGTCAGCGCCGCGTGCAGTCGGAACCCCGGCGTCGAGGGCAGCGCGTCGAGGGCCTCGCCCACGGGGATGCCCAGCGCGGCCGCGACCTGCCGCCGCAGGGCCTCCGTGCGGGAGATGCCCAGGACGGGGGGCAGCAGCAAGGCGTCGTGGCGCGTGCCCTTCAGCGCGCGCTTCAGGGCCTCGATGAGCCGCGCCGGCTCCGTCGGATCCGCCTCGAGCCGGTGCGCCATCGCGGCGAACGAGCGACCGAAGACATCTGGATAGGGCGGCCACTCGACGGTGACGACGGTCCCCCGCCCCTGCATGGCGGCGAAGGGGTGGCCCAGCGGCGAGAGGTCGGCGACGGCGTGGCCCTTGCCGAAACCATCGACCACGGCGTGGGTGGCCGGCGCGAGCTCGCAGGCGCGGCGCGCACCCTCGACATCCGGCAGGTCGAACAGACCCTCGGTCAGCGCCAGGGACTCCAGGCCGATGCGCACGAAGTCCAGCGCGTCGTCCAGGGCGGCCTCGGCCGCCGGATGCGACTCCCGCAGGGCGTCCGGCCCGAGCTGCCAGCCGCCGCCGTGGAGCAGCGTGGCCCCCGGGCGGTCGGCGAGCACGCGCACGGGCACGCCGCGGGCCTGGAGCCGCGCCGCCGCGACCGTGCCGGCGAGGCCGGCGCCGATGACCAGGACGGGCAAAGTCACGGCTTGCTCCCCGGTCGGAGCGCCCACCGCGTGACCTCCATCTGAGACAGCGCGCGGTGGGGCAAGACCGGCGCCTGTTCACGCCAGCGGGCCTGCACGAAGTCGGCGAGGAGCGTCTCGGCGCGTTCGGGGCCGCCGCCCTGGTAACCGGCCAGCAGGTGCGCCGCCTGACGCGCACACCGCGCGCCCTGGCACGCCCCGCCGCCGCAGTGCGTGCGCCGGCGAAGGTCCTCGAGCGAGTGCACCCACTCGTGCTCGATGCAGTGGCGGATCTCCGCCTCCGTCACGGGCTCGCACAGGCACACCAGGCGGCGTTGACGCGGGTCGCGCGCGATCCGCTCGACGATCTGGGCCGAACAGGCGCCGTGACGGTGAATCAGGCGCGCCGCCGTGTAGGTGTCGATCTGGGCCTGCCGCGCGATGTCCTGCGGCACCGGCGTCGACTCGCCGCCGGGCAGCGGCAGAAGATGGGTGCGACACTGCGCGGTGACGCCCAGTTTGGTGCAGATGTCGTCCACCGCGTGCTGGGACATCTCGCGGTAGGCTGCGAGTTTGCCGCCGCCCATGCTCATCAGGCCCGCGGCGCCCTCGCCGGCGTGGTCGAAGACCTTGTGGGCGCGGCTCAGGGCGTCCTCGTGCGGGCCGTACTTGTGCAGCGTGGGGCGCACGCCGGCGAACGCGCGCACCAGGCGGTGCTCGCGGATGCGCGGGTAGACCGTCTCCACGGCCTGCATCAGGTACTCGACCTCGTCGTGCGTGGCCTGCACCTCGGCCGGATCGGCGTAGTAATCGTCGTCCGTTGTGCCGATCCACGTCTCCTGGCCGTAGGGTTCCAGGAAGACCTGCCGGCCGTCCACGGCGCTGGCGATGAGCGCGTAGTTCACGATGCGGCGGTCCAGGACGAGGTGAATGCCCTTGCCCGGCCGCAGCTCGACCTTGGCGCCGGCCATGTCCGCCACGCGACCGGCCCAGGGGCCCGTCGCGTTGAAGGTGATGCGCGCCTCGACCTCGCGGGCGTGCCCCGTGACGAGGTCGCGCACGCGCACGCCGCGCACGGCCCCGCCGGGACCGCGCAGGAACGACTCCACGCGATGCCGCAGGTGGATCTGGGCGCCCTTCGCCTGCGCGTCCAGCGCGTTGAGTGTGCACAGGCGGAACACGTTGATCGCCCACTCGTCCGTCGTCACGCCGCCCACGACGTTCGGGTTCACGCCCGGCTCGATGCGCAGGAGCGACTCGCGGTCGAGCTTGGCGGCCCGCTTCCCCCGCTTCAACGGCTGAAAGGCGTCGTAGGCCTGGAAATACACGTACGCCAGCTCGTGCATGCGCCGGGCGGCGGGCGTCCAGTCCAGGATGGGGAACACGAACGGGATGCGGAACAGCAGGTGCGGCGCGATGGCCTGGATGTACCCGGAGTCCAGGCACGAGAGCCGCGTCACGTCCCGGTCGGTCTCCATGTAGCGGATGCCGCCGTGGATCATGCCGCTCGAGGCGCCGCTGGTCCCCGCCCCGAGGTCACCCTGGTCGAAGAGGGCAACCTTCAGGCCGCGCAGCGCGGCGTCGCGGGCGATGCCCACGCCGTTGACGCCGCCGCCGATGACGATGAGATCGAGCAAGGCGTGGGGCTTACTTCTTCAGGCGGATGTGGGCCTCGTCGAGCTGCTTCGGGTCGACCTCGGAGGGGGCATCCGTCATCAGGCACGAGGCCTTCTGGGTCTTGGGGAAGGCGATCACGTCCCGGAGGCTCTCGCCGCCGGAGAGGAGCATCACCAGGCGGTCCATGCCGAGGGCGATGCCGCCGTGCGGCGGGGTGCCGTACTGCAGGGCCTCGAGCAGGAAGCCGAACTTGCGCTGGCTCTCCTCGGGCGTGAGGCCGAGAAGGTCGAAGACCTTCTGCTGGACGTCCGTGCTGTGGATCCGGATGGAGCCGCCGCCGAGCTCGATGCCGTTGAGCACGACGTCGTAGGCGCGGGCCATGATCTTGCCCGGATCCGTCGTCAGGTACTCGATGTGCTCGGGCTTGGGCGACGTGAACGGGTGGTGCATGGAGAACCAGCGCTTCTCCGTCTCGTCGTACTCGAAGCCCGGGAACTCCGTGACCCACAGGAACTTGAACTGCCCCTCGGGGATGAGCCCGGCGAGCTTGGCCACGTGCAGGCGGAGCGCGCCGAGGGCGTCCACCACGACCTTCCACTTGTCGGCCACGAAGAAGGCCAGGTCCTCGCCCTCGAGGCCGAGGCGCGCGTTGATGGCGGCCTGCACCTCGGCGGGGATGAACTTGGCGATGGGCGACTGCCAGCCCTCGGCCTTGTTGCGCACCCAGGCGAGGCCCTTGGCGCCGAAGACCTTGACCACGTCCGTCATGTTGTCGAGCTGCGCGCGGCTGAGCTTGCCGCCTGGGAGGCGGAACGCCTTGATGCAGCCGCCGGCCGCCAGGGTGTCCTTGAACACGCCGAAGTCGACGCCGGCGACGAGGTCCGAGACGTCCTCGAACTCGAGGCCGAAGCGCAGGTCGGGCTTGTCCGAGCCGTAGCGGTTCATGGCCGTGTCGTAGGACATGCGCTGGAACGGGGTCTCGACGTCGACGCCCTTGATCTCCTTCCAGATGCGCTTCAAGAGCCCCTCGATGATCCCGAAGATGTCCTCGGGCACCACGAAGGACATCTCGAGGTCGATCTGGGTGAACTCGGGCTGCCGGTCGGCGCGGAGGTCCTCGTCGCGGAAGCACCGGCAGATCTGGAAGTAGCGGTCGTAGCCGGCCACCATGAAGATCTGCTTGAAGAGCTGCGGGCTCTGGGGCAGCGCGTAGAACTCGCCCGGGTGCACGCGGCTGGGCACCAGGTAGTCGCGGGCGCCCTCGGGCGTGGCCTTGGTCAGGATCGGCGTCTCGAGCTCGAGGAAGCCGCTGTCCGTGAGGTAGTTGCGGGTGAGCTGGTTGATGCGCGACCGCGTGATCAGGCAGTCCTGCAGCGGCTTGCGGCGCAGGTCCAGGTAGCGGAACTTGAGGCGGAGGTCCTCGTTGGTGTCGATCACGTCCTTGATGGGGAACGGCGGCGTCTTGGCGCCGTTGAACACCACGGCCTGCTGGACCTCGACCTCGATCTCGCCGGTGATCATGCGCGGGTTCACGTTGGCCCCGCGGGACCGGACGATGCCGCGGATGCCGATCACGTACTCGCTGCGCATGCCCTCGGCGAGCTTGTGGCCCTCGGCGGTGATCTCCGGGTCGAAGAAGACCTGCGTGACGCCGCCGCGATCGCGGAGGTCGACGAAGATGACGCCGCCGTGATCTCGCCGCGAGTTCACCCACCCGAGCAGGACGACCTCACGGCCGACGTCGGCGGCCCGGAGGTCGCCACAGAGATGGGTCCGCTTCAACTCCGTCAGAAACTGCATCGCGCTCTTGCTCCTCGGCCTGGGCTGAAAAATGACGCGCCGCATCGTAGTTGCGTCGCGGCGGACGGTCAACGACGCTGGAAGGCCGGGCGCGCGCGACGTGCGATCAGCGCTGCTCGCAGATGGTCGTGGCCGTGGCCGCGCAGTCGAGGTCGTTCCAGACCCCGGCGCGATCGGCGAAGAACGAGGCGCAGTCCTCGACGTTCCCGCCGTTGTCCGGCTGACCGCCGGACCACCGGGTGAAGTTCAACGGCGCCGCGTTGACCCACACGAACTGCCCCTCGACCGCCGTGTCCGACAGGCCGAGCCAGGCGGCGCGGTGGTTGCGCGACATGGCCGTGTCGAAGACCCACTGGTTCTCCGTGCCGTCGTTGATGACGACCAGATCCAGGCCCTGGCGCTGGCACTCCGCCCGCGAGTCGGCGAAGTTGCGCGCCCGGTCGCAGAACGTGTAGCGCCGCCCGGCGTTGTTGATCTCGACGCAGTCGCAGCCCGCGCCCTCGTCCGCCGTGCCGTCGCAGTTCTGGTCGATGCGGTCGCCGCAGATCTCGGGCAGGCCGGGCTTCACGTTGGGATCGTCGTCGTTGCAGTCGTTGCCGCAGCGCAGCGCGCCGTCGCCGTCGCGATCCTCGCCCGGGGCGCAGGCGTCCTCGCAGAGCACGCCCATCGTCTGCGTGCACGGGATGTCGTTCCACTGCGCGCGGTCGGACCAGAAGTGGCCGCAGTCCTCGTTGTTGCCGGCGTTGTTGGGCTCGCCGCCGGACCACGCGGTGAACGTCGGGGCCACACCGTCCGCCCACACGAAGCGCCCCTCCTGGGCGAGATCCGTCAGACCGAGCCACCAGTTCTGCGCCGCCAGTGCCCTCGCCTGCCCCCAGAGCCACGCGTTCTCGTCGCCGCTGTCCACGTGCAGCGGCCCGGAGCCGCTCTCGGCGCAGTGCGTCGAGGCCTGCTCCCAGTTCCGGGGCGTGGGGCAGATCAGATACCGATGCGTGCCGTGGAAACGCTCCACGCAGTCCGGGCACTCGAACGCGTCGTCCGCGCGGCCCGTGCAGTCCTGGTCGATGCCGTCCCCGCAAACCTCCGGGGCGCCGGGGTGCACGTTCGGGTCGTTCGGCGCGCAGTCGCCGTCGCAGCGGAAACCGTCGCCATCCGGGTCGGCGTTCGGGCCGAGCAGACACGCGAGCTGCGTGCCGACCTCGGCGCGGCGGCGGGCCAGGAAGTCGATGGTGGCCTGCACCTGCGCCGCGACGGTCGCCGGGGTGTAGGTCCGCTTCGGGTCCGCGGCGACCGCCGGCTGCAGCGCCGTGGCCAGCGCGCGGATCTGCGTCGGCAGGTCCAGCCCGTCGATGACCGTGACGATGTCCTGCACCCGCTGGTCGTAGGCCAGGCGGCACTCGGCCGAGGCCATGCACGTCCGCAGGAGCCGCCCCTGCCCGTCGTGCAGCGGCATCACCCGCGAGAAGGTCTGGTCCGTGCCCCACGGCATGAGCGACAGGCGCCCGAGCTCGTTCGTGTGCATGAACCAGTTGTTGCGGGTCGGCGCGTAGCCGTCCCAGTGGCCGATGTAGATCTCCGCGGCCATCACGCCGAGCACCTGGTACCAGTCGATCAGGTCCTGCGTGGCGGCGTAGCCCCGGTCGATGGGCACCGCGTCCAGGGCGGCGACGATCGTCGCCAGGTCCGCGCGGCTCTGGGCGTCGCCCTCGTCGATGTCCAGACCGGCGAGCTGCGCGGCCGTCAGGTCCTGGCCATAGGCACCCTCGAAGAGGTGCTGCGTCGTGGGGAAGTGCGCGTCCAGGAAGACGTCGTCGTAGGTCTCCATCTGGGCGTACAGGCCGTAGTCGGCGCCGTTCAGCCGCACCCAGGCGTAGCCCACGCGCGGCGCGGCGAGTCCGGCGGCGCGGAAGATCGAGTAGGCCGTGAACTCGTGGAGCATCGACGAGTCCTGGACCATGTTGTTCAGCGTGAGCTCCTTGAGGCCGAACAGGCGCTGCCCGGGCACCACGAAGTTCAGGTCGACCTTGAAGGCCGACTTGGCCGGGGGCAGGCGCAGGCTGCCGATCCGCCCCTTCAGGTGCACGCCGACCTGCAGGACGTCGCCCGGCACGCCGTCCACGGTCATCTGGAACTGTCCGGGCACGGAGGCGCGGGGATCCACGTTGACCCAGGAGTCCATGCCGGCCTGGTTCACGGTGAGGTCGATCACGGGCAGGCGGAAGGGATCGTACAGGTCCCCACCCGCCAGGACCGGCGGGGTATTCTCGGCGTCCGGCGTGGGCGCGTTCGCCGCGAAGAGGCCGTCGAGGCCGTCGGGCAGGCGCCCCCACGTCGTCGCGGCCGCGTAGTCGCCGACGAGCACGTCGTCGAGAAGCGTGCCGTCGGGCTGGAAGAGGTAGACCGCGTCGTTGCCGCACGAGATGCCGAAGGTGAAGCCATCCTCACGGCGCGTCTGCGCGTAGATCGTGAGGCGACCGCCCGCCGCGAGGGTCGTGCCGGCGGGGAGCCGGTAGAACGACGTCGGGTCCGAGGGATCGTCCGTGACGAACCAGGCCGAGAGGTCGAAGTCGGCGTCCTCGGCGGACACGATCTCGATGTACTCACGGTCGTGACACTCGATCTCGTTGAGGCCGATGC
>CAINDO010000294.1 GCA_903847385.1 uncultured Myxococcales bacterium
GGCCCCGGCCCCGGCGAAGCGCTCGCCGGCCTGGATGGCGTTGCCGTTGGCCGCGGCCGCCGCCGCCGCGCTGGCCCTGGCGCTCCCGGGGACCGTGCCGCCCACGGGCGCGGGCCCCGAGCCGGGCGTTCAGGTCGAGAGCGAGCATGTCCTGGCCAAGGGCGACGCCCGCCTGCTCGTCTATCGCAAGACGCCCAAGGGCGCCGAGGCCCTCGCCCCGGGCGCCCGCGCCGCCGCCGGCGACGAGCTGCGCCTCGGCTTCATCGTGGACGACGCGCAGCCCGGCGCGCTGGTCTCCGTGGATGGCCGCGGCGCCGTGACACCCCACTTTCCCGTCGCCGGGCGCGAGGTCCTGCCCCGCGGCCGCACGCTGCTCGACTCGGCCTATGCCCTGGACGACGCGCCGGCCTTCGAGCGCTTCTTCCTGGTCAGCGGCCCCGGCGTCGCGCTGGACGACGTCGTGCGGGCCGCCGAGGCCCTGGCGAAACACCCCGACGCCGACACCCGCCCCCTCAGCCTGCCCACGGGCTGGCGCCAGACCGATTTTCTGATTCGCAAGGGAACCGAGGCGACGCCATGAAACGCTTGCTGCTCATGCTCGCGCTGCTCCTGCCACTGAACGCCCGCGCCGCCGACCCGCCCACGCTCGTGCCCCTCACGCGCTGGGCCCTGGTGGTGGGCGCCAACGACGGCGGTGGCGACCGCACCCGCCTGCGCTTCGCCGGTGCGGACGCACAGGCCTTCGCCGACGTGATGACCGGCCTGGGCGGCATCGACCGCAGCCGCGCCGTCATCCTGCGCGAGCCCACGGTGGGCGCCGTGCGCGCCGGCATCGCCGATCTGGGGCGCCGGTTGTCCGCCGCCCCGGGCGCGGGCCGTGTCGAGGTCCTGTTCTACTACTCCGGCCACTCGGACGAGCAAGGCCTGCTGCTCGCCGGCGAGCGCCTGCCCTACCCCGAGCTGCGCGCCGCCATCGAGGCCCTGCCCGCGCAGGTGCGCATCGCCATCGTCGACAGCTGCGCCTCCGGGGCCATGATCCGGGCCAAGGGCGGGCAGCACCGGCCGGCGTTCCTGGTGGACTCGGCCAACGCCGTGCGCGGCACCGCCGTGCTCGCGTCGGCGTCGGCGGACGAGGCCGCGCAGGAGTCCGACCGCGTGGGCGCCTCGTTCTTCTCGCACGCGCTGGTCACGGGCCTGCGCGGCGCCGCCGACGTGTCCGGCGACGACCGCGTCACGCTCAACGAGGCCTATCAGTTCGCCTTCGCCGAGACCCTGGGGCGTACGCAGCACTCCGCGTTGGGTCCGCAGCACGCCAACTACGACATCCAGCTCGTCGGGCAGGGCGACGTCGTGCTGACCGACCTGTCCACCGTGTCGGCGCGCATGTTCCTCGACGAGCGCATCCAGGGCCGGCTGTACGTGCGCGACGCCGCCGGCAACCTGGTCGCCGAGCTGCGCAAGCCGGCCGGCCGGGCGGTCCAGCTCGGCCTGGCCCCCGGCGCCTACGAGGTCCTGGTGGACGATGGCACGGAGAAGCGCCTCGGCCGGCTCACGCTGCGCGACGACGCGCCCACGTGGCTGCGCCCCGAGCAGCTCGCGGTGGTCACACCGGAGGTCGCCCGGGCCCGGGGGGACGTCGAGCCCGCCGCGCCCGCCGGCGCGCCCCCGGCCGCCGACGAGGACTTCGGCGTGAGCGTCGTGCCCGGTCTGTCCTCCGACGGCGAGGGCTCCCGGCGCTTCTCGCTCGGTGTGTTGGGCGCGGCCCCCAAACGCATCGACGTGCTGGGCATGTCCACGCTGTTCAACGTCGTCGACGGCCCGACCTACGGTCTGCTCGGCAGCGGTCTGTTCAACGTGACGACGGGCCGCGGCGAGGGCTTCCGGGGCGCCGGTGTGTTCGATCACATCGGCGGCGACTTCGTGGGCGTGCAGTGGTCCGGTGTGTCCAACACCGCCATGGGTGATGTGACGGGCGCACAGGGCGCCGGTGTGTTCAACCTGGTGGGCGGCGAGCTCCGCGGCGTGCAGGGCTCCGGGGCCTTGAACGTGGCCCACGCCTTCACCGGGGCCCAGCTCGGCGTGATCAACGTCGGCGGCGATGGCACCGGCGCGCAGGTGGGTGTCATCAACGTCGGCGGGTCGATCACCGGCGCGCAGGTGGGTGTGATCAACGTGGCGCGCAAGGTCGAGGGCGCCAGCGTGGGCCTCGTGCCCGTGGTCGCCGAGGGCCGCCACCACCTGACGGTGCACGGCGGCGAGGTGGTGCACGCCGCCGCCGCCTACAAGATCGGCGCGAGCCGAACGCACGCCCTGTTCGGCGTGGGCACCCGCTTCACGGGCGAAGAGCGCCTCGTGCCGTTCCTCGGCTTCGGCGTGCACAACCCCATCGGCAACGGTTTCCTGGACGTGGACCTGCTCTCCCACGCCTTGCTCGAGGACGTCGGCCAGCGCACGGACGGCCCGCCCACGCTGCACACGCTGCGTCTGGTCTACGGCTGGCGCTTCGCCCCCCACTTCGCCGTGTTCGCCGGCCCCACGTGGAACACGCTGCTCGCCAAGCCCGAGAACGGCATCCCCGACCTGGGCTTCACGCCCACGCTCTCCAACGGCGACGCCGACCTGCGGGTGCTGCAGTGGCCCGGCGCGGTGCTGGGGGTGGAGATCTGAGCGCCCCTACCCCCGCGAGATCTCATAGAAC
>CAINDO010000295.1 GCA_903847385.1 uncultured Myxococcales bacterium
CCTTCGCCGCCCACGGGCGTGCCGCCGACGGGCGTGCCACCGACGGGCGTGCCGCCCACGGGCATGCCGCCGACCGGCGCGCCGCCGGCCCCGCCGACGGGCGTGCCGCCGGTGTTGCCGTTGCCCATGTCCAGCGTGGTCGAGCCGCCGCCGCCGTCCGTGGTGCCGCAAGCGGCGAGGGTCGTCGCCAGGAGGCAGGACCAGCCGGCCCGCCGAAGTGTGCTGTGTCGTTTCATGATTCCCCGTTCCTGATCGTAGGCGCCGAGCGCGTCTGGAAAACGCGCGCGTTCTGCCACAAACGGGGGGATCGGGGCAAACGGTGCGACTTTGCGTTGTCCCTCCAGCCGGGGTAAACCGAACGCGGAGGTCCCCGTGAGCGAGCCGCTGCCCCACCTGGAATATGTCCTCGTCGAGCACTTCGGGTGCATCGAGCGGGTCGCGCTGACGCTGACGCGGCTCCACGCGCTGGTGGGCCCCAACGACAGCGGGAAGAGCACGGTGCTCGACGCGCTGCGGTTGCTGGGGGGGATTGCCGACCCGACGGGGCGGAGTTTGGCGGGAGCCGATGTGCAGCGGGCCGTCCGGCGGGTCGGCACGCCGAGACAGGCAGAGTCGTTGCGCCTGGGGTTCCTCGCTGGTCGCCTCGGTTGGGCGGCCCGTCTGGAACCTGGAAACTCCCCCCAGTTTGGCTGGCATCGCCCGACACCGCGGCCGGACCTCGCCGCGGAGGCGCAGCGCATCGACCAGATTCTGGGACGCACGGATTCGGCCGGGGACGCAGCACTTCGGAGCTTTCCGCGGACCCACCTGTCAGGAAGCATCCCGACTGCGATCTGGGGTGACGATGGTGCCGCCAGCCCGCTCCCCGGCTCGCGCCTCGTCCGCCTCGACCCGGACGCCATGCGCGCGCCGGCGCAAATCCTGACCGACGCCGAGCCGCTCGCCTTCCGGGACGAGCGCGGCGCCGGTCTGGCGGCGGTCATCGACGCCATCGCCACCCGTGATCACGAAGCCTACTCCGCGATCAATCGGCAGCTCACCGACCTGTTCCCGGCGCTGAAGGGCATCCACCTCACGAGCCCGGGGAACGGGGCCAAAGCGCTCGGCTTCCGCCTCGTGGCGGGCACGGTCATCCCGGCCGAGCAGGCCAGCGAAGGCATGTTGTACGCGCTTGCGTTCCTCGTGCTGCAGCACCTGGAGCCCGTCGGCCTGCTGCTCGTTGAGGAGCCGGAGAACGGCCTGCATCCGGCGCGCATCCGCGAGATGGTCGAGCTCCTGCGGCGGCTGTCCGAGCGACAGCAGGTCGTCATGGCCACGCACAGCCCGCTCGTTCTCAACGAACTCGAGGGCGAGGAGATCAGCGTCGTGACGCGACCGGAAGGCCGCGGGAGCCGGGCCATGCGCCTCAGCGACACGCCGCGGTACGCCGAGCGGGCGCGTGCCTATCGCAACGGCGAACTGTGGATCGCCTACTGCGACGGCGTCACGGAGCACGACCTGCTGGAGGGCATCCAGCGCGACTGGGAAGCCCCGTGACGCGCGTGTTTCTGTGCGGCGAGGGGCCCAATGAGCTGGGCAGCCGGTCTGGGCACCCCAGCTATCAGACCGGGGAGACGCCGGGGTTCATCGAGGCCTCGCTGGAGCACGTGGCGCCGGGTCGCGCCCGGGTCGTCGGCGCGGTCCAGTGGAAGTACCTGCCGAGACTGGAGGTCGGTGGTCGGGCGAATCCGTATACGGGTCGGGCCGCCGCCGCACTCCAGCGAGCGCGAGAGGGTGGGGCGCACCTCTGCCTGCTCGTCGACGCCGACGGGGACGCGCGGGTCGAGCCGTGGGTCCGGTCCGCCGTGGCGGCGGTGCCGGATGCGGCCGCGACCGTCGGCGTACCCGCACCAAAGCTCGAAGGCTGGATCGTCGCGCTCCTCGGAGACAAACGGACCGAGGCGATGTCGCCCGCCCGCGCCGACGCCCGTCTGGCCGAGCACGGTGTCAAACCGAAGGACACCGAGGCGTTCGTGGAGGCCGTCGCCAACTGCGACCCGGCGACGTTGCCGCCGGACGCCGCAGGGCTCCGCCGCTGGTTCGCCGAACTCGGGGACGCCCTCGGCGCCGGTTGACTCAGCCCCGCCCGAACACCGCGGCGTGCACGCTGCGGTCCTTCGTCAACTCCGGGTGGAACGCCCCGGCGGTCACGTTGCCCTGGCGCACGAGCACGGGCTCGCCGCGGTAGGTGGCCAGCACCTGCACGCCCGTGCCGACGCGCTGGATGCGCGGCGCGCGGATGAACAGCAGGCCCACGGGGCCGAGCGCGGAGTCGGGGTCGGCCGTGTCCTCGAAGCTGTGGACCTGGCGGCCCCAGGCGTTGCGGGCCACGGTCACGTCCACCCAGCCGAAGCTCTTCTGCGGGGGCGACACGACCTCGGCGGCGCAGAGGATCAGGCCGCAGCACGTGGCCAGCACGGGCTTGCCGCTCGCGACGAAGGCCCGCAGGGGCGCCTCGAGCGCGAAGCGGTCGATCAGGATCAGGTGCGTCGTGCTCTCGCCGCCGGGCAGCACCAGGCCCTCCACGGCGGCGAGCTCGTCCGCCGTGCGGACCTCGTCCACCGCGTGCCCGAGGTCGCGCAGCGCCTTGGCGTGGGCGTCGTAGCCGCCCTGGAGCGCGAGGACCCCGAGCCGCGACATCACCAGCCCCGCTTGGCCATGCGGTCGTTCTCGTTCAGCTTGGACATCTCGATGCCGGGCATGCCCGCGCCGAGGCCCGTGCTGATCTCGGCCAGCTTCTTGGCGTCCTGCCAGTAGGTCGTGGCGTCGACGATGGCCTTGGCGCGCTTGCGGCTGTCCTCGGCGAGGAAGATGCCGCTGCCCACGAACACGGCCTCGGCGCCGAGCGCCATGCAGAGCGCCGCGTCCGCCGGGGTGGCGATGCCGCCCGCCGCGAAGTTGGGCACCGGCAGCTTGCCGTTGGCCGCCACCCACTTGACCAGGTCGTAGGGGGCGCCGAGGTTCTTGGCCTCGGTCATGAGCTCCTCGGGGGAGAGCTGCGTCAGGCGGCGGATCTGCGAGCGCAGGGTGCGCAGGTGGCGCACGCCCTCGACGATGTTGCCCGTGCCGGCCTCGCCCTTGGTGCGCAGCATGGCCGCGCCCTCGCCGATGCGGCGCAGGGCCTCGCCCAGGTCGCGGCAGCCGCAGACGAAGGGGACCTTGAACGAGTGCTTCTCGATGTGGAAGTCCTCGTCGGCGGGCGTCAGGACCTCGCTCTCGTCGATGAAGTCGACCTCGAGGGCCTCCAGGATGCGGGCTTCGATGAAGTGCCCGATGCGGCACTTGGCCATCACGGGGATGCTCACGGCCTCCTGGATGGACTTGATCATCGCCGGATCGCTGGCGCGCGCCACGCCGCCATCCTTGCGAATCTGGGCCGGCACGCGCTCGAGCGCCATGACGGCCGTGGCGCCCGCCTCTTGCGCGATGCGGGCCTGCTCGGCGTTGACGACGTCCATGATGACGCCGCCCTTGAGCATTTCGGCGAGGCCGACCTTGGCGGGGAAGGTGGAAACGTCCACTGGCTGACTCCTTTGAAGGACACGAGAAAGACGCGGATCTAGATGCGCGGGCGCGGGAAAAGTCGGCGCGGTATAGCGACTTGCGCGCCGTTTTTCAAACGGTGGGGTGTTGGGATCGGGCGAGGCGGAGGATCAGGCCCCGCAGGGAGACGCCCAGCCGGCGCGCCATCGCGTCCAGGTCGCCGCCCGTTTCGGCGCGGGCGGCGGCGAGCTCGGCCTCGGTCAGCTCGAGCGGACTCGGGCGCCCCAGGGCCTGCAGTCGCTTGTCCAGGTGATTGCGGGAGATCCCGAGCGCCTCGGCGGTGCGCGACTTCACGAAGTCGTTGGCCTCGAGCGCCTCGACGATGGCGGCGTCGTCGGGCAGCGTCCGGCGCGGGCGGGCGAGGGGACGCGGGCTCGCATCGGCGGTGGGGCTCGGCGCGGGGGTCGCCGCGGGGCCGACCGGCGCCGAGAGGCCCTGCAGGGCGGCCTCGACGCCGTCCAGCAGCAGGCGCTCGGCCACGCCGCGCAGCTCGCGCACGTTCCCCGGCCAGGGGTGGGAGAGCAGGCGCTCGATGAACGCCAGCGGCAGCCGGGGCGCACGCGCGGTCACGGGCTCGTCGAGCCACGCGGGTTGCGTCGCCCCGCCGGCGAGGAACCCCACGAGCAGTCGCGGCACGTCCTCGAGGCGCGCCCGCAGCGGGGGCAGAGAGATCGTCAGGCCGTTGAGCCGGAAGTACAGGTCCTGCCGGAATCGGCCCGCCGCGACCATGCCGGCCAGATCGCGGTGGGTGGCCGCGACGACCTTCGCGTCCGCGTGGCGCTCGGCCGTCTCGCCCAGGGGCCGGTAGGCGCCGGCGTCCAGGAACCGCAGCAGCTTCGCCTGCGCGTCCAGGGGCAGCTCGGCGACCTCGTCCAGGAACAGCGTGCCGCGATGCGCCGCCGCCACGAGGCCCGGCTGCGCGCGGTCGGCGCCGGTGTAGGCGCCCCGGGCGTGCCCGAAGATCTCGCCCTCGACGAGCGCCTCGGGGAGCGCGCCGCAGTTGACCGCCACGAAGCGCCCGGCGGCGTGCGGACCGGCGGCGTGCAGGGCGTGGGCGGCGAGCTCCTTGCCGGTGCCCGTCTCACCGAGCAGCAGCACGGGATGCGGCGAGGCGGCGTAGCGGGCGATCAGGTCGCGCACCCGGGCGATGGCCGCGGACTCGCCCAGCAGGCCTGCGCGCGGACCGGCGGTGTCCGGGCGGCGGAGTGTCAGCAGCAAAAGCGCGCGGTCCTCGATGGCCAGGCGGGTGCCGGCCGGGTACAGACCGGGCCCGGGAGACACGGCCCGCCGCGCACCCGGCGCGACCGCCACCTCGAAGACACCCTGCGTCGGCCGGAAGCGCACGCGGAGTTGCTCGCGGCTGATGCAGGGGTCGTCCCAGGGGGCCGCGCGCCCGCCCTCCGGCGCCGCGAAGTCCGGACCGCTCCGCCCGAGGACGAGGTCTCCGCCGTCGGACGGCACGCGCACGCGGTCGCCGATCCGCCGCGGATCCGGGTGGAACAGGAACTCCAGCACGGGCACGTCCGCGGCGGCCATGTCCGGCGCGGTCTCCGCGTCGGCGGTCTGGTGGGGGTCCTGCGTGGGGTCCATCGGCCGGGGACTCTACTTGAAACCGCGGAACGCGCGTGTTCCTCTCGCGCCATGCGTGGTTCTTCCGACACTCTGGCGCCCGGCGTGCGCCTCGGCGGCCAGTACGAGCTGCAGTGCGCCCTGGGCGAGGGCGGCATGGGTCGTGTGTTCCTGGCCACGCACCTGGGCCTCGACCGCCTCGTCGCCGTGAAGTGTCTCCACGCGGCTGCCACCACCCAGCCGGACGCGCTGGCCCGCTTCCGCCGCGAGGCCCGGCTGCTGGCGCGCCTGTCTCATCCGAACATCGTGGTCGTGCACGACCATGGCATCGAGCCGGGGTCGCCGCCGCAGCCGTTCATCGTGTTCGAGTACATCCGCGGTCGCACCCTGGGCGAGCGTCTGCAGGCCGAGGGGCCGATGCCCCGCGAGCGCGTGGTCTCGCTGCTGCGGCAGATCGCCGGGGCGCTGGCCTATGCCCACGCGCGGGGCGTCGCCCACCGGGACGTGAAGCCCGAGAACGTGCTCCTGCTCGAAACCGACGGCCACGATGCCTTCGTGAAGCTGGTGGACTTCGGCCTGGCGCGTCTGTTCGACGCCCCCGAGGACACGCCCGCGGAGGACGCCCACGGTCTGACCCGGGATCTCCGGCCGCTGGGCACGCCCCGATACATGGCGCCGGAACAGATCCGCGGCCGGCCGGCGGGCGACCGCGCGGATCAGTACGCCCTGGCGGTCCTGGCGACGGAGATGCTGACGGGGCGCGGTCCCTTCGAGGCCGATACGGGCGCGGACTACCAGGTCGCGCATCTGTCGCGTCCGCCGCGCCTGCCACGGGCGCTCCGGCCCGACCTGGGCCTGCCCGCCGCGCTGGACGCGGTGTTCGAGCGCGCGCTCGCCAAGGACCCCGCGGCCCGGTACGAGCGTGTCGACACCTTCGCGAACGCCGTCGCCGAGGCCCTCGGCGTCTCGCCGGGCGCGGCGCCCGGCCCCTTGACCGCGCTGCCCACCGGACCCTGCGCGGTCCTGGCCGTGCGCGTGGAGGTCGAGCCCGCCGGCGTGGCCACGGACGTGTACGACGAGATCGCCGCGCGCCTGGCGCGGGCCACGCGGGACGCCGGCGGCAC
>CAINDO010000296.1 GCA_903847385.1 uncultured Myxococcales bacterium
CGCGGTACGACGCCCGCCGCGCCGCCGCGCGCCCGCCGGGCCTGAGCGCCACCTGGAGTCGCGCGCTCGCCGCGGCGCCGGGCAAGGTCACCTCGATCGCCCACACCTGGCACACGGCCTGGGAGAAGGCCGTGGCCTACGACGACCTGAGCTTCGAGATCCGCTTCTTCGGCGTGGACGCGCAGAACGACGCCGCCCTGGCCGCCCTGCTCCGCGCGGCCAAGCTGCCCGGCGCCGGGGAGACCCTGCCCGAGGGCGAGCAGCAGCACGGGGACCTGACCTGGGAGGTCGAGCGCCACGCCCTCATCGCCCCCGCCGGCGAAGCGCGGGAGATCCGGTACGAGGTGCGCGTGACGCGCGACGCCGCGCCGCCGGCCATAAAGCCCGGCTGCCGTAAACCTCGCACGCTCGAGGTGCCCCCCGGTACGCCCGGCTGGCTGCGACCCCTCGTCTCCGCCGGGAGCACGCGGCGCCTCGTCGCGCTGCGCGACCGCCGAGGCGAGGACGGCCGGGAGGACGCTCTGCGCTTCCACATGCTCTTCCATAACGGCGAGGCCGCGGACGAGTTCATCGGCCGCCTGACGGACGCCGCGACCGCCGGCGGGCTGCGCCGCGAGAGCGGCGGCGAGGGCAACCGCCAGACCTGGAAGGGTCAGGGCGGCGAGCGCCTGACGTTCAAGCCCACCACCGAGGACCTGCGCCTCGGCTGCCGCGTCGAAGGCCCCGTGACCGTCGTCGAGTGGACCACCCCCGCCCCTACGAAGTGAGACCGTGACCATGTCCCTGCCCGAGCCACCCCCCTTCGCCCGGAAATTCATCAAGAAAATCGACCACCTGGGCATCGCCGTGTCCAGCCTCGAGACGGCCGTGCCGCTCTACGAGGCCCTCCTCGGCGCGACGGTCGAGCACCTCGAGGAGGTCCCCACGGAGAAGGTCAAGACGGCCTTCTTCAGCGTCGGCGAGACGCACCTGGAGCTGCTTGAGCCCACGGATCCGGACAGCGTGATCGGCCAGTTCATCGCCAAGCGCCGCGGCGGCATCCACCACCTGTGTTTCGAGGTCACCGACCTGGACGCCGCCCTGGCCGAATACAAGGCGCGGGGCGTGCGTCTCATCGATCAGGTGGCGCGGCCCGGCGCCCAGGGCTGTCGCGTGGCCTTCGTGCACCCGGCGGCCAGCGGCGGCGTGCTCATCGAGTTGTCCGAAAAGCCCCGGGGTTGAACGCCGCCCCCCGGCTCTGCCATCATCGTCGCTCAATGTACAAATCACTCACGGCCTTGGGGTTCGCGCTGAGCCTGCCCGCCCTGGCGCTCGCCGGTGGCGAGCCCGCTCGCCCCGAGGCGAAGTCCCCCGCGCCGCCCACGCACCCGTGGTCCATCGGCGCGCCGATGCCGCGGTTCGCCGGGCAGAACCTGGCGGACGCCAAACGCGGCACCGTTTCGCTGGACTCGCTGAAGGGCCAGCCCGTGCTGGTGAACCTTTGGGCGTCCTGGTGCGGCCCCTGCGTCACGGAGCTCCCGGGCCTGGGGCGGCTCGACCAGCGCTTCGCCCCCCGCGGCCTGAAGACGGTCGGCGTGAGCATCGACGACCACTTCAGCGAGGCCGAGATGGTCGTGGGTGATCTCGACCTGAAGTACCTGATGCTCTTCGACGCCACGCAGGCCTCGATGGCCGCCTGGCGCGCCGAGAACATCCCCGCGTCGTTCCTGTACGACCGCGCCGGCCGCCTCGTCTGGCGGCACTCGGGGCTCATCCGCTTCGACGATCCGGCGTTCCTGGCCGCGATCGAGGTCGCGCTGAAGCAGCCATGACACGCGGCCGGCGCGCATACGGCCTGCTCGCCGTTCTGGCAGCGGTCGCCGCGGTGGCGTGCGCCCCGGAGTCGGCGCCGAGCCCGGCCTCGGACGCGGGTCGCGCGGCGCCAGAGGGCGCGGGCGGCGAGATGCCCCCCGGAGAGACCGGCGGCGACGGCACCGGCGGCGGCGATCTGGAGACGGACGAGTCGGCCATCTGCCCGGACGCCGGCGAGGCCCCGGTCGAGCCCTTCGTGACGATCGGGACGGGCACGAGCCGCTACGAGACGCTCAGCGCCGGCGAGTCCATGGACATCATCCAGGGCCCCCAGGGCGGCTACCACGTCTGGGGCGCGCTGCGGGCGGGCGGCATCGACCCGCACGGCGTCACGCTGAACTTCGGGCTCTACCTGGGCGAGAAGCTCGTCGCCGAGGCGCACTACGAAGACGACCTGGTGCCCACGCAGATGCCCGAAGCCCCCTACGAGTACACCCGCGTCGCGGTGATCCTCATCGAGAACGACCCCGGGGCGGTCACGGATCGGCCGGCGCGGCTCACCGTCGAGCTCGTGCCCGCGGATGGCCCCCCTCTCACGGACGAAGTCGAGGTCAGACCCCTATGTTGTCACTGACGCGCTCCCCCGCCCGGCGTTTGGCCCGGGCGCTCGTTTGGCTCACCCCGGCGCTCGCGGCGTGCGGCTCGGACTCGTCGTCGGCCGATGCCTCCGGCGGCGGCGCGGGCGGGTCGGGCGGCGCGGGCGGCGCGACGGCCGGGACCCAGTCCGACG
>CAINDO010000297.1 GCA_903847385.1 uncultured Myxococcales bacterium
CGCGAAGATCGTGGTCGCCACGACGGCGTTCGGCATGGGGGTCGACCGGGGCGACGTCCGGGCCGTTTTGCACGTGGACCTGCCGCGGAACCTCGAGGGCTACTACCAGGAGGTCGGGCGCGCCGGCCGCGACGGAAAACCGGCCCACTGCCTGCTGCTGCACGTCGCGGGCGACACGCGCATCCACGAGTTCCTGATCGAGCAGGCGCACCCGGGGCCGGACCGCGTGGCGCTGATCTGGCGAGCCGTGAAACGCGCCGGCGAGGCCGGGGCGCGTGTGCCCGCGCTGGCGGCGGCCGCGGGGCTGGACGGCGACGCCGGGGTGGACGCCGTGCTGCGCCTGCTGACCCGCGTCGACGCCGTCGCGGTGGACGCCGCCGGCCTCGTGCGCCAACACCGCGACGCGCCGGACGACCTGGGCGAGCTGGGCATCGACTTCCGCGCCGTCGCCCGGCACGAGACCGCCGAGCGCGACCGCCTGCAGGCGATGGCCGGGTACGCCGAGGGCGCGGGCTGCCGGCACGCGGCGCTGCTGGCATGGTTCGGCGAGCCGATGCGCGCCCGCTGCCCCGGCTGCGACCGCTGCGACACCACGCGCACGGCCGCCGGCCGGCCCGCCGCCGAGACGCCGACCGCGGACGAGGTCGCCCTGATGCGCAAGGCGCTGGCCGGCGTGGCCCGGGCCGAGGGGCGCTTCGGGGTCAACAAGGTCGCGGCGATGCTGGTCGGCGCGGACTCGCCGGAGCTGGCGGCGACCTCGCTGCCCGCGCTGTCGACCTTCGGGCTCCTGCGCGAGACGCCCGTCGAGGCGTGCCGCGCGGTCCTGCACCTGATGGTCGAGCGCGACCTGTGCCGGCTCGAGGGCCACCCGTACCCCCGGATCGCGCTCACCGACACGGGCTGGGCGGTCATGCAGGGGCGCGCCGCGCCGGACTTCCGCCTCCCGCTGCGGGCCCGCCTCAGCCCCCTGGTCCTCCGGCGTCAGGGTTTATCCTGATTGTGTCGTCGTTTAACGCCATTCCGGCAAATGGAAGCGCGGGAGTTTTGGTATTCTGTCGTCCATTTCTGGCAGTAAACGTGCGAAATTCCGCTGGTATTCGACAAAGTAGATCTTGTAAACATTGGGTCGAAGCCAATCACCCCTGCCCGCGTTTGCCCAACCGGGTCGGCGGCTTCACCGGATGGCGCGTGTGCCCGACGCTGCCTTCCACTTGAACCCACTCCAACCGGCACCACGGTTTGCCCACCTGATGTCGGCGGGTTCACGGGAGCGGTCGTGCCGCCCTACACGGCCGCTCCCACTTTTTTCTCTTCTCCCGGCGCCGGCCCCCGCTCCACGCGAGCGAGGGCCGCGTCGACCTGCGCCGCGAGCGCCGCACGGCGCTCGACCACGGCCTCGGCGACGCGGGCGCGGGTGGCCCGCAGCCACAGCGACCGCAGCATCTCGCGGCGCCGTTCGACGCGCTCGCCGAACCGCAGCGCCACGTACCCCGTGAGGGGGCCGGCGACCAGCGCCGCCGCGGCCAGGGGGGCGCCGCCCACACACGCGCCGGCGATGGCCCAGCCCAGGTAGGTCGCCGTGAGCACGACCAGGCCGAGCAGCAGCTTGAACGTGCCGATCAGGTCGGTGTGGGTGCCGGCGAGCTTCACGGACAGCGGCCGCACCAGCCGGTAGGGCAGGTACGCGAAGAAGGCCCCCAGCAGGGCCAGGGGGGCGAGGAGCACGATGGGCGCCAGGCTGGCGACGAACCCCGCGGGGCTCGGCGCCGTCGGGCCCTCCCAGGCCAGCGGATCGGAGATGCCCAGGGTCGACACGAGGCGCTCGTAGCGGCGGAACGACTCGGTCAGCGTCTCGGCGGCCTCGGGCTCCTGCGCGACGAGCGTGCGCCAGGCGGCGGCCATGCGGCGCGCGCGGCCCTCCACGGCCTGAGCGTCGCGGCCGGCCTCCGGGCTCGTCCAGCCGGCCACCGCCAGGAGCGCGCGCTGCACGCCGGGGTCCTCGGCCTCGACGACGACGTCCGCCAGTGCGCGGCCGATGCGGGCGGTCACGGCGGCCACGGCGGCGCGCTCGTCCGTGGCGTATTGGGACGCGTACTCGGCCAGCGAGAAGGACTCGCCGACGACGGCCACCACGCGGCTGCGGAACGTGCCCTTGTCCAGGTACAGGAGACCCACGGGCAGCACGCGCAGGCCGGCCTGGAAGCCGTTCGCCGCCTCGACGGACAGCGCGATGCGCGCCGCGCCCGTCTTCAGGGGGCGCAGCTGCGGGTCGCTGTGGCTGGTGCCCTCGGGGAAGAGCGCCAGCCAGCCGCCGCCGCCCAGGAGCGCGCGGCAGCGGTCGAAGGTGATCTCGTTGCGGCTCGTGTCCGCCTCGTGCGCCCGGTAGATGGGGATGGCATCGAAGGCCGCCATCGCCGCGCGCCCCAAGGGGTTGCCGAAGAGCGTGCTCTTGGCCAGGAACGCCAGCGGGCGGCCGAGGGCGAGGCGCAGGAGCACCGGGTCGAGCAGGCCGTTGGGGTGGTTGGCCACCGCGACCACGGGCCCCCGTTCGGGCACGCGGGCCGCGCCGGAGACGTCGATGGTCGGGTAGAACAGGCGCACGAGCGCCAGGAAGAGCTGCCGGAGCGGGGTTTCGAGGCGCACGGCCCCACGATAGCCCCCCGGCGGGCGTCCGCGCATCCACTTCCGGGCCTGCGGCATCGGTGTTAGATTGCCCGACCCCTTCGAGAGAGAGTCCAACCGATGTTCCGAGAGCGCCGTGAAGCCCTGATGTCCCGGATGCGCGATGCGGTGGCGGTGTTCTTCGCCGCCCCGGAGCAGATCCGGAACCGCGACGTTCACTTCGATTACCGGCAGGAGTCGGACTTTTTCTTCCTGACGGGCTTCGAGGAGCCCGAGGCCGTGCTCGTGGTGGCGCCCGGCCGGGACGAGGGCGATCGCGTGGCGCTGTTTTTGCGCACCCGCGACCCCGCCAAGGAGGTCTGGGACGGCGAGCGCGTCGGCGTGGACCGCGCCGTCGAGCGCCTGGGCGTGGACAAGGCGTTCCCCATCGAGTCCCTGGCCAAGACGCTGCCCGAGTGGCTCAAGGGCGCGCGGCGCCTTTACTTCCCGCTCGGTCGCTGCCCCGAGGACGACGCCGCCATCGTGGCGGCGACGAAGGCCGCCCGGCTGCACCGCAAACACGGCCACGACACGCCCGGGGACATGCTCGACCCCGAGGACCTGCTCCACGAGATCCGGCTCCTCAAGTCACACGCCGAGCTCGAGTCCATGCGCCACGCCGCGGCGCTGACCAACCTGGGGCACCGGCGCGCCATGGCCATGTGCCGCCCCGGCGTCTACGAGTATCAGCTCCAGGCGGCCATGGAGTACGAGTGGTCGGTGCGGGGCGCGCGTCGCACGGCCTACTCGTCGATCGTGGGCAGCGGGCCCAACGCCTGCGTGTTGCACTACCGCACCAACCACCGCCGCATCGAGGGCGGCGACCTGGTGCTCATCGACGCCGGCTGCGAGTACGACTACTACGCCAGCGACGTGACGCGGACCTTCCCGGCGAACGGCCGCTTCACGGACGCCCAACGGCAGTGTTACGCGCTGGTGCTGGCCGCGCAGAAGGCGTCCATCGCCCAATGCCGGCCGGGCCACACCTTCGACGCCGTGCACCAGGCCACGCTGCGGGTGCTGGCGCAGGGCATGATCGACCTCGGCCTCATCGAGGGCCCGCTGGAGACCGCGCTGAGCGAGAAGCGCTACGAGCGCTACTACATGCACCGCACCAGCCACTGGCTGGGCATGGACGTCCACGACGTCGGCCGCTACTACCTGGGCGGCACCTCGCGGGCGCTGGAGCCGGGCATGGTGCTCACCGTCGAGCCGGGCATCTACATCGCGCCCCACGACGAGCAGGCCCCCGTGGCCTTCCGCGGCATCGGCATCCGCATCGAGGACGACATCGCCGTCACGCAGGGCGAGCCGGACGTCCTGACGGCGGCCATCCCCAAGGAGATCGCCGACATCGAGGCCCTGGTGGGCACGGCGCCCTTCGAGATCGCCTGAACACGCGCCTTCGGGCTGCGGGCGAACGGCTCACCGCGAACGCAGAGCGGCGTCGACTTCGGGACTCGGATTGTCTTGGGGTTCGTGCTGTGCGGAAGAATCGGCGGGGAGACGGGGGGGCGCCGGCCACCCGGAGGAGGGAGGGACCAGGTGGCCGGCGTTGATTCTTATCATTGCAGGTTCGATGCCAACACCTTACGCGGCGAACCTTCAGCCGCAGGTTTTCCCTAAGTGCTTGAAATCATTGATTCGGGTGGATTCTACATCGCCGGCTGTGGTCTTGTGCCAACTGTGGCGATGTGTGCCAGGCGAAGTGTGACAAAATGAGCAGTGTGTCAAATCCGGCGCAGGTCGGCACGGTCGAGGCGACCATCGCCGCGGGCATCAACATCGCCCTGGTGAAGTACTGGGGCAAAGCGCCGGGCACGGACAACCGGCCGGCCGTGGGCAGCCTGTCGCTCACGCTCGACGCCCCCGGTACCGTGACGCGCGTCGCCTTCGACCCGGCGCTGGCCGCGGACACGTTCCGGCTCAATGAGGCCGAGGCGGATCTGCGCCCCGTGACGCGCCTGCTGGACGAGGTGCGCGCCCTGGCGGGCATCGCGACGCGGGCGCGGGTGGAGAGCCGCAACACGGTGCCCACGGCGGCGGGCCTGGCCAGCTCGGCGAGCGGCTTCGCAGCGCTGGGCCTGGCGGCGTGGCAGGCGGCGGGCCTGGGCCGGGCCGGCGACCCCCTGGACCGGCGGCTGGTGGATCTGGTGCGGCGCGGCTCGGGCTCGGCGCCCCGCTCGCTGCTGGGCGGCTTCGCGTGCATCGACGTCGAGACGGCCGGGGTGCACCCCGTCACCGCGGCGCCGGGGCTCGAGGTCAGCCTGGTCGTGGCGCTCTGCGCGGACGGCCCCAAGTCGGTCTCCAGCCGCGACGGCATGGCGCTGTGCGCCGAGACGAGCCCCTACTACCCGGCGTGGGTGGAGAGCCACCCGGCGGACCTGCGCGCGGCGGAGGCGGCCATCGGCGCCGGGGACTTCACGGCCCTGGGCGAGGTCATGGAGCACTCGACCATGAAGATGCACGCCTGCATGCTCGCGAGCCGGCCGCCCCTGCGCTACTGGGCCGCCGGCACGCTGGCCGCACTCGAGGCCCTGGTGCCCCTGCGCCGGGACGGCCGCGCCTACACCACCATGGACGCCGGCCCCCACGTGAAGGCCCTGTGCCGCCGCGAGGACGAGGCCGCCGTGGCCGACGCGCTGCGGCCGGTCGCTCGGGCCGTGCTGATCGCCCGCCCGGGCCCCGCGGCGCACGCGACGACCTGGGACGCCGGCGCGCGATGAACCGGGAGCACGCGGTCGCCCTCACCGTGCGGGCACCGGGCAAGGTCGTACTCTTCGGGGAGTACGCCGTGGTCGAGGGCGCGCCCTTCGCCGCCCTGGTCGCCGCCGTCGACCGGCACGTGACCTGCACCTACACCCCGGGTGGCAAAGGCGTGGAGATCGTCGCGCGCGGCCTGCCCCCCGAGGCGGGGCGGCCCGTGTTCGCCGAGGCGGCGCTGGCCCATGCGCCCGTGCAGCCCCCGGGGCGGTACGAGATCGACTCGGCGGCTTTCCACACGGTCACCGAGTCCGGCGAGCGCGTGAAGCTCGGCCTGGGCAGCAGCGCCGCCGTGTGCGTGGCCCTGACGGGCGCGCTGCTGGCCGCGGCGATGGCCGATCTGGAGTCGCCGGCGGTGCGCCGCGAGGTCTTCATTTGCGCCCTGGCGGCCCATCGCGCGGCCTCGGGCGGGAAGGGCAGCGGGGTGGACGTCGCCGCGAGCACCTACGGCGGCCTGAGCCGCTACACGCTCCGCGGCCCCACGCCCGTGGAGGCCGTGGTCGAGCCCCTGGCGGCGGCGCTGCCGGGCGGGCACCTGGGGCTCGTTTTCGCCGGCGCCTCGGCGGATACGCGGGCGCTCTTGAGCCTGGTCGGCGGGCTGAAGGCGCGCGTGCCCGCGGCCGAGTGGCGGGCGCACCTGTCGGCGCTGGACGCGGCGCGGTGCGCGGCCGAGGCGGCGCTGGCGGGCGGGGACTCGACGGATTGGCTGCGGGCGGTCACGGCGGGTCGCGCGGGCATCGAGGCGCTGGCGGCGGCCACGGGGGCCCCCCTGCGCGGACCGGCGGCCGTGGCGGACGCGGTGGACGCCCTGGCGACGGGCTTCGGTGGCGCCTGGAAGACGACGGGGGCGGGGGGCGGCGACCTGTACTGGGTCGCGACGCCGCCGGACATCTCGCCGGAGCGGGTGGCCGAGGCGGCGGCCCGCGTGGGCCTCGTGTGGCTGCGGGTGGGCGTCGATCCGGTCGGCGTGCGGCTGGTTTCGTCGCATTCGGTGTAACGCTTCGCCCACCGGGGCGTATCGTCGAGCGGGTCCGCAGATCGAGCGGCCCGGGAGGCGAGCGTGCACGTCGTCATCATCGGAAACGGCATCGCCGGCGTCACGGCGGCCCTGGCGCTGCGCAAGCGCCGGCGGGACTGGAAGATCACCCTGGTCTCCGGCGAGTCGGACGCCTTCTTCTCCCGGACCGCGCTCATGTACGTCTACATGGGCCACATGCGCCTCCAGGACACCTTGCCCTACGAGCCCTGGTTCTGGCAGGAGCGGCGGCTGGACCGCGTGCGGGGCTGGGTGGTGCACGTGGACACGGCCGCGCACCGGCTCACCTTCGACGACGGCCGCACGCTGGCCTGGGACAAGCTGATCGTGGCCACGGGCTCGACGCCCAACCGCTTCGGCTGGCCCGGCGAGGACCTGCCGGGCGTACAGGGGCTCTACTCGCTGCAAGACCTGGAGGCGCTGGAGCGGCACTCCGTCGGCGCGTCCCGGGCGGCGGTGGTGGGCGGCGGCCTGATCGGCGTCGAGCTCGCCGAGATGCTGCACAGCCGGGGCATGCACGTGACGCTGCTCGCCCGCGAGTCGGCCTACTGGAACAACGCGCTGCCCACGGCCGAGGCCGAGATGGTCGGCGGGGTCATCCGCGCGGCGGGCATCGACCTGCGGCTCTCCACGGAGCTCGGGGCCATCGAGGCCGGGGACCACGGGCGCGCCGCGGCGGTGCGCACGGGCGCGGGCGAGCGGCTGCCGGCGCAGATCGTGGGCCTCACGGCGGGGGTGCGCCCGAGCCTGGGGGCGGTCGCCGGCGCGGGACTGGACGCGGGCCGCGGCCTGCGCGTGAACGCCCAGCTCCGCACCTCGCACCCGGACGTGTACGCCTGCGGCGACTGCGCCGAGATCGTCGACGACCCGGAGCGGCCCGGCCGCGTGGAGCAGCTCTGGTACACGGGCCGGATGCAGGGCGAGGTCTGCGGGGCCAACGTCGCCGGCGAGGCGCAGACCTACGTCCGCGGCGTGTGGTTCAACTCGGCCAAGTTCTTCGACCTGGAGTGGCACACCTACGGTCAGGTGCGCGCCGCGGCCTCGACCCGGCCCCCCGGCGAGCGGACGCATCTCTGGCAGGATGCCGCCCGGCGGCGCCTGCTGCGGGTGGACACGGTCGACGGCGCCGTCGTGGGCATGAACGCCCTGGGCCTGCGGCAGCGGCAGGACGTCTGGACGCGCTGGATCACCGAGGGCCGCTCGATGGCGGACATCCTGCCCCGGCTGGGCGAGGCCAACTTCGACCCCGAGTTCTCGGGCAAGGCGCTCGGCCAGGCGGCGGGCGCGCTGCGGGAGGTGCAGGCATGAATCGAAACCTGACCCTCCTCGGCCTGGTCCTGCTGCTCGTCGGCCTCGGCACGTTCGTCGCGTCGCTGTTCGGGCACGCGCTCGTGGGCGGCTGGGGTGGCCTCGCGCTCACCTGGCTGCCCTTCACGGCCGGCGGGCTGATCCTGGCCGTCGCGCCCTACGCAGGCACCACGCCCGGCATCAAGAACGACGGGATCTGGCGGGGCACCTTCAGCGGCCGCGGCGTGGGCGCCTGGCTGCTCGGCCTCGTGCTCACGGGTTTCTACTGCCTCGTCTACTGGTGGCCGGAGCACCTCGAGGGCGCCATCCGGGCGCTCGACCCCCTGGCGCAGGCCCTGGCCGGCGGCCCGGCGAGCCAGTGGTTCCTGTACGGCTACCTGTACACGCTGGCCGTGACGATCATGGGCGCGCGGATGGCCATGCGCTACCGCCACAACCGCTACCAGCTCGTGCGCACGGCCTCGGTCGTGTTCTTCCAGCTCGCTTTCGGGTTCCTGGTGCCGCAGCTCCTGCGGGCGTTCCAGCAGCCGGAGTTCTACTTCACGTACTTCTGGCCATTGAAGAAAGAGTACCTCTTCCCGAACGACCTGCAGGGGCTGGCCTCGAGTGGCGGCTTCGGCGTGTTCATGGCGTTCTGGGGCGTCGCGGTGGCGCTGGTCGCCACGCCGGTGCTCACCTGGTACTTCGGCAAGCGCTGGTACTGTTCGTGGGTCTGCGGCTGCGGCGGCCTGGCCGAGACGGCGGGCGACCCGTTCCGCCAGCTCTCCGACAAATCGCTCTCCGCCTGGAAGTTCGAGCGCTGGTCCATCCACCTCACGCTCGTCGCGGTCACGGTCGTCACGGCGCTGGTCTTCGGCAATTGGGCCCTCGGCGGGGCCTGGCTCGGCGAGGCGAGTGGGAAGGCCACCCACTGGTACGGCTTCCTGGTCGGCTCCGTGCTCAGCGGCGTGGTCGGCGTGGGGTTCTATCCCATTCTGGGCACGCGCGTGTGGTGCCGCTACTTCTGCCCGCAGGCGGCGATCCTGGGGCTCATCCAGCGGTTCTACAGCCGCTTTCGCATCACCACGAACGGCGGGCAGTGCATTTCTTGCGGCAACTGCTCGACCTACTGCGAGATGGGCATCGACGTGCGCGCCTACGCGCAGCGCGGCCAGAACATCGTGCGGGCCTCGTGCGTGGGCTGCGGCGTGTGCGCGGCGGTCTGCCCCCGGGGTGTGCTGAAACTCGAGAACGGACCGGTGAAGACGCGATGAAGAGACTGCTCTGGGACTACTACGGCGGGGACGCGCAGGGCACGGCCGGGCACTTCCTGATCCACCTGGCCGACTACCTGGCGCGCAACGGCCTGGGCGACGCCCCCCGCGGGGTGCTCAGCGAGCGACCCGGCCACGGCGCGGCCTGGGTGGACGTGCCGGAGGCGGCGGTCGAAGGGCTCATCCAGGCGTTGCGCCCCAAGCGGATGGGCGACGCACCGACCTGAGCCGGCCGGATCAGGGTGTGACGTACGGGATGGGCATCGGGATGCCGAAGCCGCCGGTCACGGTCGGGTAGATCACGCCGCGGAAGTTCGGCGTGGCGCCGCGCCAGTTGGACACCGTGGCGAGCGCGGCCCGCATCGTCTCCGGCGCGTTGAGCGTCGAGATCGGCGTGGCGTTCAGCACCACGTTGTTGGAGGTCGAGTACGCCCGCATCTTGGAGTTGTAGCTGCGGGACCAGGCCCAGGGCTCGAAGCCGGCGATGGGCGTGGACCAGACGTCCACGTACATCCACACGCCGTTGATGAGCTGCCGCTGCTGGACGTAGAGCGTGTCGTTCGCCGGCGCGAAGATGCCGCCGAAGATCGTGTTCAGGCGCGTGCCCGCGGACACGCCGCGCAGCGTGAGCGAGGTGACGCCGCCCGACACCACGTGGCCGATGTAACCCGTGGTCTCGCAGTCCTGACAGACCGGCGCCTCCTGCGGGATCGAGATCTCCAGGCGCGGGAACGGCGCCAGGACGTCCCCGGGCTGATTGCGGATGCCGAGGCCCTCCTCGGCCGTGTCGAGCGCGGCCTCATCGGTCCCGTCCTCGTCTTCCAGGCCCTCGCCGCAGGCGGCGAGCGTGGCGGCGCAGGCGAGCGCGGCGGCGACGGAGAGCAGGCGGGCGAAGCGGGGCGTGCGGGAGAAGTGCATCGGGCAGACCTCGTGGGCAAGGCGCGAAACGCGCGGTTCACTCTCGGGATACCGGGAGTCCACACGCTTCTTTTTTCGTCGTTCAGCGAGCGCGGCCGAAAATAGCGAAGCTCTGCAAGACGCGCAACGCCGGGGCGTCGAGCCCACCCGCCGAACGCAGGCGCTGCAGCGTCTCGAAGGGGGCGCCGGCGCCGCCCTCGGCGTGGAATCGGTCGAGGATCCGGCGGGCCGCGGCGTCGTCCACCCGGTCGCGGGTGGCCAGGACCGTGCGCGCGCCGCCGAGCAGGAAGGCCTCGGCGAGGCTCACGTGTTCGCGCCGGCTCAGGGCCATGCCGCCGCCCGTCTCGCAGCCGCTCAGCACCACCGTGCCCAGGGGCGCGCCCACGAGCAGGACGTCCGCGACCGTGAGCCGCGCCCCGCCCGTGAGGCGCAGGTGGGCGTCCCAGGGGCTCTCGGCGTCCAGCACGCCGTGGCCCGAATAGTGGAAAAGGTTCGGCCCGGCGCGCAGACCGGAGAGCACCGCGGCGTGGGTCGCGGCGGGCCCGACCAGGGCGCTCGGCGGGGGGCCGCTCCGGGCCGTCAGGTGGCGCACGGCGTCCTCGCCCTCCAGGCGGGCGTGGGGCAGGTTGCCCTCGGGGTCGGCGACGACCAGCGGCGCGCCGGCCGCGGTCTGCCCGGCGTCCAGGAGCCAGCCGCCGAAGGGCACGTAGGCCGGCGTGGCGGCGCTCCCGGCGGCGGAGAGGGCCTCGGGGAGGTCACGGGCGCCGGCGACGTCGCCGGGGACGACGTACACAACGTTGACGCCCTCGAGCGCCGGGCAGGCCGGGGCCGCGGCGCCGCAGACCGTGGCCAGCAACGCGGGCAGGGCGTCCGCCGGCCCGAAGGCGCGGGTCGGCGCGCCCGGCCGCAGCAGGAAGGCGTGTTCGTGGTCGGCGAGGCGGGTGAAGGCCAGCAGGGCCTCGTCCGGGGCCAGGCGCTCGCGCAGCGCTCGGGCGCGCGCGGAGACGGTCCCGGCGGCCCGGGCGGCGGGCGCCTCGGAGAGGGCGTCGAACTCGCGGGCCAGTTGGGCGCGGAGGCCCTCCAGGCGGGCGCGCTCGGCGTCGCGCTCGGCGGGGTTCACGAGCGTCAGGGCGCGGCGGCCGGCGTCCAGGGCGTCGCGGGTGGAGAGCCATCGGCCCAGGCGCTCGGCGTAGGCCATCTGCTCGGCGGGGCTGCGGCGCTCGGCCCCTCCGCGGCGTGAGAGCGACTGCAGAGCCGGCGCCTGCCCGGCGTCCGCGCGGTCGAAGGCGGCGTCCGCGTCCCCATCGGCCAGCGCCAGCGCCGTGGCCTCCTCGAAGAGGCGATGACTGCGGGCCAGGAAGGGGCTGCGGTCCTGCTGCAGGTCCGTGCGGCGGGCGAGGCGGTCGAGATCGGCCAGCACGGTGTCATAGGCGGCGCGGGCCTCGCGGCGGCGCCCCATGCCGGCCAGCGCGCGCGCCTCCCCGTGGAGCGCCCGCAGCACCGTGTCCGAGACCAGCCCCTCGCTCTCGGCGCGGGCGGCCTTCTCCCACTGCCGGAACGTCGCCAGGGCCTGGGGGAACCGGGCGTCGAGCAGGTCGACGTTGGCCGCCAACAGCCCCGCCTCGAGCTGCGAGAAGCCCGGCCGGGCGGCCACCCGCGCGCCCCACTCGTCGCGCAGCGCCCGCGCGGCGGCGGCGTCCCCGGCGTCCAGCGCCAGTTGGCCCAGGCTGGCGAAGGCGATGTTCTCCAGCACGGCGTCGTCGCGCTCGCGGGCCTCGCGGCGGGCGGCCTCGTACAGCGCGCGGGGCCGCGCGGCGTCGAAGGGCAACGCGCCGTCCGCCATGGCGCGCGAGAGGATCCAACCGTGGTTGTTGGCCAGCGTGGCGCCGCCGTCCAGGGCCTTGGGGTGGGTCGCGTACCAGGCCGACACGCGCTCCATCAGCCCCAGGGCGTCCGCGTGGCGCCCCTGGTCCTGCCACAGGGCCGCCAGCGCCTGGGACGACGCCGCCCAGTCGGCGTCCAGGCCGCTCTCCCAGGCCAGCGTCGTCGCCGACTCGAGGAGCGAGGTCGCGCGGCGCAGGTTGCCCAGGGCCTTCTCCCGATAGGCGCGGGCCGTGGAGAGCCGGACCACGGCGGCGGGGTTGTCCTGCGCGGCGTTCGGCCCCTCGGCGGCCTCGGCGGCGTCCAGCAGGCGCCCCGTCTCCACGAAGTCCCGGCGGCGCGTGGCCTGGGCGGCGGCGGCGCGCAGGCGGCGCCCGACCTCGGTGGAGACCCCCTGCGCCCGGGCCTCGTCCGCGGCGGCGCGCCAGCCGGCCTCGCCCTCGGCGGCGCTCACGGAGGCCCGGCGCCGGGCCAGATCCACGCTCAGCCACAGGCGCTCGGCGGGTTTCAGCGTCGGCAGGGCGGCATTCAGGGCGGCGATCGCCTCGGGGGCGGGCAGCGGCTTCACCCGGGCGCGAAGCTCGGCAAGGGCCGGCCACGTGTCCGGTGAGTCGCCGAGCACCAGCGTGGAGCGCCAGGGCTCGGCGGCGCCGTTCGCCTCGACCACCAGTTGCACGACGCGCTCGGGGCGGCACCGGGCCGCCGGCAGGTCGACGCGGACGAGCGTCACCGCGCCGCGGACCTCGACCGTGGTCGTCAGGGCCTCGGGGCCGTCGTCGAGGCGCACGCGCGCGCCCTCGGGCCAGGGACCGCGGACGACGAGCACGGGCGGGCTGTCCGCGTCGAAGCGCCGGACGGCGGCAGGCAGACCATCGGGCGGCGGGAGGAGCGCCCGGATGCCCTGCAGCGAGATGGGGGGCCACGCGAAGGCCGCGGCCGGGGCGGGGGCCGGCGGTGGCTCGCGGCAGCCCGCCGCGCACCCGAGGGCGGCGGCGAGCAGGAGCCGGAGCGGACCGCGCAGCGCCAACGCTTACTTGACGTTCAGGGCGGCGATGCCGGGCAGGAACTTGCCCTCGAACATCTCCAGGCTCGCGCCGCCGCCCGTGGACACGTGCGTGACCTTGTCGTCGAAGCCGAACTGACGGATCGCCGCCGCGGAGTCGCCGCCGCCGACGATGGTGACCGCGCCCTTGCCGGTGATCTCGGCGAAGACCTGGGCGATCTCCTTCGTGCCGGCGTCGAAGCCCTCGAGCTCGAAGGCGCCGACCGGGCCGTTCCAGAGGGCCGTCTTGGCGCCGCGGAGCTTCGCGGTGAACAGCGCGCGGGTGGCCGGGCCGATGTCCACGCCCATCCAGCCGTCGGGGATCTCCTCGACGACCTTCGTGGTCGCGCCGGCCGCGAACTTCTGCGCGACGACGTGGTCGATGGGCAGGGTGATGGTCTTGCCCTTGGCCTTGGCGTAGTCGAGGATCTCGGCCGCCATCTTCAGGACCTGCTTCTCGCCCTTCTTGTCGACGACCACGGTCTCGTACTTCGAGCTGCCCACGGGCAGGCCCGCGGCCTTCATGAAGGTGTAGGCCATCGCGCCGCCCACCAGGACCTCGTCCACGAGGTTGAGCAGGTTCTTGATGACGAAGACCTTGTCGCTGACCTTGGCGCCGCCGAGCACGGCCACGAAGGGCCGCGCCGGGTTCTTCAGCGCCTTGTGGATGACCGCGACCTCCTTGTGCACCAGCGTACCGGCCACGCCGCCGCCGAGGAGCTTGGGCACGCCGGTCATGCTGGCGGCGTCCCGGTGGGACGTGCCGAAGGCGTCGTTGACGTACACGTCCGCCAGGGCGGCGAGCTTGGCCGAGAACTTGTCGTCGTTGGCGGCCTCGCCCTTGTAGAAGCGCAGGTTCTCGAGCAGGGCGACCTCGCCGTTCTTCAGCGCGGCGACGGCGGCCTCGGCCTCGGGGCCGACGCAGTCCTTGATGAAGGTGACGGGGCGCTCGAGCAGCTTGGCGAGGACCTCGGCCACGGGCGCGAGGGAGAACTCGGCCTCGTAGCCCGTCTCGGCGGGGCGGCCGAGGTGCGAGGCCAGGACCAGGCGGGCGCCGGCGTCCAGGGCCTTCTTGATCGAGGGCAGGGCCGACACGATGCGGAACGTGTCGCCGACCTTGCCGCCCTCCATGGGCACGTTGAAGTCCACGCGCATGAACACGCGCTGGCCCGTCAGGGAGACGTCGTCCAGGCCCTGCAGGGTGAGGTTCTCGCCGGCGTCGATGCCCATCCGGGCCATCTTCAGCGCGAGGTCGACGACGCGGCAGGAGTAACCCCACTCGTTGTCGTACCAGCTCACGATCTTGAAGAAGCGCTTCTCGCCCTTGAGGTTGTTCTCCAGGGTGGCGCGGCCGTCGTAGATGGACGAGCGGTCGTCGTGGATGAAGTCCGTGGAGACGAGCTCCTCGCGGGTCACACCCAGGATGCCCTTCAGGTAGGTCTCGCTGGCCTTCTGGAGCAGGCCGTCGATCTCCTCGATGCTGGTGTCGCGCTGGGACCGGAACGTGAGGTCGACCACCGACACGTCCGGCGTGGGCACGCGGAAGGACATGCCCGTGAGCTTGCCCTTCACGGCGGGGATGACCTCGCCCGTGGCCTTGGCCGCGCCGGTGCTGGACGGGATGATGTTCACCGCCGCCGCGCGACCGCCGCGCCAGTCCTTCTTCGAGGGGCCGTCGACCGTCTTCTGCGTCGCCGTGTACGCGTGGATGGTGGTCATCAGGCCCGTCTCGATGCCGATGCCCTCTTTGGTGAGGACGTGCACGACGGGTGCGAGGCAGTTCGTGGTGCAGGACGCGTTCGAGACGATGTGGTGCTTGGCCGGGTGGTACTCGTCGTCGTTGACGCCCATCACGATGGTCTTGACGTCCACGCCCTTGCCGGGGGCCGTCAGCAGGACCTTCTTGGCGCCGGCGGCGAGGTGGCCGCGGGCGAGATCGGCCTCGTTGAAGATGCCGGTGGACTCGATGACCAGGTCGACGCCCATGGCCTTCCAGGGCAGGAGCGCGAGATCCTTGGCCGCCGCGATGCAGCGGATCTTGTGCCCGTTGACGACGATCGTGTCGTTCTCCTTCAGCTCGGGCTTGCTCTTCTCGGTGGTGATCTGGCCCTCGAAGCGGCCGTGCACGGAGTCGTAGCGGAGCTGATAGGCGAAGTAGTCGGCGTCCGTGGAGACGTCCACGACGGCGACGACGTTGAGCTCAGTGCCCAGGACACCCTTCTCGACCATGGCGCTGACGACCTGACGGCCGATGCGCCCGAACCCGTTGATGGCGACGTTGATCATGATGGATTTCTCCTGCGGTTGGTTCCGATGCGGCGCCATGGAAGCCCCAAACGCGTGGCCGCGGCAAGGGTGATTCGACGGGGCTTGTCGGGACTCACTCGCAGCCGACGGTCCCCGCCGAGGCGCCGTTGACGCCCCGGTTCGTGGGCCCGGCGCCGCCGGTGCCGCCCAGGCTGGGCTGCAGGAAGGTCGTGCCGTCGGGCGCGATCTGCGTGTCGACACAGTAGATGGCCGCGGAGGGCCCGCCGGCGCCGCCGCCGCCGTTGCCACCCCGGGCGCC
>CAINDO010000298.1 GCA_903847385.1 uncultured Myxococcales bacterium
GCCTTTCGAACAGGACGGCGCACACACGCCGTGGGGAGACCCGAACGAAAGTTCCAGGGGGCATTGCGGACCACCGGCCCACGCCCCTCTAGTACGTCCGACCCATGGCGTTTCTTAGAGGGTGTGGATATAAATAGCACCCATCAACGGTTGGGATCATAGGGCACTGCCGCGGGGCGTTTCCAGCGGAGTGTGGTGGTCGCGGCTGCTGCGGATGTCGCGCGGGGCGGTGCTCGGGTCGTACGAGGTGAGGCGCTGCGAGGAGCACGTCGGCGTGACGGCAGACGGCGACTGGCAATCGCTGCGACTTCGAGCTCCGGGCCGCCGGGGCCCCGTCGATGAGTCTCCCTCGCTCGATCCCCAGGATGGCTCGCCCGATGCGGGCTCCCCCCCTGGGGGCCCCTCCCGCTCGACCTCATCGCCAGGGCCCTCTGGCCCTTCCTCGGCGTAACTCGGAGGGGGCAACGGGCTCACGCGGCTACCCAAGCTCGGGCAACTGCCGGGTCAGGCCGGTTCGGTCGTCAACCTGCGGAGTAGCAGACGGGCCTCGACCAGCCAGATCCAGGCGGTCGCGACGTCGATTCGTCGGTCCTGGTCCTTCGCGAGGCGCCGCGGGCGGTCGTTCCAGGCGTGGGTTCGCTCCACAATCCACCGCTTTGGCACAAGCACGAATCCGCGAGGCGGCTCGATGAAGGGGAGCTCCGGCTGGACGAGCGGCAGGACCGCCCGATTGCCTGGCCGACGGACAATCTGGATCTCGACCCCATACTGCGCCTCGATCGCCCGTGCGTTGCGGCCCTCGTAGGCGGCGTCGGCGTAGACCTTGGTCAGAGTGGGATGCTTCTGCTTGGCTGCCTCGATGACGGGGAACGCGCCATCGCGATCCTGGATGCTGGCGGAGTGGATGACCACGGCGAGGAGGAGGCCGGCCATGTCGACGAGCAGGTGCCGCTTGCGACCTTTGACCTTCTTCCCTGCGTCGTAGCCTTTCTCCTCGCCACCCTGTGCCGACGTCTTGACGGAGGCGGAGTCGATGACGCCTGCCGTCGGCTCGACATTGCGCTGGGATCGTTCGCGCCACATACCGCGAAGTCTGTCGTGCATGACCTCGAACTTGTCCTGGGCCGTCCAGCGGCGGAATGTCTTGTAGACGTCCTCCCAGGGCGGGAAGTCCTTCGGCAGCATGCGCCACGAACACCCGGACCGGACGGCGTAGATGCAGGCGTCCACCATCCTGCGCCGGGCATAGATAGGCGGCTTCCCTGGCCCGTCGGTTTCGAACAGGTCGCGGATCAATGCCCATTCTGCATCCGTCAGATCCGACGGATAGCGCTTGTCGTCGCCCTCATCGCGATGCGCGTCCGTGTAGCCATACACGCGTGGAGCGGGCGGCGCCGTCGCGGGTGAGGCCGCAGCGGCGGGCTCCTGCACAGGCGACGCTGTCTGCACCGACGCGGCAGCCGGCGGGGTCGCTGCGGATGCGGATCCCCCCACGTCCGCGGCCGCCCCCGCCACACGCTGCTGGCGGACGAATCCAAGCCCACGAAGGGCGGTGCGAAGCGTGCCAGGGCTGACTTTGAGGCCAGTCCGCCGCGTGAATGCTCGCCCGATGTCCCACCAGGACGACGCGGGGGTCTCCCGGGCCAATTCAGCCAACGCCACCAAATGCTCGGTGGACAGGAGCTTCGGCCTACCCACTGGCCTTTTCACTCCCGAAGGCGAACTAGATTCAGGTTCAACTACGTTCTCGTCCATGGCGACCTCTGTTTTTCACAGAGTACCGCATGGCTGATATTATGTACACACCCTCTAAGGGCTTGCTGATCTACCCCGCCGAGGGCGCAACCGAGCGAATCATGCCAACCCGCCTCATTTTGGTGAAGCCGCAGGGACGCGCGGTCGAAGTCGCACTGATGCCGTGGCCCATTGGGCGGTCGAACGCGCAATCGATCTGGAGAGCAGCGGAAGTGCTCAGGGCCGCCGTCCTTGCGTTCCTTGAGGGTCCAACCGTTCGAGACGGGCCGGTCGTTCACGACTGATCGGAGTGCAAGCTCCCGCCGTCGCCCGCTGCGCCCCCTACCTCGCCGACCGCGCCGGAATGAGGAACGTGACCGCTACCGGGAACACCCGCCAGTCGAGCTTGGCGAACCGCCGTTCGATGCGCTCCGTCTCACGAGCGATCTCGCCGTCGATCGCCTTGCGGCGTTCACGGAGGGCATCAGCGTGGCGCCGGACGTCCGCGAGCGGGTCCGCGACCTCCAGTCCGGGGATGGGCAGCAGCAATGCCGCGGTCTCTGCGACGGGGCCCTCGTTCAGGACCGCGTCGAGCTGTCGCCGGAACTCCTCGAGGAGCGCCCGCATCCGCGCCTGTTCGTCGAGCGCGAGCTTCTCCAGTTCGCGATAGACCTGCTCGGCGCGCTCCCCGGCGCGACGTGTGATGGCCTTGCGCACCGGGTCGACCATGTCGGGCCAGAGACGACGAAGGCCGTCGGCAATTGACGCCGGGACCTCACCCCGCCCCTCCACACTGGAGAGTCGCTCGGCGTCGCGCACGTTGCCCGCCCTGAAGCGGCCCTCGACGATCGTGCCGGCGGTCGGCATCAACTCTTCGTGCAGGCGTTCGTGATCGGCGCCGTAGACCACCAGGCGGGACCATGCGACGAGCGCCGGGCCGGCGGTGGCCGCGTCGTCCACGAGCCGGGCGGAAATGCGCTGGAGGCGGCGCTGAGTCGGATCGGCCCAGACCTCGGCGCGCAGCAGGCGCAGGCACATCTGTACGAGTCGGTGATTCAAGTGCGCCAGCACCACATCGTCGCGCCCTCGGATCGCTTCGGGGTCGAAGGTGATGGGGCGCAGCACGTGGGTGTGCGGATGCGCGAGGCCCTCGGAGCAGACCGCCCAACTGCCCGTGAGCGCCGGCAACCGAAAGACGCGGGCACCAGAGGCGTGCGCCCCGACCGGCTCGAGCGGCGGCTGCCGCGCGAGCTCCAGGCCGACACGGACGACCGTCTCGATGCGGTCGGGGGTCAGGTGCAGCGCCGCGCGGGTCTCGTCGAGTTGGTGCGCCATGTTGCGCAGCGTTTCCCGGAGATTCCGTTCCGAGCGCAGCAAGGCCTGCGCCGCCGCCGAGGTCTCCTCGGCCTTGTGCGTGTCCAGGCGACGGCGCCGCCCGAGCATGGCCTGCTCCACCTGCTCGGCCAGGACCGGTCCCACCTTGCCGTGCAGGTCGCGTCGAATCGTCTCCATCTTCACGGCCGCACGGAAAAGGAACTCCAGGTCCCCCTCGAGCTCGCCGACCTTCACCTCCGCACCGGAGGCGCGCAGCTTCTCCACGTCCTCGAATCCGGCGCCGACGAAGTGGTGAATCCGCACGCCGGTGCGGTCGCGCTGCCCGTGCCGGTCGATGCGGCCGTTGCGCTGTTCCATCCGGTTCGGGTTCCACGGGATCTCGTAGTGCACGAGATCGGCGCACCAGTTCTGCAGGTCCACACCCTCGGACGCGGCGTCCGTCGCGAGCAGGATCCGCAGCGGCGAAACGGCGGGGTCGGCCTGGAACGACGCCTTCACGGCCTCGCGCTTCTCCGGGTCCATGCCGCCATAGATCAGGTCGATGGTCTCCGCGTCGCCCAGACCCTCGGCGACGAGGATCCCGAGCAGCCACTTCTGCGTCGCGCGGTACTCCGTGAAGACGATGACGCGGCGGTCCGGCGACTGCGCTCGCTGCGTGCGAAGGAAGTCGACGAGGCAACGCGCCTTCGCGTCCGGTCGACCCGCGGCGGTTCGCGCGAAGGCCATGAGCTGGTCGAGCAGGGCCTGGTCCTGCGGCGCAATCGTCGGCAGCGCGTGCGTCGCCACCGTCACCGTTTCAGCGACGGCAGTCTCGCGAAGGTCGTCGTCCTCCGTCGTGTACTCGGCGTCGTCGGCCAGGAACTCGTCCAGGTGCCGGCTCAGAACGGAGCGCGAGATGGCCGGCCGCGGGGCCGCGGATGCGGGCTGCGTCAGGGCCAGCACGTGGCCCTCGAGCGTCGTTCGAAACGCCTCGGGCGACGAGAAGAAGCGCTTCTTGAGGATCTTGACGACGAACTCGGCGACCCGACGCTCGTCCGGGTCGGCGTCCCGGGTCCGAC
>CAINDO010000299.1 GCA_903847385.1 uncultured Myxococcales bacterium
GCGCAAGCCCGCCCGGGCCGCCGAGCCGCCGGACCTGAAGCCCGTTCGCCCCCCGCGGGTCGAGAGCGAGCCCACGCCCGCCGCGAGTCCGGCCCGCGCCCGCCCGGCCAAGCCCGCCGCCGAGGCCGCCCCCAACGATCCGCCGCGCCGCGCACCGCGGGCCCCCGAGGTCTCTCCGGCGGCGGCCCCGCCCGCGCCCGCCCCGGCCCCCGCGCCCGCCAGGCCGGCGCCCAAGAAACCCGCCGCCGCCGAGCCCCCCGATCGCTTCGACAGCGTGTTCGACGCCCGCATCGATCCGGACCGGCCGGGGACGGACGCCCTGGGCAATCTGGTGGTCGCGCAACGCCAGCGCGCGCCGCAGACCCTGGCGCCACAGCCCACGGAGCCGCCGCCGGCGCCCGCGCGCCGGGTGCGTTTCCTGCTGCCCGCCGCGCTGGCCGCCGTGCTGCTGCTGTCGTTGACGACGACGTGGCGCTATCGGGCGGTGGCCAACCGCTACGACCGCGCGATCGCCACGGCGCGCCAGAAGGCCGCGGACGCCACCTGGCCCGGCGCGGTGGCCGCCGTGAACGCGCTGACCGAGGCCGACCAGAGCCCCGACCCGTTCGCGCGGCTGGGCAACGCGCTGGTGCGCGGGCTAGGGCGGCCGGGCCTCACCGCGCGCCGGGGGGACGTCGTCGCGATGCTGGCCCGCCTGGAGGCGCAGCGGGTGGTCACCTTCGGCGAGCGCGACCGGCGCGACACGCTCCGGCAGGTGCTGCAACGGGCCCAGATCGAGGCGGCGGACCGCGAGGACACGACCATGGCCGCCGGCTGGCAGTCCCTCGACGCCGGGCAGGCCGAGGAGGCGCGCCGCACCCTGGAGCCCCTCGTCGCCCTGCGCGCCGGGGACGCGGACGTGCGCTACGTGATGGGCCTGGCCTGCCTGCGGTCCGGGCGCAACGGCGACGGCATCGAACACCTGCGGGCGGCCGTGCAGGCCGAGCCCGGGCACGTGGGCGCGCTGAAGGCCCTGGCCGACCACCGGGCCGCGCGGGGCGAGCACACCGCCGCGCTCGAGGCCTACAAGCAGATCCTGTCGACCTACAGCCCGGATCACCTGGAGACACGCGTCGCCCTGGCCCGCCTGCAGATTCGCCTCGGCAAACGCGAGAACGAGTCCATGGACGAGCTCCGCGCGCTGTCGACGGACACCTCGATCTCGCGGCCCCAGCGCGCCCTCGTGTTCGACGCCCTGGGCGACGCGGCGCTGCGGCGCGGCGACCTGCAGAAGGCCCGCGAGGCGTTCCTGCAGTCCGAGCAGGCGGCGCCGGGGGACCCGAGACACGCCGTCGGCCTGGCCGCGCTGGACATGCGCGAGCTCAAGCTGGACGAGGCCGAGAACGTGCTCACGGCGGCCTGGAAGGCCGACCCGCAGAACCTGCTGCACCTGCAGTACCTGGCGCAGCTCCGGTTGATGCGGGGCGATCCGGACGGCGCGCTCCAGCGGCTGAAAGAGGCCTCGCAGATGAACGCGGCGCTCCTGCTCCTCAAGGGGCGGGCGCTGATCGAGCTGAAGGACCCGAAGGCGGCGGAGCTCGTGCTGCGGCAGGCCCGCGACGAGGACGCCGGCTGGATGGACGTGCGCATCTACCGGGGCCTGGCGGCCTACCTGATGAACCGCACGCCGAAGGCCCTGGAAGAGCTGAAGAACATGCGCAACCGCGGCGAGGGGGACGACCGCCTCGAGGACCGGGCGCTGCCGTTCCGCGCCTACGCCGAGGCGCTGGCCGCCTCGGACGACCGGCGGGGGGCCGCCGCCGCGTTCCAGCGCGCGCTGGAGATCGACAATCGGGACTTCCAGTCGGCCTGGGGCCTCTGCCGCCTGGCCATGGCCGACGGTGACCCGGAGCGTGCGCTGAACCACTGCCGCGCCGCGGTGCAGCTCAACCCGCACTTCCTGCCCGCCGCGGACCAGGCCGCCGCCATCGCCGAGTCCCGCGACGACCACCAGTCGGTGATCGCGGCGCTGTCCCATCTGCTCACGCGCGATCCGCAGCATCCGGCGGCCATCCGGCGCCTGGCGCGAGCCTATCTGCGCACGGGGGACGTCGAGCACGCCACGCGCCTGCTCGAGGGCGAGAACACGGTGAACGACGCCGCCACGCAGCGCTACGTGCGCGGCCTCGTCGCGCTGTCGACGGGAAGGGTGTCCGACGCCTTGAGCGAGCTCGGCGCGGCCTCGGACGAGCTCCCCAACGATCCCTTCGTCCAGCTGGCGCGGGCGGACGCCCTGATGCGCGACGGCAAGGTCGAGGCCGCCGGCGGCTTCTACCGGCGCGCGCTCGTCGCCGGCGCCGGCGCCGAGGCGGGTCTGGGCGCCGCGCGGGCCTGGCTTGCCCGCAAACAGTGGCACGATGCCCAGAACAGCGCCGCCGAGGCTTTGGCCCGGGCCGAGCGCGCGCACGCCCGGCCCGCGGTGATCGCCCAGGCGCTCGCCCTGCAGGCCGAGGCCCTGGCCGGTCAGGGGGACTCCGGCAGCCGCGCGCAGGCGCTGGCGGCCATCGAGCGGGCGCTCAGCGTCGCCCCCGGCGAGTCCGTGGTGCTGCTGACGGCCGGTCGCCTGGCCGAGTCCGAGGGCCGGGCCAACGACGCCATCCGCCACTACCGCATGGCCGCGTCGAACCGCGAGAACTCCGCCGAGGCCAACTACCACCTGGGCCGCGCGCTGCTCGGCACGCGCGAAGGCCGGGACGAGGGCCGCAAGGCGCTGGAGGAGGCCGTGCGGCTCGACCGGGACGGCCGCTTCGGCGCCCTGGCCGAGAAGGCCCTGCGCCAGTGATCGAGCGCGCACGGAGCCCGGCGGACATCGTCGTCACGGGGCTCGGTGTGGTGTCCCCCATCGGCATCGGCCGGGCGGCCTTCACCGAGGGCCTTTTCGCCGGGCACAACGGCGGCGGACCCGTGGACTTCTGGGACACGCGGGACTGGCGCAGCCGCATCTGCTGCCGGGTGCGCGACTTCGCCCCGGAGCGCTGGCTGGACCCCAAAGCGGTGCGGCGCATGGACCGGACGGGCCACTTCGGCGTGGCGGCCGCGCACCTGGCGCTCGAGGACGCGGGCCTCGCGCCCGAGCGGATGGCGCGCGAACGCGTCGCCGTGGTCACGGGCACCTGCGCCCCGATGGAGTGGGTGTGGACGGCCCACGAGGCGTGTTTCACGCGGGGCCCCCGGTTCGTCCCGCCGACGACGGTCCTGTCGACGTTTCCGGACGCCGCGTCGGCCCGGATCGCGATGCAGTTCGGATTCCAGGGCCCCGCGCCCACGCTTTCGACGGCCTGCGCCTCCGGCGCGGACGCCCTGGGCCACGCGCTGCTGCTGCTGCGCGCCGGCATGTGCGACGTCGCCCTGGCCGGCGGCGTGGAGGCCCCCATCGTGCCCTCGGCGATGATCGCGTTCGGGCAGGCCCGGGCGCTCTCGGAGCGCAACGACGACCCCCTGGGCGCGTCGAGGCCCTTCGCGCTGGGCCGCGACGGCTTCGTGATGGGCGAGGGCGCCGGGCTGCTGGTCCTGGAGCGGCGCGCGGACGCCGAGGCCCGCGGCGCCCGCATCGACGCCGTGCTGTCCGGCTACGGCGCGACGACGGACGCCTGGCACATGACCGCGCCGGAGCCCGAGGGCAGGCAGCGCGAGCGCGCGCTGGTCGAGGCGGTCCGCATGGCCGGGCTGTCGGCGGACGACATCGACTTCGTCGAGGCCCACGGCACGGGCACGCCTCAGAACGACGAGAACGAGACGCGCGTGCTGCGGCGATTCCTCGGGGCGCGCGCCTCGGTGGTCCCCGTGCCGGCGCTCAAGTCCATGGTCGGGCACGGCCTGGGCGCCGCCGCGGGCCTCGCCGCCTGCGCCACGGTGGTCAGCCTGGCCGAGCAACGCCTGCACCCCACGCTGAACCTGGACGAGCCGGACCCGGAGTGCGACCTGGACCACGTGCCCGGCCGGAGCCGTCCGGCGGCGCTGCGGCGCGGGCTGGTGTGCGCCTTCGGCTTCGGGGGCAAGAACGCCGCGCTGGTCTTCGAGCGCTGACCCGCTTGCGACCGTTGCCGGTGCGGGCCGGCGCCGCTATAAGGCCCGACCCATGGCGAACTTGCTCACCACCGCGTTCGAGGGTCTGACGCCGGCCGACTTCCAGGTCTACGACCGCGCGTGCTGGTCGAACAACCAGTTCAATCTGGGCCGCATGCGCGCCAAGGAGCGCATGCTGGCGCTCGCCGCGCCGCTGACCACCCTGCCCGGCGCCCTCGGCCTGGAGCTGGCCGCCACCCGCGAGATCCCGGGCGTGTGGAACAACCGCGCCGTGCAGGACCAGTGGGTGTACCTGGTGCGCGACGCCGCCGCCCGCGCGCAGATCGCCCCGGCGCTGGCCGAGCAGTCGGCCCTGATCTCGAACGTGCGCGACCCGGCCGAGCACCACCGCCACGGCGTGGTGTACGTGCGGTTGCACGCCGAGGGCCTCGAGGTGGGGTTCGCGCTCGCCGCCCACGCCACCGTGGACCGCGAGCACCTGCAGGCCGCCCTGGCCGCCGATGCCGAAGCGTTTCGCGCGCACCTCGCCGCGCTGCCGGCGGGCTTTCGGCTGGACGACGCCGCGCCGACCGAGACGTTCGCGGCCGCCGTGGCCGCCCTGGCCGCAGGCGAGCGGACGGAGCTGCGCGTCTCCACGTCGATCGCCCGGACCGAGGCCGAGGCCGCCGGGGCGCAGATCGCCGAGGCCGTCGCCGTGCAGGTCGCCGCCCTGCTCCCGCTGCTGCGCGCCGCCACGTGGCGCCCGGAGTCGGACACCATCGGCCTGCTGCAGCGCGTCGCCGAGCGCCAGAGCCGGCTCACCGAGGCCGCGGCCGTGCGGGCGCAGGCCGAGGTCGAGGCCGAGCGTCAGCGCGCCGAGCGCACCGCGGCCGCCCGGGACCGGTCGAACGAGCGCGCCGAGGCCGGCGCCGC
>CAINDO010000300.1 GCA_903847385.1 uncultured Myxococcales bacterium
CCCGACCCCCCGCCCCCGACGCGGGGCCGCCCACCCCCGACGCGGGGCCGCCTGCCCCCGACGCCGCGGCGCGGCTGCCCGCGCTCACCGACCTCCGGGCGCCGCCCTACGCTCGGGTGGGCGTCCCGGTGCCGCTCCAGGCGGAGTTCTCCCCCGACTTCGGCGGCACGCCCCAGGACGTGATCTTCACGGCGAGCCTCGCCGACGGTCGCACCACGGGCCTCTTCGACGTCGCGGCGGACGGGGTGACCTTCACCGCGACGAGCGTCGGCGCGGTGACCCTGTGGGCCCAGGTGCGCGGCCGCGCCGAACCCCCGCTGAGCCGGGAGACGAACGCGTACGACTGTGTCGACGCGGACTCCGACGGCGACCTCGCGCTCTCGCTGGGCGTGCCGGACGACCTCGCGCTCTTCTCGGACCTTTGCCCCGACGACCTCGAGGACTGTGACGACGAGGACGCCACCCGCGGTCCCTCCGCGGCCGAGACGTGTGACGGCGTGGACAATGACTGCGACGGCGTCACGGACCCGCCGTCTGTGGCCGTCACACCCGCAGACTGCGGGGCCTGCGGCGCGCCGTGTGTCGTGCTGGGGGCCGAGGCGACGTGTGTGGCCGGGCGCTGTGACTACCTGCGCTGTCGGGATGGCTACGCGGACCGCGACGGCGACCGGACGAACGGCTGTGAGATGGCCTTGGGGCTGTGTCGGCCCGTGGCTGCGGACGACACCGACTGCGATGGCATCGACGATGACTGCGACGGCGCGCGCGACGAGGACTCGCAGGCCTGTGAGGCCTGGGCGACGGCCTTCTGCGCGACCCGGGCCGCCGCGGGTCACCTCGACGTCGCCTGCCTCGACTTCGACACACCGCCGACGCCCCCCTGGCGGGCCTTGTCGCCCCTGAACCCGGAGCCCGCTCTGCCGCGGGTGGAGGGGGGGCGGCTGCGTTTCCTCGTGCGCGGCGCGAGCGGGACCAGCCGCGCCATCCCCACGCTGTCCGGCGAGTTCCGGGTGCGCGCGCGGGTGATGCTCCCCGTCGGCGGCACGGCCTGGCTCACGCTCCAACCCGGCGACGAGATCATCGGCGACCGGGCCGCGGGCCTGGCCCTGCGGCTGACCGGGGGCGACACGCCGCGGGCCACCCTGGAGTCCGCGCCCCCCGGCGGGCAGCGCCAGGAGATCGCCGCGTGGGACGTGCCCGCGCTGGCCGACGGCGGCGCCCACGAGATCGAGTGGCGCCGGGACGCCGCCGGTCGCCACGCCGTGCTGGCGGATGCCCGCGCGCTCCCGGTGGCCGTGCCGCAGGTGGGGGGCGCGCCGGCGCTCGACGGCCTCGACCGCCTGGGGGTCGCGCTCACCCTCACGCCCGGCGATCCGGACGCCGGCGGGCTGGACAATCTCGTGCTCTCGACGGACGCGGATCAGGACGGTGTCCTGACGCCCGAAGACAACTGCCCCGAGTTGCCGGCCCAGGTGATCACGGACGAAGACGCCGACGGGCGGGGCCAGCCCTGCGACGATCTGGACGCGGATGGCCTGGAAGACGGCGCCGACGCCTGTCGGGCCCGCGTCCAGGACGCGGTCGGCGGTCTGTGTGCGAGCGGCGGCACGCAGGTGATCGTGTCCATGATCACGGAAGGCGTCGAACGCCTCTGGCGGGTCGACCTCGCCCAGGGCACGCGCGCGCCGTTCTCCCGGCCCACGACCAACCCCCTCGTCGCGGCGGTGGGGCGGGCCACCGACACCGTGACCGCCACCGCCGAGCGCGCGCCGGGCGAGGCCATCATCCGGTCCACCCAACAGGACGGCAACACCCCGATCGAGCATCACACGGCGTCCGTCGGGGACCTGATTCGCAAGGCCAACGGAGCGCTGTTCTACACGTCGTCGGACTTCGGCCGGGTGACGTTCCACAACCCGGCGAACGGCGCCACGGTCGACCGCCCGCAGGGCTCGGCGGGCGAGCGCCTGCGTCTGGCCGAGTCTCCGGAGGCCAACGTGCTGGGCATGTTGACCCTGCGACCGGATGGCAGCGGGCTCCTGGACCTCATCGACGACGACTTCGTGCTGCTGATCGCCTCCATCCAGCTCGCGGGGCTCGACCCGCGCGCCCTGCCCGCGTTGGGTGTCCACCCCAACACCAACGCCTACCTGCTGGCGTACGACGGCCGGGTCGCGTCCGGCCTCGTCGAGGTCGTGCGCAATCGTCCAAACCGGACCACCCTCACCGACGCCCCGGTCCACCGGGCCATCTACGACAACGCCTCGGACGACATCATCGCCCTCATGGGGGACCCGCCGTCGCTCGTGCGTTTGGACCGGCCGAATCTGCACGCCACGACGCTGATCGGACCGGACGCCGGCCTGACGACACGCGTGCTGAGCTACGCGCCGCTCGACGCGCTGCCCGATCAGGACGCCGACGGCCTGGCCGACGCTGCCGACGCCTGCGACGGCCACCCGCCCTTCGCGCGCGTCGCGCACGACCTGGGCGCGATGGAGGACGCCTACGTGCAGCTCCTCGCCGTCGGCGACGAATCCCTGGTGGCCACCCATCGGGGCGCGGCGACGCGGGTGGACCGCCTCGGACCGGCGCTGGACCTGCGGCCCCCCAGCGTCTCGCTGCCCGACACCGTCACGGTGTCCGGCGGCCTCGGCTGGGACGGCGCCCGTTACGGCTGGGTGAGCCTTCAGCCCGGGTTCCAGGGGACGGACAACGTGCTCACCGCCGAGCTGGGCGCCGACCTCCGCACGACGACCCCGGGCGACTTCGCCGCGTTCGGTCTGGCCTGCGAGCCGGACTGTCGGGCCCGGCTCGTCGCCCGCGGGCTCGGCGACTGGCTGATCGTCTACGGCCCCCACGTCGCGCGGATCGATACGCTGGCCCCCGGGCGCGCCAGCGTGCACGGGCTGATCCCCACGGCGGGCCTCCCGCCCGCGGACGCGGCATCGGCGGTCGCGATCGCCGACGGCGCCGTGTTCTTCGCCGTGGAGATCGACGCGACGCGTGACGTCACGCTGGTCCGCGCCGGGGACGATCTCCTCTCGGCGGTCGCGGAGGGGATCGTCGCCGAAGGGGACACCACGCCGCGTCACCCCGCGCTCGCGGCGCTCGACGCCAACAACGTGGCCCTGGTCACCGTCGACGCGGGCACGATCGCCGTGCGGTTCCCGGACGTGGCGTTCCCCGCCCAGACCGCGCCGCTGACGCTCTCGAACCCGGCGTACGCGGCCAGCGATCCGGTCATCGTGGTGGCGGACGCCGGCTACGGGATCGCCTGGCGCGAGGTGCGCGACGGCCGCAGTCAGGTGTGGTTCTGCCGCGTGGACGCGGCCGGGCGCGCCGGTCGCCCGGTCCTGCTCAGCCAGGTCGGCGCGCACGCGGGGCCGCCCGCCCTCGTGTGGGACGGCCGGCGCTACGTGATCGCCTATCGCGTCGGCGTCGCGCCGGGGCGGCTCGAGGTCCTGTCGGGTCGGTTCGACTGCCCCTGACGATCGCCGAGGTCCGTCCGCCCGGCGTGCCCGATGCCCCGAGTTGCCGCCCCGCCCCGCCGCGTGCGATCATCCCTGCACCATGCCCGCCGTCGCCCGCCTCTTCCCCGCGCTCGCTCTGCTCCTCCTGACCGCCTGCGTCGATCTCGACGTCGCGCCGTTGTCGCGCGACTTCGGTGCGAGCGCGGCGGGGGGCGGGGACGCCCTGGTCTCGCGCACGGATCGCGACGAGCCGCCGGCGCCGCCCAGCGGGGACGCCCGCGCGCCCGTCGGTGACGCCCGGCCCGATCCGGACCCCGAGGCCGACGCGGCGACGCCGCCGCCGCCCGACGACTGCCCGGCGCTGCAGAACTGCACCGGTCGCCAGTGCGGGCCGGATCCCATCTGCGGCGTGTCCTGCGGGGTGTGTCGCGAGGGCTTCACCTGCCACGACGGCCGATGTGATTGCGTGCCGCAGTGCGACGGCCGCACCTGTGGGAGCGACGGCTGCGGCGGCGCCTGCGGCTTCTGCGCGGACGGCACGTTCTGCCAACAGGGCGAGTGCGCGCCGATTCCCAACGGCTGCCCGGGGCTGGCGGACTGTGGCGCGCGCCGCTGCGGCACGGATCCCGTGTGCAACACACCCTGCGGCGCGGCGTGCCCCAACGGCACGGAGTGCAACGCGGACGGCGTGTGTGTCTGTCTGCCGCAGTGCGGCGACCGGCAGTGTGGCGACGACGGCTGCGGCGGCGCGTGCGGCGCCTGCCCCGTGGGTCAGGTGTGTTCGGACGGCTACTGCGAGGCCCCGCCCGCGGGCTGCCCCGAGACGCGGGACTGCACCGGGCTCTCCTGCGGGCCGGACCGCGCCTGCGGCGTCCTCTGCGGCCGCTGCGCCGACCGCGAGCGCTGCCAGGACGGCGCGTGCATCTGCGCCTCGGACTGCACGAACCGGCAGTGCGGCGACGACGGCTGCGGCGGCTCCTGCGGCGGCTGCCCCGGCGGCACGGCGTGTCAGGACGGCCAGTGCCGATGTGTGCCCCAGTGCAACGGGCGGGTCTGCGGCCCGGACGGCTGCGGGGGCTCCTGCGGCGCCTGCCCGGGGGGCCAGAACTGCGGGGCCGACGGTCGCTGCGGCTGCGATGGTTTCGCCTGCGGTGGCAACTGCTGCGACCCGGGCCTCGACCGCTGCGAGGGCGGCCGCTGCTGCCAGGCGCACTGGCGGGCGTCGCTGCCCTTCGATCAGGCCGGCCACATCCTGGCCGATGGCCAGGGCGCGCTCTACATGAGCGGCCACGACGGCGACCAGCCGGCGATGGCGGCGCTGGACACCTGCACCGGGGCGCTCACGGCGTATCGACCCATCGTCCACCCCCAGGTCATGCGCGGCGCGCGGGGCATGGGCATGGCCCTGATCGGCGGCGATCTGTTGGTGGGCGGCATGCTGGGGGGCTACCCCGAGGACCAGCCGCAGGGCTTCTACGCGCGCTTCACCCGGCCGGCGCTGGACCTGGTGTTCCTGCAGCCGCTGTTCGGTGGCGTGGGCGAGAGCAACGTGTGGGGCCTCGCCGTGGACGCCCTCGGCCGCGTGTTCATGGCCGGTGCGAACCCGGTGCCGGCCTTCTGGGTGATCGGCGGGGACGCGAACGGCAACGCCTGCGGCTGGAACATCGGCAATCCGGGCACCGGCAAGGCGGTCACCTACGGCGACGGCACGATCTGGATGACGGGCTCCCTGGGCGGCCAGATGGCGCTCGTGGGCTACGACCAGAGCTGCCCGCTGGCCGGCGAGCCCATGTGCATCTGCCCGCCCGTCGTCGACGCCCGCGCCGACATCCCCGAGGCCCGCTACTCCGAGGGCTGGGCGGTGGTCCGCATCCCCGGCGAGACCTACATCGCCGGCTTCGCCACGCCCACCGACCCCATCGGCGACGCGCTCGGCGTGCTCGTGCACTCGTTCGGGGGCGAGGCCCCCACGGTCGTCACCCGCTGGAACCCCACGGGCTTCGGCGATGGTTTCCTGGGCCTCGCGATTCGGGGCACGCGGGCCTACATCGGCGGCGTCGCGGGCCTGCGCGACAACGACCCGAGCTTCGACGTGAACCCGACCGGGCACCTGCTGGTGATCGACCTGCTCACGGGGTCCTTCATCGCGGACTACCCGCTCGGTCCGGGGCTGGCGCGCGGCGTCGCGGTGGACGACACGGGTGTGATGGTGGTGCTCGCCCACGACGCGACGAGCGAGGTCATCCGCTGCCCCCTGGACGGGCCCTGCCCCTGACGCGGCCTCGCGGGCTGCTCAAGGAGCAGCCTGCCCGGGCCAGGACGGCCCGGCGGAATCACCGAGGCTTTGAAAAAGCCGAATGATTCCGGGAGCGGAGCCGAATTCACTTCGGCGCAGCGGGGCTGAAAAAGTCCCAGGATGGACTTTTTCAGCGTCCGATTAGTGCTGCGGCATGCAGGCGAGGCGGACGTCGTTGGGCGTCGCGTGCTCGCACACGCCCAGCACGCCGTCCGGCAGGCGGCACTGCGCGCCGATCTTGGCGCACTCGGCGATCGGCGCGCGGGTCTCCGTGCCCGCCGGGGGGTTGGGGCAGGCGGTGAGCATCGCGAGCAGGGGCACGGCGGCCATTCGGACGGCCATTCGGACGATCATTCGGCGCATGTTCGAAGTAGATGCCCCGGCCGCCGTTTCGTTGCACTCCTGGCGGCAAAAACACACGCAATGTAGAAAATTAGAATAATTTGCCGGTCGCTTGACTCAAAAAGCCTGCGGAGTAATCTTCGCGGCGCATCTTGCAGACGCAGTCTGCCCAAGCCCACCGGAGACCCCATGGCCACCAATCCCGCCCTTCGCGAGTTCCTCGAAATCCCCTACGACCAGCTCGAGGAGATGAACCTCGCCGCCAAGCAGCAGCGCCTCGACCGCGTGTCCCCGGAGAAGATCGCCGAGGAGCGCATGAAGTACCTCCACGACGAGAAGCGCATCAAGGCCGTCACGGTCTGCTTCTCGGACCTCGAGGGGCGCATGCACATGCTCGACTACGACAAGAAGTTCCTGCTCAAGTCGGCGGACAATCTCACGTTCGATGGCTCGTCGATCCGCGGCTTCTCGGCCCAGGCCGAGTCCGATCTGCGCCTGGGCATCGACTGGCCGGCCTTCTACTGGCTGCCGTCGGATGTCTTCGGCCCGGGCAAGGTGCTGGTCTTCGGCGAGGTCCGCGAGAAGGACGGCACGCCCTACGTGGCCGACATGCGCGCCCGCCTGAAGGACCTGGCCGAGGCGCTCTTCAAGAAGGAGCAGACCATCGTCAACGCGGCGATGGAGATCGAGGGTTTCCTCTTCAAGGGCCGCGACGCCGAGCGCCACTACAAGGACACCGGCAAGTTCGACTTCATCTCCGAGGGTGGCTACTACCACTCGCTCCCGGGGGACGCCCTGCGCCGTTTCATCGACACGGCGGCCGAGGTCCAGCGGGCCATGGGCTTCCAGAACGAGAAGGACCACCCGGAGGTGGCGCCCTCGCAGTTCGAGATGAACTACTCCTATAGTGAAGTCGGCATCGCCGCCGACCAGGTGCAGCTCTACAAGCTGCTCAGCCGCCAGGTCGCCGCGCAGATGGACATGACGGCCAGCTTCCTGCCCAAGCCGGTCACGGGCGTGAACGGCAACGGCATGCACACCAACATCTCGCTCGCCAAGAAGGGCAAGAACCTCTTCTGGGACAAGAAGGGTAAAGATGGCCTGGCGAACTCCGGTTGGGACTTCATCAACCGCATTCTGAACAACGCCAACGACATCTGCCTGATCCTGAACAGCAGCGTGAACTCGTACCGCCGGCTCGACCCGCACTACGAGGCGCCCAACCAGATCAAGGCCTCGGCCGTGGACCGCGGCTCCATGGTCCGCATCCCCCTCGGCAACGAGAAGTCGGCCCGCATCGAGGTCCGCTCCATCGCCCCGGACGCCAACGCCTACATGGCGCTCTACGCCCTGGTCCGCACGGGCCTCGAGGGCTCCGCGGGCACGCCGGACAACGACAAGCGCCCCCGCACGCGGTTCCTGCCGGACAACATCTACGACGCCATCCGCAACTTCAAGGCGTCGAAGTTCAGCGCCGACCTGCTCGGCGAAGAGGTCCACGAGAAGTTCGCCGCGCTGAAGCAGGCGCAGGCCGACCGCTGCCCCAAGGCCCTCGGCTCGATTGTCAAGACCTCGGAGATCCAGTTCCACCACGAGGTCACGAACCAGCTCCTCTGGAGCCAGTTCTGACGTCGAGGCTGCTTCACGGAGAGACCACGATCATCAGGTTTCCCGTGGGCTGCCAGACCTCGCGCAGGTCCGCGAGGCTCTGACGCCGCCCGCCGTCGTCCGGATCCAGCAGCAGCACCGCCTGCTGGATCGGGTTGATCCCCACCACCAGCGCGTAGTGGGCCTTGGCGCCCACCAGCGATGTCCGGGCCACACCGACGATGACCGGCCGACCGGCCCGGAGTTCGCGCTCCAGGTCGGTCGCGGTGCCCGCCACCAGGTACGCCCGCAGGCCCTGCGCGCGCAGGTGGTCCCGGAGGAAACCGGCGGAGAGCCCGAGGCTCGCCGGCTGCCCGCTCGCCGCGCGGACGCCCTCGGGCCCGCCTGGATGGCCCCAGTACTGGAGCACCATGGCCGCGGTCACGTCGCCGCAGTCGTTGGCCCCGGTCTGTTCGAGCGCGGTGACCGAGCGCACGCCCACCCAGCCGGGGTCGCCGTCGAGTGTGTCGCGCACATACGCGGCCGAGCCGCCCGTGTGACACCCGGTCAGGGCGACGGCGAGGGCGAGCATGAGTGCGGCCGCGAAGAGACCGCGTCGGCGTGTCTTCACAACGCGATGAGGAGCACGACGACGGCGAGGATCACGATCGCGGCCGTGGTGCCGATGATCACCGCCGAGCCGCCGGTGTAACCCGCGAGCGCGGGCGGCGCGGTCCGCTCGCGGCGCTCGTATTCGGCCAGCTCCGCGGGGGCCGCGGGCGTCGGGCTGGGCAGCTCGATGACCATGGGGGGCGCCGCGGCGAGCGCCTCGGACGGGACCTGGCCCGGCAGGCCGACGGTGAGCGACAGCAGCCCGGCAAAGGTGGCGGCGACGAGAGACGACGTGCGCTTCATGAGGGGAACCTCCCTGGGTGGGCCCTCGTTGCGTAGCATCGGTCGTGCCATCGGCCCGGGCCGGGCCTCGCGGGCAGGAGACCCGCGCGCCGCCCATCACAAAGAGGCGACCGTCACATCAATTCGATGGGGGCGGCGTGCGGCGGAGCGCCCCGTAGAACAGCGGCGCGAACCAGAGCGTCTCGATGCAGACCACCTCGAGGCCGCGCGCGGACAGCATCCCCCGCCCGATGGGCGCAACGGGCAGCGGCGTCACGGGCCAGAAGATCCGCGCGTCGCTGAACGGCCACAGCAGCGCGGCGCCGAGGCCGCCGTCCGTGGCGGCGTCCAGCAGGCCGTGGCTGGCCAACACCGCCACGGCGAACACGGCCATCCGGCGGAAGGGTGCGCCCCGGCGCGCGGCCACCGCGGCCAACGCGAACCCGAGCAAAAGCGCCGTGAACAGCGCGTGGCTGGCGCCCCGGTGGCCGAGCGGGTCGTCGTAGGGGATACCGAGCCGGAACCCGATCACGTCCAGGTCCGGGGCCAGGGAGAGCAGCGAGAACCCGGCCATGGCCGCCCAGGCCCGGCGGCCCGTGTAGAGCCGGCCCGCCAGCATGCCCACGGCCACGTGTCCGATGGAGGCCACGCTCAGGGGCCCTTGGCCGCGGCCAGCCGCGCTTTCAGGCGCGCTTTGTTGGCCCGGCCCTTCTTCTCCAGCTTCGGCCGTAGCCAACGACCGAGGCCCGGGAACAGATAGCCGATCGTGGTGAGCACGCCGCTCGACCCCGGCATCTTGTTCTCGAAACGATCGTTCAGCGCGATCTCCACGATGGCCTGCGCGACCTCGCCGGCCGTGACCATGGGCTGCGAGAGCGTGAGATCCGTGACGCGGTCGAGGTCGTCCAGGATGAACCCCGTGTCCACGGGCCCCGGTGAGACGACCTTGATGCGCACGCCCGTGCCGGCGAGCTCGTCGTCCAGGGCGCGGGAGAACGCCCGCACGCCGAACTTTGTGCCCGAGTAGACGGCTGAGCCGGGTGTGGGCACGCAGCCGGCCAGCGAGGCCACCTGGACCACCACGCCGCCGCCCCGCGCGCGCAGGTGCGGCAGGGCCAGACAGGTCAGGTAAACCACGGCGCGCAGGTTGATGTCGACCATGTGCGCGAGCGCGTCCGGCGCCACGGTCGAGACGGGCCCACGATGGTGGAGCGCGGCGTTGTTCACCAGGACGTCCAGTCCACCGAACGTCTGTATCGTTTTCGAGAGCAGGGCCTCGCAGGCCGCCGGGTCGCCGATGTCCGTGGGCACGGCGAGCACCTGGACGCCGGTCGCGCGCAGCTCGGCGGCGTAGGCCTCGAGGCGCTCCACGCCCCGGGCGGCGAGCACCAGCCGGGCGCCCCCGGCGGCGAATCGACGGGCCGCCTCGGCGCCGATGCCGAGCGACGCGCCGACCACGACCACGACCTTGCCTTCGAACCTGCGTGCGGGTGGGTGTGCCATCACCGCGTGTTCTATCAGGATTTCGCGTCGGGCTCGTCCCGGGCTCGCATTGGGCCGCCGTTTCATGTTCAATCGTCCGAACGTCCGTACTTCCACGGGCGGCCTTTGGGGGATGCATGCGCGGATTCCGGAATGTCTGTTTGCTCGCGGTCGCTGTCTCGGTCTTCGGGTGCGAGGGCGACGGCGGCGGCGGTGATACGCAGGTCCTGCCCGGGGCGTCGGGCTCCGGGGGCGGCGCGAGCGCCTCGGGTGCGGACGCCGGCGAGGGCGCGGGCCCGGAGTCGAACAACACCGGCGGCACCCCCGCCGCGCAGTCGCCGGACGCGGCCGCCGCGCCGACGGCCCTCGAGCCGGACGCGGCCCCCCCCGAGCCGGACGCCGCGCCGCTGCCCACCTGCGAGGGCGAGGCGTTCGCGCCGGTGAACGAGCGCGCCACGCTCGAGGCCGCCGGCCTGCACTACCAGGGCCTCGACGGCGAGGCCAACCCCATGAACGCCGTGCTGCTGGACATCCGCGACACCGAGGGCCGCATCGGCCCGGGGCTCTACGATCTCGCCGGCACCAACCTGGCCGACTGCGACGTCTGCGTCGCGGGTCTCAAGGGCTGCAACCCGGCCACGGGGCGTTGCCAGCAGGTGTTTTATCCCAAGTCGGGCGTGGTGGAGATCAGCGCGCTCGGCGCGGTGGGCGAGCACTTCACCGCCACGCTGCACGGTGTCGAGTTCGAAGAGGTCACCGTCGCCCAGGGCACCAACCGCTCCACGCCCGTCGCGGGCGGCGACACCTGGTGCAACGCCGACCAGGTCATCGACGTGGAGATCCTGCCCCGCCCCGTGATGCTCGGCGAGGTGGTCAGCGACTTCCAGCTCCAGAACTGCGGCACCGGCGAGATGGTGAGCATGCACGAGCTCGGCGCCGAGGCGAAGGCGATGTGGTTCATCGCCAGCGCCGGCTGGTGCTCCGCCTGCGCCCAGTTCCTGCCCCAGGCGTTCGACGCGATCAACCAGATCTCCGGCCAGCTCGGGCCGGACGCGCTGAAGCCGGTCATCATCGTCGGCGAGGACGCCAACTACGGCCAGCCGGACGTCGAGTTCTGCCGCAGCTACGCCGACCACTACGGCGCCGACCCCAACATGTTCTACGTCGACCACGACGGCACGGGCAGCTTCGCCACGACCTTCCAGCACATCTGGCCGTACATCGGCCCGAACGGCGAGTTCGCGCTGCCCTGGAACGCCCTCGTCCGCGGGCGCACGTTCGAGTACTTCTACGCCGACCGCTCCGGCGAGAGCGACCTGAACACGGCCATCAACGCCATCCTGCGCTGATCGAGGCGCAGCCCGCGCCGCGAGCATGACCGCCGCCCACCCCCCGCCGCACTTCACCCTGGATCAGCTCGTCGTCCTCGAGGCCATCGACCGCCACGGCAGCTTCGTGGGCGCGGCGCGGGCGCTGCACCGCGTGCCTTCGGCCGTGACCTACGCCGTCACCCGGCTCGAGGAGGCCGTGGGCGTGCCGCTGTTCACCCGCACGGCCCACCAGGCGCGGCTGACGCCGGCGGGGCAGCGGGTGCTCGAGGAGTCCCGCGCGGTGCTGGAGCACGCGCGCCGGCTCGACCGCGTGGCGCAGTCGCTCAAGGCCGGCTGGGAGCCCGTGCTCTCGGTGGTGATCGACGGCGTGCACCCGCTGGAGCCCGTGATGCGCGCGGTGACCAGCTTCAACGCGCTCGGCGTGCCCACACGCGTGCGCATCCACGTCGAGTACCAGAGCGGCGTGGCGGCGCGCTTCGACTCGGACGCCGCCGACCTGATGCTGATGCTCGAGTTCGACGGCACCGGCGCCTGGGAGGCCGTGGCGCTGCCCGACCTGCCCATGGACCTGCTCGTGGCGCCCACGCACCCCCTGGCGAGCGCGGGCGAGGTCGACCGGGACGCGCTGCGGGCGCACGTGGAACTGGTGGTGCGCGACAGCGCGCCGGCCTTCGTCGAGACGCCGCGGCCCTCGTGGTTCGGGTGCAGCCAGGTCGTCCTGCTGGCGGACTTCCACAGCAAACTCACGGCGATCCGCGCCGGCGCCGGCTTCGGCTGGCTGCCGCGCTGGATGGCCGCGCCCCACCTGGAGAGCGGCGCGCTGGTGCGGGTGCCGTTCCCCGGCGGCGACACCTGGACCTACCGGCCGCACATCGTCTCGCGGCGCGACCTGCCCCTCGGCCGCGCCGGGCAGGCGTTCCTGGGCGCGCTGCTCGCCGAGCTGCGGGTCGAGAGCTACCCCGCCCCGTAGGCCACCTGCAACCGCCGCAAGACCTCCGTGCGCTCGTCCTCGCCCACGTGTGCCTGCAGTTGCCGGTGCGCGTAGTCGTAGTCGAACTCCGCGCCGAGGGTGAAGCACATCTGCTCCACGTCGATGCGGTCCTTTGGCCGGTTGAAGAGGAGTTTCAGCACCGCGAGATCCTCTGCAGACAGGATCCAGCACGGCACCTGCGCGAACTCCACCCGCTGCCTGCGCTCGAGCGCGGCGTCGTGCAGGGGGATGCTGTTCACGAAGAGGTCGACGCGAATCCCGTCGGCCGTGCCGATCGCGTCCCCGCGGGTGGCAGCGCTGCGGGCCGCCGCTTCGACGTCCAGATCGACACCGGCCCCACGCAGCAGCTCGAACGCCGGCGTGGCTTGCTCGGCGGGGAGGAAGATGTTGAGGTCGACGTCGCGCGTACCGCGGGGCGGTGCATGGTAACCGAGCGCCAGCGCCCCGCCGAGGGCGTACGGGACGTCCGCGGCCTCGAGGGCCTGGACCAGACGGCAGGTCAGCGAGACGAGCGCTGTTTCCTGCACCGTGCCACCAGCTCGAGCCATCGTTCCTCGTCCTCGGGGGCCATGGGCTCGCGCATTGCGCGGAGGCGTGCACCCCGCGGCGAGCCGGCAATCTGGGCGTCGGCGACTTCGAGCACCTCGACGAGCCCCGCGGCGTGGGCGGCCATGCTGGCCCCGATCCACATCGCCGCGTTCTCGTGCAGGTCCGCGCGCATGGCCGGGCTGCCGATGTCGTCCAGAGTGGGGCGGGTGATGGCCACGTCTGCGACTCTATGGGGGATCCTCGGCGCGGTCAAACGGAGACGAGGTTCAGTGAATTTGAATCGCCGCTTCGATTCATTCCATTTTATCCGAGTCTCCCGCCCCGCTATCGTCGGCGGTCGAGGATCCGCCATGGCCCGTACGCTGCGTTCGTTGCTCACGTTCTCCCTGCTCACCGCGCTCGTCGGCCCCGCCGGCGCCGCGCCCGTGCGCTTCAATCACCGCATGGAGACCTCGGCCGCCTGCGACCCGGCGCTGGGCCACCTGCGGCTGCGCATGGATGTGTTCGGCGCGTTCGGCATCGCGACCTCGCAGGGCGACAGCGCGTTCTTCGACCCGGCCAACGACGTCCCCGACCAGCGCGCGCAGGGCACCGTGTACGAGAGCATGGGTTTCCTGTGCTCCGGGCAGGGCGGCGTGCGCGAGGGCAACGTGCTCGAGTCTGCGGACATGGTCGGCGTGAACGTCGTGGCCGACGGCACGGAGAACCACCTGGTCTCGACGTTTCGCGCCGGGGACGTGCAGGTGGACCTGGACGCCACCCTGGACTGCAACGTGGTCACGCAGTGCTGGCGCTTCACCAACGTGACCAACACCCGCATCGACGAGTTGGCGTTCTACCCCTACGTGGACGGCGACCTGATCTTCTCGGGCACGTCCGCCGACGACCGCGGCGCGCGCGCCGAGGGCAACCCGCCCCGGCTGTACGAGTTCGACCAGGGGGACGACCCCGTCGCCCCGACGACCTACCTGGCGCTGTACCCCGACCCCGACGAGCCGCGCGTGACGCAGTGGGAGATCGGCGGCTTCAGCGAGAGCCGCCTGCGCCTGGAGACGGTCGCGCGGGCCTGCCCCACGCTGCATCGGGCGTTCCGCGACCGCGATCTGCGCGACACGGACGTGGACCGCGACCTGTTCACCGACCGCCCCTACGACCTGACGATGGCGCTGCGGGCGGACGTGGGCCCCCTGGCGCCCGGCGAGCAGAGCCCGCCCTTCTGCGCCCACGTGAAGTGGGGCCTCGGCCGCCCCTGCGGGGACGACGACGAGGACGCCATCTGCGCGGCCGATGACAACTGCCCGTTCGTGCCCAACCCGGACCAGGCCGACCGCGACGGCGACGGCGTGGGCGACGCCTGCGACGTGTGCCCCGGCAACGCCGACGCGGCCCAGGCCGACGCCGACCGGGACCGCCGGGGCGACGCCTGCGACAACTGCCCCCAGGCCAACGCCGACCAGGCCGACCGGGACGCCGACGGCCGCGGCGACGTGTGCGACAACTGCCCGACCCTGCCCAACCCCGGTCAGGCCGACGCCAACAACGACGGCCGCGGCGACGTGTGCCAGGACTGCCGCGAGGACGCCCAGGAGATCTGCGACGGTCGCGACCAGGACTGTGACGCCCTGATCGACGAGGACGCCCTGGACGTGGGCGCCGAGTGCGACACCGGCCGGCTGGGCATCTGCGCCCGCGGCGCCTGGGCCTGCGTGGCCGGCGGCCTGCTGTGCGAGGGCGCCGAGGGCCCCCGGGCGGACGACACCTGCGACGGCGTGGACGAGGACTGCGACGGCGCGGCCGACGACGGCTTCGCGGTGGGCGGCGCTTGCGACACCGGCGCGCTCGGGGCCTGCGCGGCCGGCGAGGTGAGCTGCCTGGCCGGCGTCGAGGGCTGCCTGCCCGCCGTCTCCCCGGTGCCGGAACTCTGCAACGGCGTCGACGACGACTGCGACGGCCGCATCGACGACGAGGTCGCCGGTGTGGGCGACGCCTGCGACACGGGCCTGCTCGGCGTGTGCGCCGCGGGGCGGCGGCTGTGTGTCGACGGCGGTTTCGTGTGTGAAGGTCCCCAGGCCGCGCCGGAACTGTGCAACGGCGTGGACGACGACTGCGACGGCCAGACCGACGACGAGCCCGCGGGCGTGGGCGAAGTCTGCCCCACGGGCGAGCCGGGCGCCTGCGCCGAGGGCGTGCGGGTGTGCGCGGCGGGCGGCCTGCGCTGCGACGCGCCGGACCCCTCGGCCGAGCAGTGCAACGGCGTGGACGACGACTGTGACGGCGTGGTGGACGGGGCCTCTGCCGGCGAGGGCGAGGCCTGTGACACCGGGCTCGATGGCCCCTGCGCGGCCGGTGTGTCCCGCTGTGTGGCCGGGGCGCTCGCCTGCGAGGGCGCCGCGGCCGGCGCCGAGACCTGCAACGGCCTGGACGACGACTGCGACGGCGCCGTGGACGACGCGCCCGCCGGGGTGGGCGACGAATGCGACACGGGCCTGCTCGGGCTGTGCGCGGACGGCCGCCGCGTGTGTGAAGCCGGGGTGCTGCAGTGCGACGGCGGCGACCCCGCGCCCGACGGCCTGGACGCCCGCTGCGACGGCCTGGACGAGGACTGCGACGGCCGCGCCGACGAGGACGTGCACGTCGGCGCCCCCTGCGAGACCGGCGAGGCGGGCCTGTGCGCGGCGGGCGTGCGGGTGTGCGTGGACGGCGCGGTGGAGTGCCAGGGGCAGGCCGAGCCGGGACCCGAGCTGTGCGACGCCCTGGACAACGACTGCGACGGCCAGATCGACGAGGCCCCCGAGGAGGGCCTGCTGTGCGCCACGGGCGAGCCCGGCGTGTGCGCCGCCGGTCTGCAGCAGTGCGCCGAGGCCGACATGACCTGCGTGCCCAAGGACGAGGCGGGCCGCGAGGTCTGCGACGCGCGGGACAACGACTGCGACGGTGTGATCGACGAGGACCTGCGCAACGGCTGCGGCCGCTGCGGCGACGACGCGGTCGAGCAGTGTGACGGCGACGACGCCGACTGCGACGGCCGCGTGGACGAGGGCGCCGTGTGTCCCGACGGCGGGCGCTGTCTGTTCGGCGACTGCGCGCCGCCCTGTGTCTCCAACGAGTGCCCGGACGCGCTGATCTGTGTCTCCGGCTTCTGCGTGCCCGACTGCGGCGCGGATGGCTGCACCGAGCCGACCTCCCCCTGGGCCGAGCCCTGCGGCGACACGGCCTGCGCGCAGGGGTTCTTCTGCCGCGGCGGGGCGTGTACGTCGAGCTGCGCACAGCGCGCCTGCCCGCTCTTCGAGGCCTGTGTGGACGGCGCCTGTGTCGCCGACGCCTGCGGCGGTGTGGCCTGCCCGGACGGCGAACGCTGCCACGACGGCCTGTGCGGCCCGGACCCCTGCGCCGGTCGCGCCTGCCCCGACGGTGAGCGCTGCGACGAGGGCGCCTGCGTGGCCGACCCCTGCGTGGACGCCCGCTGCCCCCCGGGCGAGATCTGCACGGTCGTGCAGGGTACGGCGCAGTGTATGTACCCCGAGTCCGAGGGCCCCGTGGGCGACACGGACGCGGGGGACGCCGGCGCGACCGACGACGCCGGCCGCTTCGCCGACGTGGGCGGCGGGTTGATTCTGCCCCCGGACTCCGACGCCGGCTTCGACGCGGGCGGCGACCAGAAAATCTCGAAGGGCGGCGCGGCCGATGGCTGCAACTGCCGGGCGGGCGGCGGCGGCGCGAACGGCCCCGCGCTGGCCCTTTTGTTCGGCCTCGCGGGCCTGTGCGGCCTGCGGCGAAGGAGGCGGTGATGAAGCGGCGGACTCTCGGCAAAACGCTCGGCGCCTGCGCCCTGGCGCTCGGCTGCACGGACACGGGCAGCGCGGACTCGAAGGGCGGCTCCGGGTCCCCGGCCGACGCCGGACTCCGGATCAGCGGCCGCGACGCAACCACGGTCATCACCGGCGGCGACGAGGATCTGCTCCCGCTCGTGGACCTGGGGCCGGCGCCCGGCGGCAGCCCAGGGCAGGGCGGCGAGGGCGGCGCGTCGAGCACAGGCGGTCAGCCGACGACCGGCGGTCAGCCCGCCTCTGGCGGACAGGCTGCCACCCCCGACGCCGGGCCCGCGGGCGTGGACGCGCAGGTGGGGGAGTGCGCCGTGCTCTCCTCCCGCGCGCAGGGGGCCGCCCGGCCCACGGACATTCTGTGGTTCATCGACGCCTCGCCGAGCATGCGCGACGAGATCGAGACGGTCACCGCGAACCTGAACACCTTCGCGGCGACCATCGGCGACGCCGGCATCGACTACCGCGTGGTCATCGTCGGCCCCGACCAACAGATCTACCCCGAGCGCGACGCCCAGGAGTTCTTCCCCATCTGCGTGCCCCCGCCGCTCAGCGGCGCCCCGGGCTGCCCGGACACGGACTCCGACCGCTACCTGCACGCCCGCCACCCGCTCCACAGCCGCGAGGCCCTCGCCGTGGGCCTGGAGCACCTGCCCGAGTACCGCGGCTTCCTGCGCCCCGGCGCGGCCACGCACGTGGTCGTGGTCACGGACGACGACGAGCGCGGCGCCCGCGCGGCCCGCGACTTCGACGCGGCGTTCGGCCAGGTCGCGCCCGGCTACACGTTCCACAGCATCGTGGACTTCGTCGGCTACATCGACGGCTGCGGTCTGTTCGGCGATCCGGAGTGTTCCTGCGGCGAGAACCGCGGTCAGGCCTACCTGGACCTGAGCATGCAGACGGGCGGCGTGACGCACTCGATCTGCGACGCCGACTGGACGCCCATCTTCGACGCCATCTCGGCGCAGGTCATCGACTCCGCGGTGATCGCGTGTGCCTACGCGATCCCCGAGGAGCGCAACGGCCTGGCCGTGGATCCCGACCACATCAACGTGGAGCTGACGGACGCCGGCGGCGCCGTGACGCCGCTGTTCAACGTGACCGACGCGGCCGGCTGCGCGGGTGACCCGCAGGGCTGGTACTACGACGACCCGCAGTCGCCCACCCAGGTGCTGCTCTGCGAGGGCGCCTGCGGCGAGCGGACCGGCGAGGTCCAGATCACGTTCGGGTGTACGATCCGGAAGCGGTGAGGCGGGGGGCGGCGGGAGAGACGGCGGGGTTCAGCGACGGGCCGGGGGCGTGACCGTGTAGCCGGCCTCGGCGCCGCTGTCGACGGGCGTGCGGTTGCGGTTGTTCAGGCGGACGCCGTACTGGCAGGCGCCCTCGGTGGTCTGGCCGCGGCTGTCCGTGACGCGGAAGCGGGCGGTGTAGACCCGGCCGTCGCCGGGGTTCGCGCGTTCGCGGCGCAGGCGGTAGCCCTCGGTGCCGACGAGGCGGATGTCGTTGCGCGTCTGCCCGTCACCGCCACCCGGGCGGATGTCCTCGGGCTCGTCGCTGGAGACCGAGAGCAGCGTGACGCTCCGACGGCGCGTGGCCGTGGCGCCGCAGCGTCCCGCGACCTCACGGATGCACGCGGAGAGCTCGAAGTCCTCGTAGCTGCCGTCGTCGGCGTTCATCACGTGCATCGGGCGGACCTCCACGTTGGGCGGCAGCGCCTCGTCCTCGCAGCGCGCGGAGCAGCAGTCGCCATCGTCGTTGTTGCCGTCGTCGCAGGCCTCGCCCGGGTCGAGCGTGCCGTTGCCGCAGAACGCCGGCGTGCCGCCGATGCCGCCCACGGCCATCATGAACGTGGCCGGGGTGCCGTCCACCGTGGTCTGACCGTAGGCGTAGGCCTCGACGCCGGCCGTGGCCAGGGCCGTGTCCGCCGCCGCCTCGCTCGGCGCGACGCCGAAGTACAGCGTGAACGTCTCGCTCGCGCCGGGGGCCAGCTCGCCCACGTCCAGGTCGTAGTAGGCACCCTGCCAGAAGTCGACGAGGTCGACGCCCTCGCTGATCGCCCCGCCGTCGCCCTGCAGCGGCGCCGGGTAGATCCAGGGCTCGAAGCCCGCGCCGACGATCATGTCCGAGTCGCCGGGGAAGAGCGACGCGTAGCTGGAGCGCCCGTTGAACTCCCAGAGGAACGAGCGGCGATACACGGGGTGGAGCGTCGTCGCGCCGGTGTTCTCCAGCGTCACGTCGCAGGCGTACACGCCGGGATCACCGTCGACGGGCTGGAACGCGTGCGCCACGCGCAGACCGAGCAGCGTGTCCACCACGGAGCGGGCGGTGCGACCATCGGCGGCGTACTCCGTCTCACCGGCCGGGACACCCCAGCTCGGCGTACGGTACTCGAAGGCGGCGGTCAGGCGGTCGGTCACGCCCCAGGCGTCGCTGTAGTACTGCGTGCCCACCGCCTCACCGGAGCCGCGCAGGTCCGTCATCGTCGCCACGCGGGAGAACCATCCGGTCTCCGCGTCGAAGAGCGGCGTGCCCAGCGTGCCGTCGCAGTTCACGCCCAGCTCGACCGCGCCGTCGTCCACGAGCGTGCCATAGGTGCAGGTGTCACATGCGTCGCCGCGGCCGTCGTTGTCGTCGTCGCGCTGCTCGACGTTGGCCACCGCGATGCAGTTGTCACAGGCGTCGCCGAGACCGTCGGCGTCCGCGTCGACCTGGTCGGGATCGGCCACCCACGGACACACGTCGCCCTCGTCGCAGAAGCCGTCGCCGTCGCCGTCGTAGGCGCCGCGCCCGGCGCAGAAGTCGCAGACGTCGCCGTAGCCGTCGGCGTCGGCGTCGGCCTGGTCCGGGTTCGAGTCCCAACCGCAGTTGTCCGTCAGCTCACACTGCCCGTCCAGATCCGGGTCGTAGTATCCGGGGCCGAAACACTGGTCGTCGGGCTCGCAGACGCTGTCGGCGTCCGCGTCCGCGTTGCCCCAACCGGAGCAGGTGTCGCACGCGTCGCCGAAGTTGTCGTAGTCGCTGTCCAGCTGGTCGGCGTTCGCGACGTCCGGGCAGTTGTCGATGGTGCACCAGTAGCCGCCCGGCGGGCAGGCCGAGTCGGCGCAGAGACCGTCGCCGTCGGCGTCGGTGTCGCCCCGGCCGACGCAGACATCGCAGACATCGCCGTGGCCGTCGGCGTCCGAATCGCGCTGGTCGACGTTGGCCGCGAGCGCGCAGTTGTCGCAGGCGTCGCCCAGCCCGTCGGCGTCCGTGTCGGTCTGCTCGGGGTTCTGCGTGTACGTGCAGGTGTCGACCTCGTCGCAGGCGCCGTCCGCGTCGGAGTCGTAGGTGCCCACACCCGGGCACCAGTCGCAGGCGTCGCCGAAGCCATCGGCGTCGGTGTCGCTCTGCTCCCCGTTGAAGGCGTTCGGGCAGTTGTCCTCCCCGTCGCAGCGGCCATCCCGGTCGACGTCGTCGCCCCCAGCTCCGACACACAGGTCGCACAGATCGCCCACGCCGTCGGCGTCCGCGTCCGCCTGGTCGGCGTTGGACGTGTAAGTGCAGTTGTCCTCGCCCTCGCACCGTCCATCGCCGTCGTAGTCGTTCGCGCCCAACCCGAGGCAGAAGTCGCAGGCATCACCATACCCGTCGGTGTCGGCGTCGGCCTGGTCGGGGTTGAAGGTGTAGGTGCAGTTGTCGTCGGAGTCGCAGAGACCGTCGAGGTCGCTGTCGTAGCCCTCGCAGGGATCGCACGCGTCGCCGATGCCGTCGTAGTCCGCATCGGCCTGCGTGGGGTTGGCGATGTTCGGACAGTTGTCCGCGTACGTGCAGAAGCCGTCCCCATCCTCGTCGGCCCCGCCGGCGCCCGCACAGGCATCACAGGCGTCGCCGATGGAGTCGTAGTCCGCGTCGGCCTGATCGGCGTTCGCGACGTCCGGACAGTTGTCCTGGCTGCACCAGGGTCGGCCGGGTCCGCAGCTCGACGACCCGCACAGGCCGTCGGCGTCCACGTCGGAATCGCCGGCGCCGAGGCAGCCATCGCAGGCGTCGCCGAAGCCGTCGCCGTCCCAGTCGAACTGGTCGGCGTTGTCGGCGGCGGCGCAGTTGTCGCACACGTCGCCGAGGCCGTCGGCGTCCGTGTCCAGCTGGTCCGGGTTCGAGGTGTTGCTGCAGTTGTCTGCGAAATTGCAGACCCTGTCCTGATCCCAGTCGTCTCCGCCGGGGCCGACGCACCCGTCGCAGGCGTCGCCGACACCGTCGGCGTCCGCGTCCGCCTGGTCGGCATTGGGGTTCCACATGCAGTTGTCCACATCGTCGCAGAGCGTGTCGCCGTCGTTGTCGGCCGCGCCGAGGCCGACACAGGTGTCGCACAGGTCGCCGTAGCCGTCGGCGTCCGCGTCGCTCTGCTCGGGGTTCGGCGCCCAGAGACAGTTGTCCACGAGGTCGCAGACGCCGTCCGCGTCCCAGTCCGAGCCATCGCAGGGGTCGCAGACATCCCCGATGCCATCGGAGTCGGCGTCGGCCTGGTCGGCGTTGGCGAGGTCCGGGCAGTTGTCCGCGAAGGTGCAGAAGCCGTCGCCGTCGTCGTCCGCTCCGCCCGCGCCCACGCAGCCGTCACAGGCGTCGCCGATGCCGTCGGAGTCCGAGTCGGCCTGGTCGGCGTTCGAGGCCTCCGGGCAGTTGTCCTGCGTGCACCAGTACTGGCCGGGCTGGCACAGTGAGCCGCTGCAGACGCCGTCTGCGTCCGGGTCCTCGTCGCCTGGGCCGACGCAAACGTCGCACGCGTCGCCGTAGGTGTCATGGTCCGAGTCGACCTGTTCGACGTTGGACACCAGGTCGCAGGTGTCGCAGGCATCGCCGACGCCATCCGCGTCGGTGTCCAGCTGGTCCTGATTCCCGACACCGGGGCAGTTGTCCGCCTGGTCGCAAGCGCCGTCGAAATCGGAGTCGTGGGCCCCGGCGCCGACGCAACCGTCGCAGGCGTCGCCGATGCCATCGGCGTCGGAGTCCACCTGGTCCGCGTTCGCGCGATAGGGACAGTTGTCGGTCAGGTCGCAAGGCCCATCGGAGTCCCAGTCGTTGTTTCCGGGGCCGAAGCAACCGTCGCAGGGGTCACCGTACCCGTCGCCATCGGCGTCGCTCTGCTCCGGGTTGTCGTGATAGATGCAGTTGTCCGCGCCGTCGCAGAGCCCGTCGCCATCGCTGTCGTAGGTGCCGACCCCGGCGCACTGGTCACACGCATCGCCGAAGCCGTCGGCGTCTGCGTCCCCCTGGTCGACGTTCGGCGTCGCGAAGCAGTTGTCCGCGTCGTCGCAGACCCCGTCGGCGTCCGAGTCCCAGCCCACGCAGGCGTCGCAGACGTCGCCGATGCCGTCGGAGTCGGCGTCCGACTGATCGGCGTTGGCCACCGCCCCGCAGTTGTCGCAGGCGTCGGCCGTGCCGTCGGCGTCCGTGTCGAGCTGGTCGGGGTCGTAGGCATAGGGGCAGTCGTCGGCCTGGTCGCAGACGCCGTCGCCGTCCGAGTCCACGGTCCCGGCGCCCACGCAGTTGTCCCATTCGTCGCAGACGCCGTCGGCGTCGCTGTCGACGTTCGACCTGCCGGAGCACGGGTCGCAGGCATCGCCCACGTTGTCCTGGTCGGCGTCGAGCTGGTCGGCGTCCGGCGTGCCGGGGCAGACGTCGCAGACGTCCACGAAGCCGTCTCCATCGGACTCGGCGAGGCCGGGGGTCGCGCAATCCACGAAGCGCACGGCCTCACCGAACGCGCTGAACTGGCCCAGGCGCGCGGTCCGGCCAATGGTGCCGGTCGCGTCCTCGACACCCGCGGTCTGGAAGTGCTGGTTGTCCGTCTGCGCGTCCAGCCAGGCCACGCTCGCCGACTGGTCCGCCTCGTGCAGCCGAATCTCGAAGGTCACCGCGCGGCCGTTGGAGATGTGCGGCACGCCCGCCCACTCGACGACGAAGGTCCGATTCGGGGCCTCGCCCAACGACGCGTAGCGGATGTCGCCACCGTCGACGGGGTTGAGATCCGTCCAGTATCCGGCGATCAGGTTGTCGGGCACGCCTGCGGTCGGCATCGTCGCGCCGTCGCAACAACCGGAGTTCCCGTCGAACAGATTGAAGGTGACGAAGCCATTCGAAGAGATGACGACGGCGTCGTAGGTCTGTCCGAAGAAATCGAAGGAGAAAGGCAGTGGGATGACATCGGACACCTGATCGTCACCGAGCGGGACGGAGGTGCCGATGCCGGTCAAGTCATTGTAATCAAAGAATTCCTGGATGACTCCGTAGTTCTGCGCCTGCGCTGCGGCGACACAGGGTGTCAGCGCGGCGCACAGTAATGCCCCGAGCCAGGACTGGCTTCGCTTCATGGTCTTCCCCTCATGGTTGTTCGTCGACCCCAGGTCGAACTTTTAGACGGTGTACTGACCCCCGGATAGCGTCATTTTCGCAAATTGCTCGTGGCCCATCCCGCGCGTGTATCGTTCGGGGATGCACCCGCGCCTGCGAACGCCTCGAAGCTCACTTTCGTACCGAGTGTTCGGTGTGCTCGGCGCGCTGGTGGGGTGCGGGGGTGAGGGTGCCTCGGACGCGGTGGCGACCCCGGACGCGGCGTCGCCGCCCGTGGCCGACGCGGCGCCCGACGCCGCGCCCAGGCCCGACGCGGGGTTCGCTCTGCCATCGGACGCAGCGCCCGCGCCCGACGGCACGCCACGCGACGCTGCGCGCCCCGATGCGGCACTCCCGGACGCCGCGCGCCCCGATGCGG
>CAINDO010000301.1 GCA_903847385.1 uncultured Myxococcales bacterium
ACGCCGGCGCCCCCGCCCCCGTCGGCCGCGCGCCCGGAGAGCGGGCCCATCCCCGTCGTCACGGTGTCGCGCACGCCCGCCCCGCTGGTCGGCGGCGCCGCTTCGCCCGGGGTCACGCCGGCGCCGGGCCCCAACCGCCCGCTGACCGGCCCGATGCACGCGGCCGAGAGCGTCGAGGGCGCGTCGGCCTTCACCGGCAACCTGAAGATGTTCACCCTGCCCAACCTGCTGGAGTTCCTGCGGGTCAACAACTCGACGGGCACGCTCTTCCTGCGGGGCCGGCGAGGCACGGGTGAGGTCCACCTGCGCAACGGCATGCTCATCGGGGCCGGGGCCTCGAAGGCGCCGCGCCTGGGGGACATCCTGGTGCGCACCGGGCAGCTCAAGCGGGACGACCTGGACAAGTTCATCCAGCTCCAGCGGGCCGAGGAGACGGCCGCCAGCCTCGGCGCGCTGCTCATCGAGAAGAAGGCCATCAACGAGCGCGGGCTCCGCGCCGCGATCATCGGCCAGATCCACGCCAGCATGGCCGAGCTCATCGCCTGGGAGGACGGCAACTTCTCCTTCGACAAGGAGGAGGGGACGATGGACGCCGACCACGGCGGCATCCGCGTCGAGCTCGCCTGCGAGATGGTCGTGCTCGAGGCCCTGCGCCGCGTGGACGAGCAGCGGCGGGTCTGAGCCGGTGCCCGGCGTCGACGGCCGCCTGCCGCGCGACTTCTACGCCCGGGAGACCGCGCTGGTGGCCCGCGAGCTCCTCGGCTGCCGGCTGTTCCGGCGCCTGCCCTCGGGCGAGGTCGTCGAGGCGCGCATCATCGAGACCGAGGGTTACCTGGGGCCGCACGACCAGGCCTGCCACACGGCCCGCGGTCGCACGCCGCGCACCGAGGTCATGTTCGGGCCCGCCGGGCATGCTTACGTCTACATGATCTACGGCATGCACTTCTGCCTGAACTTCGTGACGGAGCGGGTCGACCACGGGTCCGCGGCGCTCATCCGCGCCGTCGAGGCCGTGCCGGGGGGCGCGCCGCTCGGCCGCTGTGACGGCCCCGCGCGGCTCTGCCGCACGCTGGGCATCGGCAAGGCCGAGAACGGCCTGGACCTCGTCGAGGGGGACGCCTTGTGGGTGCTGCCCGCGCGCACGCCCCCCGTGGGCATCTCCGCCGGCCCCCGGGTGGGGGTCGACTACGCCGGCGAGTGGGCCGCGGCCCCCCTGCGATTCTGGGAGTCCGGCAACCGCGGCGTCTCCCCGGTCGGCGCGGCCAAGGTGCCCCGGCGCTGAAGTGGCTTGCGCGGAACCGCCGCTCGGCCGATGGTTCGTGCATGTCCGCCCGCCTCGTCGTGATTCGACGCACCGCTGTGTTCGCGCTGGGGTTGAGCGCCGTCGCGTGTGCCGACGCGTCCTCGAGCAAGTCCGGGGGCGGGGCCGACGCCGCGCAGTTGCAGTGCACCGACCCGGCCTTCTGCGAGGGCGTCTGCCAACTGGACCGCGACTGTCCCATCGGCGAGCGCTGCGTGGACGCCCGGTGCCGCGGTGTCGCCCCCGTGCCCGACATGGCGGTGACCGACCTGTGTATGCGCAACGGCGACTGCCCCGAAGGCTTCGGGTGCGACGCCGAGACCCGCCTCTGCGTACCGCTGACGCCCACGGACCGCGCGTGCGACGACGTCCGCGACTGTTTCGCCGGCGAGGTCTGCGTGGACGACTACTGCCGCCCGGAGCCGGACGCCGCGGTGATCGTGCCGCCGGACCCGGACATGGCGGTGATCGAGCCGCCGGACCCGGACGCGGCCGTGATCGTGCCCCCGCCGGACATGGACGCCGCCGTGATCGTACCCCCGACGCCCGACGCCGCCGTGATCGGACCTCCGCCGGATCCGGACGCCGCGGTGGTCCTCCCGCCGGACCCGGACGCCGCGGTGGTCCTCCCACCGGACCCGGACGCCGCGCCGCCCCCGCCGGACGCCGCGCCGCCCCCGCCGGACGTGCCCATCGGCCCGCCGCCCACGCCCGGTCGCGGGGTCTACGACTTCGGTCGCATCCCGCTCGGCGGCGCCGAGGAGCTACGCGCAGTCGAGTTCCACCCGGGCGGCGACTACGCGGTCATCCTCCAGCGCACCAACGTGGTGCACGTGCTCGATTGGGCCACGCAGACGGCGACCCGCTACGACCTGCGCCCCGGACCGAACATCAACATCTACTGGGACGACATCGCCTTCGACCCCAGCGGCGACTTCGCCTACGCCGTGGGCACGCGGATCTCGGGCAACGCCCGCGAGGGCGTGATCTACCGCTTCGACGACGCCACCTACCGCCAGCGCGACGCGAATCCGATGCCCCCGCTGACGGAGAGCCGCCGCGTCGCCGGTCAGGAGTTCACGGGCATCGAATACCCCTGGGCCGGTGGGAACCCGGTCGTGCTGGCCAAGTCCGGGCAGAACGGCCCCAACGCCTTCCTGCGCGACCTCGACCCGCAGACGAACGACTTCGGCAACTTCATCGTGGCCCAGCCCATCGGCGCCGGCTGCGAGGACCTCGCCTTCGTGAACAACGAGTTCGGCGACCCGGGCATCCTGGTCGTCTGTGGCACCAACGGCGAGGGCGCCTTCTACTACACCGAGATCGCCGGCGTCGGCGAAGTGCGCGTCGATCCCGGCAACAACAACATGGGCAACACCTCGGTCGCCGGGGCCTATCCCGGCGGCGACTACGCGTTGATCGTCGGCTGGTCCGGCCGCCACCTGTGGCGATTCCAGGACGCCCTGATCAACACCTTCAACGACGCGCCCTGGTTCCAGCGCCAGGACATCTGGGGCCTTCGCTTTCAGCAGGACGGCCAGCGGGCGTTGATTTTCGGCGGTTCATTCGGCAACCCCCTGCGCGCCTATGTCATCGAATACAGGCACGACCTGTACCGATGCGCCTCACCCTTCGACAACTGCGACTTCACGGACGTCTCCGTGCCGAACTTCGGCGCGGCGCCATTCTCGGCGGTCCAGGGCACGCGGCTCAACGACGCCGCCTTCCGGCCCGGCTGCGACGGCGGCCTGCTCGTCGGCGGTCGCACGGACTTCCAGGGCTCCAGCGCGCAGCTCGTGAAGTTCCAGGTCCTGGGGGCGCGAGACTGCGGTCCGTGACACACCCGTTTTCCATGCGAGAGGGAGACAGACAGTGATCGACGCCGCGCACAGCGCGCTCATCGTGGTCGACATGCAGCCGGACTTCATGCCCGGCGGGGCCCTTGCGGTGGCCGGTGGACACGACATCATCCCCGGCGTGTCCGCGCTCATGGCGCGGTTCCCGCTCGTGGTGGCCACGCAGGACTGGCACCCGGCCGGCCACGTCTCGTTCGGCTCCACCCACGGCCGCCCGCCCTTCGAGCAGCTCGACCTCTACGGCGCCGCGCAGACGCTCTGGCCGGACCACTGCGTCCAGGGCACACCCGGCGCGGCCATCCACGCGGACATTCCGCTCGACCGCGCCACGCTGCTGTTGCGCAAGGGCAACGACCCCCGCGTGGACTCCTACAGCGCGTTCCGCGAGAACATCGGCCCCGACGGTCAGCGCGCGCCCACGGGCCTGGCCGGCTGGCTGCGCGAGCGCGGCGTCACCCGCGTGTTCGCCTGCGGCCTGGCGCGCGACTTCTGCGTGCGCTTCACGCTCGAGGACGCCGTCGCGGCGGGCTTCGAGGCCGTGCTCCTCGACGACCTCACCCGTTCGGTCTTCCCGGACGCGGACGCGGCCACCCGCGCCGGCCTCGTCGCCGCCGGCGTGACGCTCCGGACGGGGCTCTGACCCGTGTCCGAGACCCTGTCGCTGGACACCTACCAGCTCACCACGCTCGTCTCGCACTTCGACGCCGGCCGCATCGACCACCGCCTGTCGATGGCCTTCTTCTTCCGCAAGCTGCCCCGCAACCGGCGCTTCGTGCTCGCCTGCGGCCTGAGGCAGGCGCTCGCCCACTCGTCCCGCATGCACTTCGACCCGGCGGATCTCGGCGCCCTGCGCGCCCACCCGCTCCTCGGCCCCGCCTTCGCCGCGCGCCCGGGGCTCTTCGCGCGCCTGGAGTCGCTCGACGGCTTCGAGGGCGACGTGGACGCGATGCCCGAGGGCACGCCCGCCTTCGCCGGCAAGGCCCGGCGCACCGATGGCACGCCGTTTTCGGTCCTCGACACACCGGTCACGCTCTACACACCGCTCGCGCAGGCCCGCACGGATCTGTTGCGCGCCAAACTCATCGAGACGCCGTGGCTCTCCAGCTTCAACCACGGCTGCATGGTCGCGTCCAAGGCGGCCCGGGTCGTCATCGCCGCGGACGGGCGCCCCGTGCTGGAGTTCGGGCAGCGGCGCACCCACCGCGACGCCGCCGTGGACGCCACCTACGCCGCCTGGGTGGCCGGCTGCGCGGCTCGTCGAACGTCCGCGCCTGGCAGACCTACGGCATCCCCGCCGTCGGCACGATGGACCACTTCGCGATCCAGGCCGCCGAGGCGCCCGGCACGCCCGTCTCCGAGACGGAGCAGGCGGCCTTCGCGGCGTTCTACGCAGCGTTCCCGCAGGCCAGCACGCTGCTCGTGGACACCTATGACACCCTGCGCGGCGTGAAACACGGCGTCCTCGCCACGGGCGGCCGCCTGCAGGGCGTGCGCCTCGACTCGAGCGTCACGCCGCAGCTCGTGCGGGACGTCCGCGCGCTGCTGGTCGCCTCCGGCGCGCCGGACGCGCGCATCTTCGTCTCCGACGGCCTCGACGAGCACCGCGTCGCCGAACTGCGCGCCGCCGGGGCCGATGGTTTCGGCGTCGGTGAGAACATCACGTGCTCGCCGGACGCGCCCGTGGGTGTCGGCTGCGTGGGCAAGGTGGTCGTCAACGGCTACGGCAAGATCACGATGAAACTCGCCCGGGGCAGCGGCAAGGCCACCCTGCCGGGCCATCTGCAGGTGTATCGATTCGCCGATCACGACGTCGTCGCCACGGCCGAGGAGCCCTCGCCGGGCGGGACGCCGCTGCTGGTGCCCGTGTGGCGGGGTCGCAACGCGCTCGGCCCCGGCGCCGAGCCGCCGCTGGCCGCCCGGGAGCGCGCGCAGGCCGCCATCGCCGCCCTGCCGGCGGGGCTGCGCGCTCTGGAGACCCCCGCGCCGGACGACACGAGCGCCACCTGGCCCCTCGTGGTGTCCGATGCGCTCGCCGCCCGGATCGAAGAGTGTGTTCGCGCCGCCTGGGATGCCCCGGAGACGCCCTGAGTCCGTCTGGAAGAGAGTGAGTGTCGCCATGCGTCTCGTGAAGATCGCCATCGCCAACATCAACACCACCGTCGGCGCCGTGGACACCAACACCACGCGGGCCGTCGAGCTCGCGCGCGCGATGTCCGTGGCGGGCGTGTCCGTCGGGTGTTTTCAGGAGCAGGTCATCGGCGGCTATCCGCCCGAGGATCTGGTGCAGTGGCGCACGTTCGTCTCCGCGCAGTGGGACTCCCTCGAGCACTTCGCCGAACAGACGTCGGAGCTCGGCACGGTCTTCGTGCTCGGTGTCACGGTGGCGCTCTCGGCGCACCGCTACAACTGCGCCGCCGTGGTCCACCGCGGCCGTGTGTTGGGGGTGGTGCCCAAGGAGAAGCTCCCCACCTACAACGTGTTCTATGAGATGCGCACCTTCACGCGCGGCACGCCGTTTCATACCGACACCCTGCCGGGGGGCGTGCCCTTCGGTGATCTGTTGTTCCGCTTCGACTTCGGCGTGCTCGGGGTCGAGGTCTGTGAAGACGGCTGGTCGCCGGATGGCCCCCTGCGCCGCCGGTGTTACAGCGGCGCGGAGCTGATGGTCAATGTCTCGGCCTCGCCCTATCGCCTGGGCGCGCAGTCCACGCGGCGCGAGATGCTCTGCACCCGCTCCGGCGACAATCAGTGTGTCATCGCCTACGCCAACGCGGTCGGGGCGCAGGACGGCCTGATCTTCGACGGCGGCGGGTTCGTGTGTCAGAACGGCCGCATCGTGCTCGAGGGCGATCGTTTCCGGCAGGGTTGGGACGCCGTCACGGTGGACCTCGACCGCACGTCGCGCCTGCGCGCCGAGAACACCACCTGGCGCGAGGACGCCCTGGACTTCGAGCGCGCCGGCCGCCGCGTGCAGATGATCGACGCCCCCGAGGCCGGGCCCGAGCGCGGCGGTCTGTCGTTCCCGGTGCCGCCGGGGGCGAGCTTCTTTCTGCCCGCGCCGCAGAGCGCGCCGCCGCCCTCGCCCCGCGCGGTGTATTGCGAGGAGCTCATGGACGCCCTCTCGCTCGGCGTCGGCGACTACTTCGAGAAGAACCGCTTCCAGTGCATCGGCATCGCGCTCTCCGGCGGCCGGGACAGTCTGCTGGCCCTGCTCATCGTGCGGCGCTACATCGAGCGGCGCTTCGGCCGCGAGCGCGCGGATGCCCAGTGCGAGGCCCTCGTGCGGGCGTTCTACATGCCCACGCGCTACTCCTCGGACACCACGCGCTCCGGGGCCGAGACCATCTGTCGCGAGCTGAACGTCCCGTTCCGCATTCTGCCCATCGAGGATGCCTTCGAGCGCGAGCTCGAGGCCTGCCGGGCCATGCTGCGCGACGGCGAGAGCGTCACGCCCATCACCGAGCAGAACATCCAGGCCCGCCTGCGCGGCGAGCGCATGTGGAACTGGGCCAACAGCGCCGGCGGTCTGTTCCTGCAAACCGGCAACATGAGCGAGAAGGCCGTGGGTTACACCACCATCGGCGGCGATCTGGAGGGCGGCATCAGCGTCATCTCCAACCTGCCCAAGACGGTCGTGATGTACCTGCTGGAGTATCTGCTCGAGTCGACACAGCTCGAGGGCGTGCGCATCGTCCTGAGTCATCCGGCCGGGCCGGAGCTCGCCGCCGATCAGGAGGGCGAGAAGGAGCTGATGCCGTTCCCCGTGCTCGACGCGTGTTTTGCGATGCACGCCGGCGAGAAGATGGCCGGCGAGGAGATCGTGTTCGCGCTCGGGTGCATGTTCCCACAGCTCTCCGAGAGCTATCGCCGGACCTGCGTCGAGCGGTTCCTCCGCATGTTCTCGCAGTCGATCTACAAGTGGGTGCAAGCGCCGCTGGGTCTGCACGTGGGCAACCTGGACCTGGACCGCGAGCGCGCGCTGCAGATCCCCGTGGTGACGAGCGGCGAGTGGCGGACCCGCACCTGACGTCCGCGCTGGACGCGGTCTATGGCGACTGGCGCGCGTTCTTCGTGCGCCATCACCCCATCGCCGCGGCGCTTCAGGGGGACGCCGCCGGCCTCGGGCGGCTGAACCCGGGCTTCGCCGACGCCGAATGGCACGCCGCGGTCGAGCGTCCCACCCTGGACGCCCTGAACGCGCGCCTGGACGCCCTGGCGCCGGCCCTGGCGGGCGCCGACGAGGTCGAGCGGACCTTGCACGCCCTGCTGACCGCGCGTGTCGCCGCGGGGCGGCTGGACCCCGCGCTCACGCTGCGCGACATCCGCCCGGATCTGGCGCTGGACTGGGCGAGCGAGGCGCTCCATCTGGTGCTCGGGTTCCCGGGGCTCCGCGCCGAGACACGGCGAGCGCGTCTGCAAACGTGGGTCGCCGAGGTCTGCGCGATGGCGGCGGCGCTCGCGTCGCGGTTCGAGCGGGCCTCGCTGCCCGCCGTCTTCCGCCAGCTCGGCCTGGACGCCCTGCGCGATCTGAGACATCTGTTCGACGGTCACGGGGCCCCGCTGCTGGGTGAGACTCCGGTGGGGCTGAGACGCGCGCTGCGCGGCCTGGCGGACACGCTCCGCCGCGCCGAAGCCACGCCCGAGGGCTTCCGTGTGGGCGAGGCACCCCTGCGCGGATTTCTCCAGCACGTGGAGTCGCTGCCCATCACACCGGAGCGTCTGCTGGCCGATGGGACGACCTGGCTGGCCGAAGACCTGGACGCCCTGCGCGCGGCGGCGGCGACGCTGTCCCCGCGGCGCCCGATCGCCCGCATCATGGCCGATCTGGCGGCGGACCACGGCGCGCCCGAGCATCTGTTGCGCGACACGCGCGCCTGTGTCGCCGAGCTGCGCCGCTGGACAGCAGAGGCGGGGCTCGTGACGCTCCCCGAGGCGCCGGACTGTCGCGTCGCGCCGGCACCGGCGTATCTGCGCGCGCTGGCCGCGGCCTGCCTGGACGTCCCCGGCCCCTGGCAGCGCCGGCGCACGCGCGCGACGTTCTATCTCGCCGCGCCGTTGCCCGACGACACGCCCGCCGAGCGCGAGGCCGCCGTGCTGGACTTCCACCGAAGCCGGCTGGCCTGGGTGGCGGCACACGAGACTTATCCGGGGCACCTGGTCGAGCATCTGCACCGGCCGCGAGCCGCGCACGAGGCGTTCCAGGTGGCCGACAGCGAGGTCTTCATCGAGGGCTGGGCCCACTACGCCGAGGGCCTGCTGGTATCGCACGGCTTCCGCGGCGCCGACCCGGCCATCGCGTTCGGCGTCGCCTGGGCGCGGGTCTTGCGCACCACCCGGCTGGTCGCCGCGCTGCGGCTGCACATCGAGGCGCTTTCGATCGAGGGCGCGACCACGCTGTTCCGTGAGACGACCTGCCTGGACGCCGCGGGCGCTCGCCAGGAGGCCCTGCGGGCCGTCTTCGAGCCGACCGTGTTGACCTACGCCCTCGGACGCCGTCTCATCGAGTCGCGGCGCGCCGCCGCCGAGCGGGAGAGCGGCTTCTCGCTGCGACGCTTCCACGACGCCTTGCTCGGCGCCGGCACGCTGAGCCTCGGGCTGCGGGCGTGACCGTGCGTGATCAGGCTTCGTGCGCGTCGGGCGTGGCCTCGTCGTCTTCGGATCCACCCCAGGGCGGGAAGGGGTCGTCGTACGCGGCCCACACCGCGGGACCGGCGGCGAGCTCGGTGTCGTCGAGGAGCGCGGCGTCGAGCTTCGCGCGCAGCGCCGCCTCGTCGAGTCGGTTGCCGATGAAGACGATCTCCTGGCGCCGATCGCCGTAGGGCGCCACGAAGTCGGCCTCGATCTGTGTGATGAGCTCCGGCTCGTCGGGCCAGGCGTCTCGGGGCAGCTCGGCGTACCAGATGCCCGCAGCGGAGCAGCTCGCCGCCGAGCCGGCCTGCGACCACAGGCCGGTGATCGCCATGCGTGACGCGAGCCAGAAGAAGCCCTTCGAGCGCAGGACCGCGTCCCAGGTCTCCGGATTCTCCATGGCCGCGTGGAACCGCGCCGGGTGGAACGGGCGTCGGGCGCGGTACACGAAGCTCGAGATCCCGTACTCGATGGTCTCGGGCACGTGTTCGCCGCGAAGCTCCTTGAGCCAGCCCGGCGCCATCGAGGCGCGATCGAAGTCGAACAGACCCGTCCCGATCACTGTGTCGAGGGGCACGCGGCCACGGTCCGCGCGGACGATCCTCGCGTCGGGGTTCAGGTGCCGCAGCATTGCCTCCAGGCGTTCGCCGGCCTCGGTGTCCACGAGGTCGAGTTTGGAGATCACGAGGACGTTGGCGAACTCGACCTGTTCCACGAGCAGGTCGGCGACGGTGCGCTCGTCCTCGTCGCCGAGGGCGATCTTCCGGTCCCGCAGGTCGTCCACGCTCTCCCAGTCGGCCAGGAAGTTCAGGGCGTCGACGACGGTGACCATCGTATCCAGAGTGGCCACCTTGGACAGGCTCTGACCGTGCTCGTCCTCGAACGTGAAGGTCTCCGCCACGGGCAGCGGCTCGCCGATGCCCGTCGACTCGATCAACAGATGGTCGAAGCGCCCCTCGCGGGCGAGGCGAGCAACCTCGATCAGGAGATCTTCTCGCAATGTGCAACAGATGCAGCCGTTCTGCATCTCGACGAGCTTCTCGTCCACGCGGGACAGGGCCGCACCCCCGCCGGCCACGAGGCGGGCGTCGATGTTCACCTCGCTCATGTCATTGACGATGACCGCGATCCGGCGGCCCTCGCGGTTGTTGAGCAGGTGGTTGAGCAGTGTCGTCTTGCCGGCGCCGAGAAAACCCGAGAGCACGGTCACCGGCAGTTTCGGGGACTTACGGGGGGGTCGGTCACGAGTCAAGGGGCGTACTTTCTGTGCGGTGTGTCGGAGGCCGTCGCGATGAGCACGACGCGTGGCGTCCCGAGGCCTTCGATGGGGGGTGAGCGATGTACGGCCGGGCGGCCGTCGACGGAGCCGTGTCTCGCGCCCTTGAGGAGGACGACGTCGCCCGCGGCGGCGCGTCGCACGGCGCCGAGGTCGCGCACGATGCGGGCGTTCGCCTCGTGGGGACACGTCGGCGAGTCGACGAGCGCGAGGCGGTCGACCGCGGTCTCCGGGACCCACTCGGTGCCGGGGCCCAGGTAGGTCGTCACCAGGCGCAGGCGAACGTGGTCCACGTGGAACTTGCGGCACTGATCGTCCAGCACCGGGCCGAGGAAGACACGTGGCCGAGACGTACCGCCGAGTCGGCACAGGCGCCGAATCTGGCGGCGCACGTCCGCCTCGAGCCAGTCCCGCGCGGGGCCGGGCGGCAGGGCGTCCAGCCAGGGCAGGCGGCCCGTCCCGTCCCGCGACACGGGGCCGTCGAAGGCGCGGAGCCGGCGCAGGCGCCCGGACACGCTCTCGAGCAGGTCGCAGACCTCCGCCGGCAGGGCGCGCGGCCACAGCACGAGGTTGACGGTGGGATCGGTGATTCGGGTGAAGCCACCCGGCGACCGGGTGACCAGATGATGATCGATGTTCATGCAATCGAATTGCAACATGGAACTTTGGCTGATGCAACCCGATTGCAACATGCCGCGAGCACGTCGAGCGACTTGCGTCCGTCGGACCGGCGCGCGATGTTGCCGCGATGCAGATGGACGACGCACAGTGGCGCACACTCCTCGGCGAGCGCGGCCTTCGCGTCACACGCGGTCGCCTCGACGTTCTGCGCGCGTTGGCCGCGTCCGAGACGCCCGTGAGCCACGCCGAAGTGGTCGAGCGGCTCTCCCACGCGGGCCTCGATCGTGTCACGGTCTACCGCAACCTCGTCTCGTTGGCCGAGGCGGGCATCGTGGTCGCCACGCACGTGGATCGGGTGGCGCGGTTCGCGTTGCGCGGCGGCGCTCGACCCCACCACGAGGCCCACCCGCACCTCGTCTGCACCGACTGCCACACCGTGCGCTGTCTGCCGGCCGAGTCGGTCACGCTGAGCGGGCTGGCGGCGACGGGTGAGGTCGCCGCGGTCGAGCTTCGAGGGCGCTGCGCGGAGTGCCGGGCGGCGGCGCGCTGACGCCTCGGCGCCGGCTCAGCGCCCGCGCCGCTCCACGTCTTCACACAGCGTCTTGGCGCGGTCGTTGGCCTTGCGCAGACCGTCCACCAGACGCTTGACCTTCACGGCCTCGGCCTGCAGCTCGCGCGTCCACTTGCCGTCATTGCGCTCCAGGGCCTTCTCGACCTTGGCCTGGGCCTTGCGCACGGTCTCGGCATAGGTCTTCTGTGACTCCACGAAGGTCGACAGGCCTTTGGCTCGGGCCGCGAGGAACTTGGCGTCCTTGTCACCGACCTGGAGTTTGGCGATGTGTTTCGGCAGGCCGTCGATGCGCTTGCCGAGCGCCACCGCCTGGCTCTCCAGGTGGTCGACCTCGTCGGAGACGTTCTCGGTGCCTTCGCGGGCGGACTGGCTCTCGGGCACGCAGGCCGGCGCGTTCTTGGGCGACCACTTGTGGATGTCGTGGCCGTACAGGTCGTGCAGGAACTCCACCGTGCCGTCGTCGGCGACCTGGGCGGTGTAATACTCCAGATGCACCGGGATGGGGTCCTTCAGCGGGATCTCGGTCTGCAGGTCGAGCGCCTTGCTCTGGGCCTTGCGAAACTTGTCCTCGTCGTAGGGTTTCAGCAGGCGCCCCATGGCCTCCCACTCGCTGCGCAGCTGCTCGAACTTCGCCGCGTCCCACTGGCCGTCGTGCTCGAGCACGAGCTGGGCGAGCTGCTGCGGCTGGTCGAGCCGCACACAGCCGTGGGACGCCGCGCGGTAACTCTGTTCGAAGTATTGCTTCTGCGGTGTGTCGTGGATGTACACGGCGAACTGGTTGGGGAAGAGCATCTTCACCAGTCCCAGCGAGTTGGCCGGCGAGGGGAGCTGCCGCACCCACTCGTTCGGGCTGCCCCGGTCGATGACCTCGTAGCCGTTGCGCTCGTAGAACTGCGGGTCGCGGGCGCGCTGCGGGTCGTACTCTTTCTCTTTGATGTCTTTCGTGACCAGCCAATACGGGGCGATCACGAGCTGAGACATCTCGGCGGACAGCCGCGGCGTGGCATAGGCCAGCGTGAGGTGCCGTGTCTTCTCGTCACAGACGGTTCCAGACGCCTTGCCGACCACGACCTTGTTCTCCAGGATGCGTTTGCCCTCGCGCCAGACCTGGAGTTTGAAGTCGGGGATGTTCACCAGGACGAAGAAGTCCTCTTCGTCGATCTTGCTGCCCCGAAGGGCGTCCAGCGCGCGGTCCAGGTTCTTCACCCGGCGCACCAGCGGCACCTCGAGCTCGTCCCAGGTGCGCTCCCCCATGCGGCCCGTGGCTTCGAGCCGGTGCGCGCGCTGGAACCGCTGCACGGCGGCCTCCGTGGCGGCGTCGAAGGCGCCGTTCGGCGTGCCGGTGAACAGACCCTCCTGGGCGAGCCGCTTCTGCAGCTTCTCGACCAGCGCGCCGCTCGACCCGGCGGCGAGCCCGGCCCGGGGTTTCACCTCGACGAACCCCTCGTCCCCCACGGCACGGTAGCGCGCGAGGGCCGCCTTGAGCACGGCATACTGCGGGTGGCGGGGCGTGGCCTCGGCGAAGAGCGCGTCGACGCCGGCGGCGTCCGTGGCCGCGGCGGCGCGGGTGGCCAGGCGTTCGGCCAGGAACGCTTTGCGGTCGGCCAGGATGGGGGGCAGCGTCGTCCCCGGGGGCGCGCTGATGGGGGCCGCGGCCTCGTCGTCGTCCGTGTCGCTGCCGGCGCCGCCGTGCTCCTCGGTGGCCGCGCCGGGGCCCTCGCTCGGTGGCGCGGTCGCCGGGGCCGGTGCGGCGGCGGCCAGGGCGCGCCGGGCGGCGCGCACCTCGCTGGCCAGGTTGCCGAAGGCCATCACGGCCATGTAGTGCAACAGACCATCGGCCAGGCGGGCTTCGATGCGCACGCGGGCCTCGACCACGGCCTTCTGGGCGGTCTCGAACGCGGGATACCAGGCGGCCCAGGCGGGCAGGGGGCCGTCCGGGGCGACGACGCGGTCGAGCAGGGCGCGCTCGTCGCCCCCGCCGGGCAGCGTGCGGGCGAGCTCCACGAGTCGGGCGACCTCGGCCTCGGTGAGCGCCGGGGGCCTGGGCAGGGCGTCCACCTCGGCGCGGAGCGTGCGCATGCGCTTGGCGGCCCGGTCCAGGTCGTCCGCGTGAAAGACCGCGGGGTCCAGGCCATCGGCCTTGATCCCCCCCAGGCGCGCCATCAAGTGCTCGCCGAGGGGGGTCGGCGCGTCCTCGCCCATGTAGCGCAGACCCGCCCCCTCGGCGGCGTAGAGACGCTCCAGCGCCTGGGGCTGGCGGATGTCCAGGCGCTTGACGCCCGAGATGCGACGCATGGCGTCGCGCACGGACTCGGTGGCGGCCACCCGGGCGCGCAGGGCCGCGGGCAGGTCGGCGGCGAGGGCCCGGACCCAGGCGGTCGGATCCCGCGGGGGCGCGCTGACCGGCGCGGCGTCCGGCACGGGCGCGGGCGTGTCGGCCCCCCCGCCGCAGGCGAACGCCAGCAGGCCGGCGGTCGCCAGGATCAGGGTGCGACGGAGCGGATTCGAGGTCATTGCACGCATGGCGGGCGGCTCTTTACCAGAAGCGCGGGTCAGGCGCACGGGGCCCGAACCCGGCGTGGCGATTGACGGCCCGGGATGCGGCGGCGCACGCTGTCTCCATGCCCGACTCCGGCCCATTTCTGCGCGGCGGCCATCTCCGCCAATCCCTCGGCACCACCCTCAACGGCCTGCTCCTGCAGGTCGAGCCCGAGCGTCTGAAGGCCATCAAGGCGGCCGTGCGCGCCGGCGCCGTCGAGCGGGGCCTCTACTACGAGGACGACGACGGGCATCGCCACCCGACGCCGATCCTGCTGCGCCCCCGCATCCTGGGCGGCAACCAGCGGGCGTATCTCCACGAGGTGTGTCGGGTGCTCGAGCGCGCCTACGCGCGCCTGTTCCGCCGATGGCAGGAGGACCCCGCGGTCCGGGCGATCCTGCCGATGACGGAGCCCGAGGAGCGCTGGCTGCGCGACCTCTACCACCCCGGCCAGGCGGACGTGTTCTTCGGGCGCTTCGACGCCTCGACGGACTTCGGGTCGCCGGACTGGGTGCGCAGCACGCAGTTCTTCGAGTTCAACCCCGTGGGCGCGGGCGGCACGCACCTGGCGCCCTCCACGGACGGGCTCATCCTGCAGCACGTGATGCCCGCCCTGCGCGCCCACGCCCCGACGCTCGTCGTCGAGCGCAACGACGACCCGCGCAAGGTGCTGCTCGAGGTCCTGGCCGACCACGCGCGTTCGCTGGGGCTGCGGCGTTTCAACGTCGGCCTGTGTCAGTGGAAACATCTCGTGGGGGGCGTCACGGAGTTTCCGGCGAACGTGGAGTATCTGCGCAGCCTGGGCATCGACTGCTGGCACGTGGACCCCGGCGAGCTGCGCCTCGTCGGCGACGAGATCCGGTGCGGCGACATCCCGATCGACATCCTGTATCGCGACCACGAGGTCTCCGACTTCGCCGCCGCCGAGGCCGAGGGCCACGACCTGACTGCGATGCGCCACGCGCTGCGCCACGGGCGCGTGGTCAGCTCGCTCGCGGGCGAACTGGACCACAAGAGCGCGTTCCAGGTCTTCACGTCGCCCGAGTTCGAGGGCCACTTCAGCCTCGACGCACGCAAGTTCTTCAAGCGACACATCCCCTGGACGCGCATCGTCGCGGACGTGCGCACGACGGGGCCGGACGGCGAGGACATCGAGCTGCTCCCGTGGCTGCGGCGGGCGCGCGAGCGCTGCGTGCTCAAACCCAACCGGGCGTTCGGCGGCGATGGCATCCTGATCGGCCCGCAGACGGAGGCCGGCGCCTGGGACGCCGCGCTCGCGACGGCCATCGCCGCGCCGGACGCGTGGGTCGTGCAGGGCTACCGACCCGTGGCCGAGAAGGACTTCCCCATCATCGACGAGGACGGAAACCTCGGCCAGGCCGAGTATTTCACCGTGCTCGGTCTGTTCCCGAGCACGCAGCGCCTGGGCATCCTGGGGCGGGCCTCGCGCGGCAAGGTGGTCAACGTCGCCCAGAAGGGCGGGCTCGTCGCGGTATTACGGCTGCTGTGACGCCGGCGGGGCGTCCGTCGGCGCGGCCTCGGCCGCGGGGGGCGCCGTGGCCGCCCGAATCTCCTGCAGGCGGTCGCACGCGTCCTGCGTCCCGGCCTTGCAGTCCTTCTCATACTGCATGAGCGCCCTGGCGAGGAGCGCGCGGGCCTCGTTCAGGACCGCCGGATTCCCATGGGCCCCGCGGGCGAGCACGGTGCCCAGGTTCTGGCAGCCGTCGGCGTCACCGGCGTCACAGGCCTGTCGGAAGAAGTCCTTGGCCGCGCCGGCGTTGACGGGGCCGCCCCGACCCTCGAGCGCCATGTTGCCCAGGTCGGTGCAGGCCTTGGCATACCGGGCGTCGCACGCCGTGGCGTGCAGTTGGGTGGCGAAGGGGTCGTTTCTCTGGACGCCGACGCCGTCCTCGTAGAGCGTCCCGAGTGTATTGCAGGCGTGGTCCCAGCCGGGCTGGCGGGCCTTGCAGCCGTCCATGAGGAACAGGGCGAAGTTCTTGCAGAACGGGTCGTCCTTGGGGTCGCCCTTGTAGTCGTCGTGACCGACGCTGTCGGCGCAGCGGTCCGACCAGAAGCCCAGATGTTTCCCGGGATGGTCGACGAAACCGGGCAGGAACCCGAACCAGAAGATCGGAATCCACGCGGCCAGGAATCCGTATCGAACCTGAGGAATCGTCAGATCGAACCTGAATCGCTCCAGGTTCACCTTCTTCCCCAGGTAGTCCAGCGCCGGGACCATCAGGTTCAGCAGGGGCACCTGAATCAGCTTGTCGAAGTAGGTCACGTTGACCGGGTGCGAGTCGCCCATCGCCGGTCGCCCCATCGTCGACAGCCACTTGTACTCGAAGACCACCAGCGAGCCGTAGAGGAAGCCGAAGAGGAGCTTGCCCAGCGTCGTGCGCGGCGAGGTCATCGGATCGGTGAACAGGAAGTTCATGCCCAGAAAGACGGCGATGGGCACCGTGGCGTCCACGAAGAGGTGGTTGCCCGTCTCACGCCAGTGGAGCCACTGGAACAGCACGCAGCCGGCGACCGCGCTCATCGTCATCAGCACGATGGGGAAGCGGAAGTGCACGATGAGACCCAGCGCGAAGATGACCACGTAGATGTTGGCCGGGTAGGCCAGCGTGGTCGCGATCTCCTCGCCCCAGGTGGTGTAGGAGAGGTCGAAGGGGATCAGGATGAGCGCCGCCACGCTCAGCGCAAAGGCCGAGGGGTTGAAGATGTGCCGCTTGATGCCGTCCCGCGTCCAGTGGAAGGCGTCCTTCTGGATGAACGCGAGCGCCAACATGGCGAACTGCCAGTAAAACCAGTCGTCCTTGAACCACAGGAAGAGATTCATGCTGAGCGTGATCGGGATGGGCCCGAAGCCGGAGCGCCACGGCTTGCCGCGTGTCCAGGCGAAGGCCATCTCGAAGAGATAGGCGAACGCGACCTCGGCGGCGATCAGCGGCGCGGACAGACCGACCTGAGGCCACGCCGTGCCCCACCAGATGTAGATCGACAGGTGGCAGACGAGCTGGACGTAGTGGTTCGGCTTGAGGTTGGGCAGGATCTCGCGTTTGGCGCCGCTGCGCGCCAGCACGAAGTGCCACACGCCCATCAGCACCGCCATGCCGCCGACGCTGGCCAGCAGCACGGGGTGGCCGTGGATGCGGGGCAGTGCGCAGAGAAGCCCGAGAAAAGCGATGAACGCGGGGACGAGGCGGTGGCCGAAATCGGCGAGGCTCATGGTCCATCCTGGGCCGCGGTCGGCGGCGAATCGAACGATTCGGGGACGTTACGCCCTGCCGCGTCGTTCTTCAATTCGGGGAAGACCGCGCCTGTCGTGGGTCAGTCGCGTCGTGGGTCCGGTCGGGAAAGGCAACGGCGGGTGGGGGCAGGACGGCGGGAGAGCGGCGGGAAAAGCCCCTGACGCGGTCCACCGTTGCCGGGGGCCGCGTCAGGGTCCGGGGGTCACTCGAACATCGCCATCACGTTCGATACCACGAGGTCGAGCAGACCGGGGACGTTCTCCACCAGGTAGCCGTTGGACTTGGTGTGCTGGTTGAAGGCGGCCAGGTGACCGGCGGCGTCCTCGTTGATCAGCCCGGCGCGGTGGCAGGAGCCGCAGGCGCGGGAGGCCGGGCCCGTGATGTAGCTCGGGATGGCGCCGATGTTGCGGTCCGTGGCCCAGTTGTCGGCGGCGGACAGGAGGCCCGGCAGCGACTTGGACTGATCGGGCACGTCGTAGGTGCCTGCCGTGTGGCAGGACTCGCAGTTCTTGATCGTGAAGTTCGGGTACGTGTGCTCGATGTGCAGGCCGTAGCGCATGCTGGCGACCGGGTCGGCCATGTCGACGTCGCCGGAGTCGAAGGCCTGGAACGAGTGGATGGCGTGCACGTACGAGTCGATGGACCGGGACTGCATCTCGAGGTGCGAGCCGCCGCTGGCCTGGACGTGGCACAGCCGACACATGGTCATGTTGCCGCCGCGATCGGGCGTGTGGAACGTGGTGCCGAGCGCGTCGTGGCAGTCGTCGCAGCCGTCGGCCACGTCGACGATGTCCGAGTAGAAGGCGTCGTCGAAGTCGTTGGCCACCAGGTCGAACGTGCGGGAGGGCGCGTCGAGGGCGACGACGTAGTCATCGGTCTCACCGTTCACGGCGTCGTCGACGTTGCCGACGACCATGGTCAGCTTGGGCATGAAGCCGAGCTCGGCGCGCTTGATGACCCCGGCGGCGATCTTGTCCGCCCACATCGTCAGGTCGGCCGTGATCGTCCAGACGCCGTCCGCCGCCGAGACCACCGTGAAGCGCGGGTTGACGGCCGTGATGGGGAACTCGAGGAGGCGCACCCGGTTCGCGTCGCTGCTGTGCGGCGAGAACAGGAAGTCCTTGGTGTCGTAGCCGTACAGACCGACCAGGACGGTCGGCACCACGTCGGCGGCGTTCAGGGCGGACGCGGAGGCGGCGTCCTCGGTGACGCTGAAGGTCATGGTGAGGATGTTGTTCGCGAAGCTGGCGGTGTCCACGGAGCCCACGAACAGCTCGTCGTAGCGCGCGCCGGCGTCGTCGGCGTAGATCTGCGGGTTGTAGCCCGAGTGGATCTGGTTGAACGCCGGGGCGACGCCGTTGGCGTTGTGGCACAGGTTGCAGTTCGGGTTGGCCAGGTTGTGGCCCGGGGGCAGCAGCGTGTTCAGCGCGCGGGCGGCCGTGCCGTGCTCGACGGAGCCATCGACCGGGTGGCAGCTCTTGCAGGTCGCGGGCACGAAGTTCTCGTCCGTCAGGACGCGGTCGAGTTTGCCCTCGTGGCAGGTGTTGCAGTTGGCCATGGACTGCGGATAGGGGAACTCCATGGCGTGGGACATGTGCGTGTCGTTCATCACGTTGGCGACGTACGCGTACTTGGTCCGCTCCTCGGGCGTGATGGGATTGACCGCGAGATCGGCGAAGCGCGCGGGGTTGTCGACCAGGATCTGCCAGTCGACGTGGCTGCCGACGCGGTCGTCGTAGTGACAGAACTTGCAGGCGGCGAAGTCCGGCAGGCCATCGACCTGGGCCGCGCGGTAGCCGTGTTTCATGTAGGGCGTGCCGTGGCACTTCTCGCAGCCGGAGACCGTGGCGGTGTCCGAGCCCGCGGCGGCCTGGGAGAAGCCGTTGAACGTGCGGGCGGCGTTGGTGACGTTGTCGTACAGCGCCATGCCCTCGGTGTTCAGGACGCCGTCGGCCATGTAGCCGTAGACCGCCGCGTCGGAGGCCGTGACGGAGTACGCCGCGTTGGCGACCGTCGCGGTGTACTGACCGGCATTGCCCGTGGCGGTGAAGCTGCCGAAGGCCAGCGGCGTGAGGTACTGGCCGTTGACGATGCGGATGCCCATCATCCGCTTCTGCTCGAGGCTCGGCAGGCCGTTGGCGTCTACGTAGGGCTGGCCGTTCATGCGCAGGCTGAACGTCACCGTGTTGTTGAACGTGCCGGCGTTGGCGCCGGGGGTGGCGACGACGTTGTCGATCGTCATCGCGAGGCGGGAGGCGTCCTTGTACGAGTTGTAGGCGGCCTGGTGCGCAGCGCCCGTGTCGGCGTGGCACACGGCGCAGGACTCGGCGCCGACGGCGGCGAGCGCCTCGAGCTGCGCGAGCGCCGCGGGGTCCACGTCCGTGCCGTCCGAGAGGACGATCGTCTCACCGCCGCAGGTCACGTCGTACGTGCCGTCGCCGTTGTCGACGACGTCGCAGCCCTGGCCATCGGTGCCGTCCGACAGGACGACGTCCTCGGCGCCACAGTTGATCGTGTACGTGCCGTCGGCGTTGTCGACGACGCTGCAGCCCTGACCGGCGGGACCCTGCTCACCCTGCGGGCCCTGCTCGCCCTGGCCACCCTGCTCACCCTGAACGCCTTGCTCACCCTGGGGGCCGGCCTCACCGGCGGGGCCCTGCTCGCCATCGACGCCGTTCTCGCCGGCGGGACCCTGCTCACCCTGGGGGCCGGTCTCACCGACCGGGCCCTGCTCGCCGGTCTCACCCTGCTCGCCCTGCGGCCCCACCGCACCTTCAGGGCCGACTTGGCCCTCCGGACCTTGAGGGCCGGCGTCGCCGGTGTCTCCCTTCGGGCCCGTCTCCCCCTGGCAGGCGGGGAACAGAGCGATGGCGGACATGAACGCGAAACAGACTGCGACTTTGCGATGGAGCACGAAGGCCTCCTTTGACGTGGACCTTCCCCTCCGCAGCCAGCGACCGCTGCGGCTTGGGGTGGACCCCGGAGCGTGACTGCCGCCACGGGGTCGCATGAACCGTCCGGAGTTGGACGATCGCCTGCGTTTTATTCCCCTCGGCCCATGAAGGCAAAGGGGGGGCGCTGGATCTGGATCAAGCCCGAAGGCGCGTCACCGACCGCTGCCGCTTGTGCCCGTAGCCCCGGAGCCACTTCCCGGCGCAGGACGCGGAGTGCGCACGAACGTCCCGCCCGAGCCCGGACGGCTCAGAAGTCCATGTCCATCCCGAGGCTCAGACGAGCCCCTTCGCTCATCCGCGCCGGCGTCCACGGCGGATCCCAGACCAGCTCCACGCTGGCGCCGTTCACCCCGTCGATCTCCGCCACGCGCGACTCCACCATGCCCGGCAACGTGCCCGCCTCGGGACAGGCCGGGGCCGTCAGCGTCATCTGAATGGCGACGTGGCCGTTGTCCTGGATGTCGTACCCGTAGATGAGGCCGAGCTCATAGATGTCGACGGGGATCTCCGGGTCGTAGACGCTCTTGAACGCCGCGGTGATCTGGGCGTGGAGGTCGGCGTGCACACGGGGCCGCAGCAGGGAGGGCAGGGGCGTCTCGGCGAGGGGGTTGCTCATGCCACCGCCCCCCCGCCCCGCTGCGCGGGGACGGCCCCCGCGCCCTTCGGGCTCAATCGCTCCTGTGGCTGATGCCGCATCGCGATGGGGCCCACTCGCTCACTTCGTTCGCTCATGGCATTACTCCGTCGTCACCTGGCGCGTGGCGTCGGGCCGCAGCGCCGCGTCCAGGGTGTGCCAGGCCAGCGACGCGCACTTGACCCGCGTGGGGAAGCGGCGCACGCCGGCGAAGGCGCCCAGTTTGCCGAGCGTCGCCAGCGTCTCGGGCGTCTCGTCGCCCTCGGTCACCAGCAGGTGGAACCGGTGGTACAGCGCGAGCACGTCCTCGACGCGTTTGCCCTTGATGGCCTGCGTCATCATCGAAGCGCTCGCGGTGGAGATGGCGCAGCCCTCGCCCAGGAACTTCACGTCCACGACGACGTCGCCCTCGACGCGCAGGCTGAGCGCCAGCTTGTCGCCGCAGAGCGGATTGTGGCCGTGCGCGTGGTGATTGGCCTCGGCGGCGCTGCCCGTGTTCCGGGGGCGGCGGCCGTGGTCCATGATCAGCTCCTGGTAGAGCTCGTCGAGTTCGTTGGCGTCCATCGCGGGGTCCGGCGTCAATCCGTGAAGGTCTTGTGGACGCGGGCGATGGCCCGCAGCAGGGCCTCCACGTCCGCGTCCGTATTGTAGGGCGCGAAGGTGGCCCGCAGGGTGGCCGGCACGCCGAACCGCGCCATCACGGGCTGCGCGCAGTGGTGCCCGGCCCGAACGGCGACGCCCTCGAAGTCGAAGAACGTGCCCGCGTCGTGCGGGTGCGCGTAGTCGAGCACGAAACTCAGCACCGAGACCTTGCGGGGCGCCGTGCCGATGATGCGCACGCCCGGCAGGGCGCGCAGCGCCTCGGTGGCGCGCGCGAGCAGGGCGTCCTCGTGGGCGAGGGCCGCGGTCCGGTCGAGCGCCATGAACCACGTGAGCGCCGCCCCCAGGCCGATGGCCTCGGCGATCGGCGGCGTGCCCGCCTCGAAGCGCGAGGGCGCCTCGGCGAAGGTCGAGCGGTCCAGGAAGACCTCGCGGATCATGTCGCCGCCGCCCTGCCACGGCGGCATCGCGTCCAGGTGCGAACGCTTGCCGTACAGTACGCCGATGCCCGTGGGGCCGTAGATCTTGTGGCCGGAGAACACCAGGAAGTCGCAGTCGAGGGCCTGAACGTCCAGCTCGTGGGCGGGCAGGTGGGCCACGGCTTGGGCGGCGTCCACCAGCACGGGGATGCCGCGGGCGTGGGCCAGCGCGACGAGCTGCGCCACGGGGTTGACCGTGCCGAGCGCGTTCGAGACCGCCGTGAAGGCGAAGAGGCGCGTGCGCTCCGTCAGCAGACCGGGCAGCGTGTCGAGGTCGAGGGAGCCGTCGTCCTTCAGCGGCACGTGGCGCATCTGGGCGCCCGTCGCGGCGCAGGCCAGGTGCCAGGGCACCAGGTTGGCGTGGTGCTCCATGCCCGTGACCAGGATCTCGTCCCCGGGTTGCAGGCGCGGCCGCAGGAAGCTGTTCGCCACCAGGTTGATGCCCTCGGTGGTGCCCCGCGTGAAGACGATCTCGCGCTCGCTGCGCGCGTTCAGGAACCGCTGCACCGTGACGCGCGCGCCCTCGTACCCGGCCGTCGCCCGCTCGCCCAGCGTGTGCACGGCGCGGTGGATGTTGGCGTTGTCGTGCGCGTAGAAGTGCGTCACGGCGTCGATGACGACCTGCGGCTTCTGCGTGGTCGCGCCGTTGTCCAGGTAGGCCAGCGGCTTGCCGCGCACGCTCTGGGCGAGCACCGGGAACTGCGCCCGCAGGGCCGCGGCGTCGAAGCGCTCGCTCACGTCCGGCTCCCGCCGAGGGCGCGGTCGAGCCAGAGCCCCAGGTGCTCGTGGACGGCCGGAACGGTCACGGCGTCCACGATCTCGGCGGCGAACGCACCCGTCAGCAGGCGCCGCGCGTGGTCGGCGTCCAGGCCCCGGGAGCGCAGGTAGAAGATCGCCTCGGGGGACAGCCGCCCCACGGTGGCGCCGTGGTAGGCCTTGACGTCGTTGTTGCGGATCTCGAGCTGGGGGCGGGACTCGACGCGCGCCTTCGGGCTCAGCAGCAGGTTGGGGTTCTCCTGCCGCGTGGTGCAGCCGCGCACGTTCGGCTCCACCAGGATGCGGCCCGTGAACACGCCGCGGGCGTCGTCCTGGAGCACACCCTTGTAGAGCTCGGTGCTGTGCGTGTGGGGGGCGTCGTGGTGGATCGCCGTGTACTGATCCCCGTGGCGGTCGGCGTCCATCAGGAACAGACCGCGCAGGTGGCACTCGGCGCCCGCGCCCCGAAGGCGCAGGTGCAACTCGCTGCGTGACATGCGCGCGCCGCAGGCGAAGTCGTGCGAGGTCGGGTGGCTGTTCGCCGCCTGCGTGACGAACGTGGCGCCCGTGTGGAAGCTGCCGCCGTCCTGCTCCTGGACCCGAACGCGCTCGAGGTGCGCGCCCTCTTCGAGCACGATCTCGGTGATCGCGTTGTTCCAGCAGGGACCGACCCCGGTGTAGTGCTCGATGACCCGCGCGCGGGCGCCGCGGCGGACCACGATGACCACACGCGGCGAGATCTGCAGGTGCGTGCGGGCCGAGGTGTGGAACTGCACGTAGATCGGCGTCTCGCGCTGCGCGCCCGCCGGAATGTCGATGAGGGCCGCGTCCGTGGCGTTCGCCGTGTTGAGCGCACGCAGGCCGCCGCCGTCCGCCCGGCTCGTGTGGCGGAAGTCCGCGAGCGTGTCCAGCAGCGCGGCCGCCGGGTGGTCCGGGGCCTCGGACAACGCCACCGCGTCGCCCTCGGCGTGCCCGATGAGCGCGCCGTTGACGAAGACGAGGTCGGCCATCAGCCCGGTGATGTGACGCTCCGGGGCGCTCGGGGCCGGCAGGTCCGCCGTGGGGGCGGCGAACGCCCCCTCGACGAGGGCCGCCGTCGAGGTGTACTTCCAGGGCTCGTCGCCGCGGCGGGGCAGCCCGAGCTCGGCCGCCGCGGTCACCGCATCGGCGCGCAGGGCGTCGAGGCGGGTCGAAGGCGTCGGGCTCACGCCGCGCCCTCCAGCCAGCCGTAACCGCGGGCCTCGAGCTCCTGCGCCAGCTCGCGGCCACCGCTCTTCACGATGCGGCCGGCGGCGAGTACGTGCACGAAGTCCGGCTCCAGGTGCGACAGCAGGCGGTCGTAGTGGGTGATGACGAGGAACGCCCGCGTCGCATCCCGCAGCGCGTTCACGCCGCGGGAGACCATCGCCAGGGCGTCGATGTCCAGGCCCGAGTCGGTCTCGTCGAGCAGGCAAAGAGTGGGCTCGAGCACGGCCATCTGCAGGATTTCATTGCGCTTTTTCTCGCCGCCGGAGAAGCCGTCGTTCACGGCGCGCTTCAGCATGGCGTCGTCGATCTCGACGAGCCTGGCCTTCTGGCGGACCAGCGAGAGAAAGTCGGCGGCGTCCATCTCCTCTTCGCCGCGGGCCTTGCGGATCGTGTTCAGGGCCGTGCGCAGGAAATACTGGTTGCCGATGCCCGGGATCTCGACCGGGTACTGGAACGCCAGGAACACCCCGGCGCGGGCGCGCTCCTCGGGGGCCATGGCGAGCAGGTCCTGGCCCTGGTAACGCACGGTGCCGCCCGTGTGGACGTACCCTTCGCGGCCGGACAGGAAGTGCGCCAGCGTGCTCTTGCCGGCGCCGTTCGGGCCCATGATGGCGTGCATCTCGCCGGCGCGCAGCGTGAGGGTCAGGCCCTTGAGGATGGGCTTGTCCTCGACCCGCACGTGCAGGTCGTCGATCTCCAAAAGCGGCGCTTGGGTGGCGCTCGAGCTCATCCGACGCTTCCTTCCAGACTGACGCCGAGGAGCTTGGTGGCCTCGACGGCGAACTCCATGGGCAGCTCTTTGAAGACCTGCTTGCAGAATCCGGTCACGATCATCGACACCGCGTCCTCCGTGGAGAGGCCGCGCTGCCGGCAGTAGAAGAGCTGGTCCTCGCCGATGCGCGAGGTGGTGGCCTCGTGCTCGACCGTGGCCGACTCGTTGTGGACTTCGAGGTAGGGAAAGGTGTGCGCCCCGCAGGTGTCGCCGATCAAGAGCGAGTCGCACTGGCTGTAGTTGCGCGCGCCCTCGGCGGTGGACTGGATGCGCACCTGGCCGCGGTAGGCGTTCTGACCGTGACCGGCGGAGATGCCCTTCGACACGATGGTCGAGCGGGTGTTCTTGCCGATGTGGATCATCTTGGTGCCCGTGTCCGCCTGCTGGCGGTGGTTCGTGAGCGCGACGCTGTAGAACTCGCCCACGGACTCGTCGCCGACGAGCAGGCAGCTCGGGTACTTCCAGGTGATGGCCGAGCCCGTCTCCACCTGCGTCCACGAGATCTTGGAGCGGCGGCCGGCGCACTTCCCGCGTTTGGTCACGAAGTTGTAGATGCCGCCCTTGCCGTCCTTGTCCCCGGGGTACCAGTTCTGGACCGTCGAGTACTTGATCTGGGCGTCGTCGTGCGCGACGAGCTCGACCACGGCGGCGTGGAGCTGGTTCTCGTCCCGCTTGGGCGCGGTGCAGCCCTCGAGGTAGCTGACGTAGCTGCCGGCGTCCGCGACGATGAGCGTGCGCTCGAACTGTCCCGTGTTCATCGCGTTGATGCGGAAGTAGGTGGACAGCTCCATCGGGCAGCGCACGCCGGGCGGGATGTAGACGAACGAGCCGTCCGTGAAGACGGCGGAGTTCAGCGCGGCGAAGTAGTTGTCGTTCACCGGCACCACGGAGCCCAGGTACTTGCGCACGAGCTCGGGGTGGTCCTTCACGGCCTCGGAGAACGAGCAGAAGATGATGCCCTTCTCGCCGAGCTGCTTGCGGTACGTGGTGGCCACGGAGACGCTGTCGAAGACGGCATCGACGGCCACGCCGGCGAGGCGCGCGCGCTCGTGCAGGGGCACGCCGAGCTTCTCGTAGGTCCGCAGCAGCTCCGGGTCTACCTCGTCCAGGCTCTTCGGGGCGTCCGCCTTGGACTTGGGCGCCGCGTAGTAGTGGCAGTCCTGGTAGTCGATGGGCGGGTAGGTGACGTTCTGCCAGCGGGGCTCGGTCATCTTCAGCCACCGGGCGTACGCCGCGAGGCGCCACTCGAGGAGCCACTCGGGCTCGCCCTTCTTGGCCGAGATGAGCCGGATGATGCCCTCGTTCAGGCCCTTGGGCGCGAGCTCGGACTCGATGTCCGTCACGAAGCCGTGCTCGTAGTCGCGGTTCAGGGCGGCGTCGAGGGCGGCGTCCTGCTGGGGCGTCACGGCCTCGGCGGGGGCGGTCGCGGCTGTGGGAATGGGCTCGGCTCTGTGCTGGTCGTTCACGGTCTCACCTTCCGCGGCTCGAGTCGGGCGAGACACCCGCAGTCCAGAGAGCGCGCGCTTCGCGGCGCGTTGACCGGGCCGCCACAGGAGACGCGAAAAAGCATGAAACGGCTTCGCGAGAAAAGAAAAATCGTACCTATACGTGAGGGTTCGAGTTGGCCGTGGCGCGGCCTTCGAGCACCGCCAGCGTTCGCGTGGCGCGGGCTCGCACGCGCTCTCGCACGCGCACGAAGGCCGGGTCGCGGTCGTAGTCGGCGAAGAGCGGGCAGTGGTCCAGCCACACGATGTCCACCAGGCCCAGGGCGTCGGCCTGCTCGAGATCGCCGACCGCCGGGCCGCGCTCGTCGGCCAGGGCGTGGAACTCGGCCATGAGCTGACACCAGAAGGCGCGCAGCCGGGGCGAGGCGCCCGGTCGCTCGCGGGTGAAGGCGGCGAACGCGCGCTGCACGGGCTCGGCGGCCTCGGGGTGCTCGATCAGGTGCAGCGAGCCCAGGACCTGCGGCTTGAGCTCGAACTCCAGGGGGGCGACGTCGGCGGCGAGTCGGCGCCCGCCCTCCCGGTCGCGGTGCCACAGCAGCAGACGCGTGCGGCCCATCCACAGCAGGCTGGGGGTCACGCCGGCGGCCTGCGGCCCGGCCAGCAGCTCGTGCGCGGCTTCGGGGCGTCCCCGCAGGGCCTCGGCGCGGGCGATGGTCACGATCGTGTGGGCCATCGCCGGCTCGAGCGCCCGCGCGACGTGCAGGTGCCCGATGCCGGCCTGCACGTCGCCCAGCTCCGTGAGCATGCGGCCCAGGAGTTCGCGGCCGTCGGCGATGTCCGCCTTGGCCAGCAGCGCCAGGCGCAGCTCCGCCGCGGCGGCCTCGGGCTCGCCGATCTGGAAGAAGAGGCTCGCCCGCGCCACCCGCGGCCCGGCCAGGTCCGGGGCCCGGGCGATCACGGTGTCGCAGGTGCGCACCAGCTGCTCGCGCAGGTCCGAGGGGCCCGCGTCCATGGCGTAGGCGCGGGCCAGGGCCATGGCATAGGCCGAGAGGATCGTGGCGTTCTCCGGCGCGCGCTGCGCGGCGAGGCCCAACAGCTCCACGGACAGCTGGACGTCGTCGCGCCAGAAGCGGTGGTAGGCCTGCCGACCGCGCAGGTACAGATCCATCGTCTCGGCGTCGCCGGCGGGCGTGCGGGCGGGCTGCGCGCGCACCGTCAGGGCCTCGGCCACGCCCTGCGTGACCTGGTCGCAGAGCGCGAACGCGTTGCCCACGGGGCCCTCGAAGCGCTGCGCCCACAGGGCGAAGCCATCGACGGTGCCCAGCAGCCGTGCCTGGATGCGCAGCGTGTCCCCGAGCCGGCGAACGGAGCCCTCGACCACGACGTCCACGCCCAGCTCCCGGCCGACGGCGAGGGGATCCTCGTGGGTCGCCGCTGCGCGCGCCACGGTGGCCCGGGGCCGCACGCGCAGACCGCTGAGGCCGGCGAGGGCGTCGCTGATGTCGTCGGCGAGCCCCTCGGCCACGTAGGCGTCGTCCGGAGCGCCCTGATTGCGGAACGGGAGCACCGCGACCTTCTTCTCACCGGGGCGCGTCGTGGCCTCGACCGGGGCGGGCAGGGGGGCCGGCACGGGGGCCGTCAGCGCGCGGGTCGCCGGCGCCATCGGCTGCGTGCGACCGGTGCCGAGGCCCTCGAGCGCATGGGCGACGGCGCGTGTGTCGGGGGGGCGCTGCGCGCGGTCGCGCTGCAGACACGCGACGATCAGGTCGGCCAGCGTCGGGCTCAGGCCGGGCCGCACCGTGCGCGGGTCCGGCGCGGGGTTCATGATGCGCGCCACGGCGGTCGCCAGGGCGGTGGGGGCGCTGAAGGGCCGCCGCCCCGTGGCCATCTCGAAGAGCACGATGCCCAGGGCGTACACGTCCGTGCGGGCGTCCAGATCGCGGGCTTCTTCCACCTGCTCCGGCGCCATGTAGTCCGGCGTGCCCAGGATCACGCCCTGCGTCTGCACCAGCGCCGTGTCGGCCATGGGGCTGCGCGCGATGCCGAAGTCCGTCAGCGCCAGGCGGCCGTCCGCGCCGAGCAGCACGTTCTCCGGCTTGAAGTCGCGATGCACGATGCCGACGTCGTGCACCGCGCCCAGGCCGGCGCACAGGGCGAGCCCGATCGCGGCCACGTCGGCCACGGGCAGCGGCGCCTCGCGCGACAGTCGCGCGGCGAGGGTCGTGCCCTCGATGTACTCCATGGTCAGGAAGACCTGGCCGTCCGCCTCGCCCAGGTCGAACACGCGGGCCACGTTCGGGTGGGCCACGCGCCGGGCCAGCTTGACCTCCTGGCGGAACCGCGCGCGCTCCTTGGGGTCGTCCACCAGCTCGCGGCGCAGCATCTTGAGCGCCACGGTCTCGTCCAGGGCTTCGTCGTGCACGCGGTACACGCTCCCCATGCCGCCCACGCCCAGCAGCGAGAGGACGGTGTATCGATCGGCGATGCGAGTCTGTTCGAGGTTCGGCTCGTGGGCTGACAAGGGCGCTCCGGGCGGACGAACGGCCATTCTACTCCCCCGCACGCGTACGGGTCGCCCTTTTCCCGACGGTCCCGCGCGTGTTATCCCGCGCGGCATGAAGACCCACCGCGCGCTCGTCCTTCTCGCCTTCGCCCTCACCGCCTGCGGCGCCCCCCCGGGCGGGCCCGGGGAGACCTCCACCGTGACCGCGCCCATCGCGGCGCCCGTGGACGACTGCACGGGCGAGACGCCCCTCGTGCCCGGTGTCCCCGGCAGCCCGGGCCACCTGGTCCCCACGGAGATCAGCCCGGACGGCCAGAGCGAGCTCGCGCTGATGATGCGCACGATGCAGGCCGACCTCCGGGCCGCGCGCGAGGCCATCGTCGCCGGCAAACCCGTCGCCGGCATGCGCGAGCGCCACCGAAAGATGCGTTGCAGTTGGCCGACCACGGCCTCGGACCGCAACCCCGTGTTCGATGGCTTCGCCCAGGCCTACCTGGCCAAGGTCGCCGTGCTCGAGACGGCGCCCCCCGCGCAGGCCGCCGAGGCCTTCCACGGCGTGCTGGACGCCTGCCGCGCCTGCCACCAGCAGAGCTGTCCCGGCCCCATCGCCGCCATCGAGGCGCTGCGCATCACCGCCCCGTGAAGGGCCCCGACTTCGCCTTCGAGCGGGTCTACTGGGACGCCTGCCTGACCCTCGTGGCCGGTGTGGACGAGGCCGGCGCCGGGCCGCTGGCGGGCCCCGTGACGGCCGCCGCGGTGATCCTGCCCGTCGACCATGCGCCCCCGGGCATCAACGACTCCAAACAGCTCTCCGAGGCCGCGCGGGACGCCCTGGCGCCGCTGATCCGCCAGGTGGCCGTGGCTTGGGCCGTCGCGAGCTGCACGCCCGAGGAGATCGACCGCCACAACATCCGCCAGGCCTGCCTGATCGCCATGCGTCGGGCCGTGGACGCGCTCTCGCCCGCGGCTCAGGCGCTCGTGATCGACTACCGCTCCCTGCCGGACCTGCGCCTGCCGCAGACGCCCATCACCAAGGGCGACACGCTCAGCCTGTCCATCGGCGCGGCGTCCATCCTGGCCAAGACGTCCCGGGACGCGGTGATGCTGGCGGCGGACGCCGAGTACCCGCAGTACGGGTTCGCGCGCCACAAGGGGTACGGCACGCCGGAGCACCTGGAGGCGCTGCGGCGACACGGGCCGTGCCCCCTGCATCGGCGGAGCTACGCGCCCGTTCGGGCGGCGGCGGGGCTGGACCCCGTGCAGACCGGCCTGGGCCTCTGAGAGGGTCGGCGGAAATGTCCACCTGCTACGCCAGCCGATGCATCCCGCCCCGCTTCGTTGCGGGGACCCCCAACCCCTTGGGCAGTACCCCGGGTACAGCCACAAGGGGCTGTGCACCCCCGCGCCTTGCGAG
>CAINDO010000302.1 GCA_903847385.1 uncultured Myxococcales bacterium
CGCCGGCCCCGTCGGTCCACACGATGGCGGCGAGCCTGCCCCGCGAGCCGGCGGCGTCGGCCCCCACCCCCGGCGGGCCCCGTCGCGAGGACCTCGCGCTTCTGCGCCGCTACGGCCGCTTCGGGCACGTGCCCGCCCAGATCTTCCGCAAGCCCGGCGAGCCGCGCTTCGGCAACTTCCAGTTCGACCGCCGCGAGCTCCTCGAGCAGTGCGACCTCTCGCTCGAGCAGAAGAAAGAGCTGCTGTTCCTGCACCACAACGGCGAGAAGCTCGATCTGTTCGAGTACTTCGACGTCGAGCCGACGGACGACCGCAAGCTCCTGCGCAAGGCGTACTTCGCCTTCTCCAAGAAGTTCCACCCGGACACCTTCTTCCGGAAGAACACGGGCAGCTTCGGCGAGAAGCTCCACGCCGTCTTCAAGTTCGGGAACGACGTCAACGACAAGTTCCAGTCGGACGACGCCCTGCGCGAGGCGTACTTCCGCGTCGTGCAGGCCCGCAACGACGTCTACCGGCAGGGGCTCGAGCGCGAGCGCGCCGCCGTCGAGGCCGAGCGCGACGCCCGCCTGCGGGACGAGGCCGAGGGCCGCAAGGCCGAGCTGCAGCAGAAGCTCGCCGAGCGCAAGCAGGCCCGTCGCGACCGCCCCGACACGAACCCGATGAACGCGCGCATCGACAAGGCCGCGCAGTACTACCAGGAGGGCATGAAGCTCTACCAGGACGAGAAGTTCGTCAACGCGGCGAACTCCCTGCAGCTCGCGGTCACGTTCGACCCGAAGAACGACAGCTACCGAACCGCCTTCGAGCGGGTCAACGAGAAGGCCAAACAGGTCCGCGCCGAGCAGCTCTGGAAGCAGGGGTTCATGCACGAGCAGCTCGGCCAGATGCGCGAGGCGCTCCTGCAGTTCAAGCAGGCGCTCGAGTTCTGGCGGCGCCACGATTACCTGTTCCACACGGCCGAGGTCATGCTCGACCTCAACGAGGATCTCAACGCCGCCGCCGAGCTCGCCCGGCTCGCGACGGAGGCCGCCCCGCAGAAGGTGGATTATCTCGCCTTGTTGGGGAAGATTTACGAGACGGTCAATCTCCCGAAGCGGGCCCAGACGGTCTATGAGCGCGCGCTCAAGCTCGACCCGCAGAACGAGACGATCAAGAAGTCCCTGAAAGCACTGAAGCGGATTTAGGAGCAAGGACGCGGATGGAGCGCATCATCGGCATCGATCTCGGCACGACCAACTCGTGCGTGGCCATCGTCGAAGGCGGCACCCCGGTCGTCCTGCCCAACAAGGGCGGATACAAGACCACGCCCTCCGTCGTCGCCGTTTCCGAGAACGGCAAGCGGCTCGTGGGGCACATCGCCAAGCGACAGGCCATCACGAACGCCGGCAACACGGTCTTCGCCGCCAAGCGCCTCATCGGGCGGCGGTGGAACAGCCCGGCGGTGAGGACCATGGTCGAGACCATGCCCTACACCATCGTCGAGGGCCCCAACGGCGACCCGCGCATCAAGCTGCGCGACCGCGTCTACTCCGTGCCCGAAGTCGGCAGCATCATCCTTCAGGAGATGAAGATGATCGCCGAGGAGTACACCGGCGAGAAGATCGAGAAGGCGGTCATCACCGTCCCGGCGTACTTCAACGACGCCCAGCGCCAGGCCACCAAGGACGCCGGCCGCATCGCCGGCCTCGACGTGGTGCGCATCATCAACGAGCCCACGGCCGCCGCGCTCGCCTACGGCTTCGGCAAAGAGGTCGACAAGACGATCGCCGTCTACGACCTCGGCGGCGGCACGTTCGACATCTCGATCCTGCAGATCTCCAACGGCGTCTTCGAGGTCCTGGCGACCGCCGGCGACACGTTCCTGGGCGGCGACGACTTCGACGGCCGCATCGTGATGGACTGGCTCGTGCTGGAGTTCGCCCGCGAGCACCAGATCGACCTCCGCCGCGACAAGATGGCGCTCCAGCGCCTCCGCGACGCCGCCGAGAAGGCCAAGATCGAGCTCTCCAGCGCCCGCGAGACCGAGATCAACCTGCCCTTCATCATCTCGACGGGCGGCAGCGACGCCCTGCACCTGCAGAAGACCCTCACCCGCGAGAAGCTCGAGGCCCTCACGGTCGACCTCGTCGAGCGGACCATCAAGATCTGCAAGAAGACGGTGGAGGAGGCCGGGGAGCCCATCGACGACGTCCTGCTCGTCGGCGGCATGACCCGCATGCCCGTCGTCCAGCAGAAGGTCCGCGAGTTCTTCGGCAAGGATCCCCTGAAGGGTGTCCACCCGGACGAGGTCGTCGGCCTCGGCGCCGGCATCCAGGGCGCCGCGCTGCTCGAGGACAGCCAGAGCGTGCTCCTGCTCGACGTCACGCCGCACTCCCTCGGCATCATGATCGTCGGCGGCTTCTTCAGCGTCCTGATCCCGCAGAACACGACGGTCCCGACCTCGAAGAGCCACATCGTCACCACGGTCAAGGACAACCAGACCTCGGTGAAGATCCTCGTCCTGCAGGGCGAGAGCGAGCGCGCCGAGGAGAACGAGCTGCTCGGCGAGTTCATCCTGACCGGCCTGCGCCCCGCCCCCAAGGGCGAGGTGGAGATCGAGGTCACCTTCGAGATCAACGCGGACGGCATCGTCTCCGTCAGCGCGAAGGACCTGGAGACGGGCCAGCAGCAGGCCATCACCGTGACCGCGACCTCGGGCCTCAGCGAGGACGAGATCAAACACATGATGGAGGAGAACCGGGAGTACCTCGTCGACGTCCGCACCAACGAGGAGCTCGAGATGCACCGCGTCTCGATTCAGCGAAGCGTGATGGAGATCGACCGCATCTTCCCCAAGGTGCGCACGGTGCTCGAAGGCTCCGACTTCGGTCAGGAGGCCATCCGGAAGGCCGAGGGGGTCATCGAGCGCGCCCGCCGCGCGCTGGACGGCAACGACGTCGCCACCCTCAAGACCTCCAATGAGCAGCTGAGCCGCACGCTCAACATGTTCCGCGGTGTCGTGCAGAAGATCGGGTGACACGATTGGCCTCTCCGGACGCGGAAAAACGCGCCCAGGCGCTGCTGGAGCAAGGAGCCACCCTCTACGAGCAGGGCAAGCTCTACGAGGCGCTGTCCTGCTGGAAGCAGGTGCTCCAGATCGATCCGCAGAACGAGATCGCCGCGGAGTACCTTCGTTTCATCGAGGACAACTTCCAGATCGGCGTCGACGCCTTCATGGAGCACCACGACCGCGAGCCGGAGTCGATGCCGGCCCGCAGCCTCGAGTCCCAGGTCTCGCAAGCCGGTGACGCTGGCGAGAGCTACGAGGAGCTCGACTGGTCGGAGATCCTGGACGAGGGCCCGGACCGCAACCTCAAGAAGGTCGCCGCGGCGCCCGTACCCGTGGACCTGAGCACGGATCACGGCGACGACGACTTCTTCGCCGAGTTGAAGGAGCCTTCGCCGGTGCCGGCGACGGCCCGCGCGTCCGAGGTCGCCTGGGGGGCGACGGACGAGCTGAACGACTCCGGCGTGATGATGTCCATGCCGGCCCCGCCGCCGGAGGCCTCGCTCCAGCCCGAGGCCGATCCGCTCTCGCTGCCGGCCTCGCGCTTCGCCGCGCCCTATCGCGCCCCGGTGAGCGCCGACCTGCCGAGCTCTCCGAGCGAGAGCATGGGCAACGCCTCGCGCCGGCGTCGGACGAGTGTGGTCGAGGCCGTGCCCTCCGCCCGGCGGCGCACGGCGGGCCTGCCCATGCCCGGTGACGATGGCCCGGCCGCCTCGACGGAGCGCCGGGGCCGCGACATGGCCGACATGGCGGACGAGAGCATCCAGCGCCAGCTCGACGACGAGTTCAAGGTCTTCGACGACTCGGGGCCGAGCTCCGGGGCCGGGCGCCGCGAGGTCTCCTCCGCGCGTGGGCGCAACGGCGGCGGCGCGGACGACGTGGACGACCTCGAGGCGCTCCTCAGCCGCGGCCTCGGTGAGCTCCCCAGCGGCTCGGGCACCACGCGGCCCGCGGGCACGACGAACCGCTCGTCGCGGCCCCAGCCGGCCAGC
>CAINDO010000303.1 GCA_903847385.1 uncultured Myxococcales bacterium
AGCGTCCGGCGTCGGGGTCGGCGTGGCGTCCGGCGTCGCGTCCGCGCCCGGCGCGCCCTGAAAGGCGTCCTCGATGGTGGGTTCGTTCCGGGACATGTCCCGGGCGCCCACCGGCGGCCCCACGCCCCCGGTCTCGTCGTCCGTGGGGGTCTGCGCGCAACCGACGGCGAGGCAGAGCCCCAACACACCGAGACCGGATTTCCTGCGAATCGACGACATGACTCCCCTTCCAGGACAGCGCGCGATGTGCCAGCGCCGAAGTCGCATGATAACACGAGGGTCCCGTGGAACCGCGAATCGGCGCGTCAGCGCCTCGCCAGGAAGTCCGCGACGGCCTTGCCCGTGCCCATCGGCCAGGGGCGCAGCTTGTCGAGCGCCACCCGCTTGTACGCGGCCAGCTCGGCGCCGAGCTCGACGGTGCCCGTGGCGCGCACGTGCCACGCCAGGATGACCTGATTCATCTCCGGGAACCCGTAGCTGCCGATCCAGGAGACGATCTCGCCGTCGAGGCCGAGCTCCTCTTTCAGCTCGCGCAGCACGGCGGCGTCGGGCGACTCGCCGCGCTCCAGGAACCCGGTGACCAGGCCGAACCAGCTCTCGGGCCAGCCCTGGTTGCGCACCAGGAGCACCTCACCCTCGTGCTCGACGAGGGCCGCCACCACGGGGACCGGGTTGTCGTAGAAGGTCCAGCCGCAGGTCGCATCCGCGCAGCGCCGGCGGACCTTGTCCGGCTCCAGGGCTTCGCGATGGTCGACGAGGGGCTGGCCGCAGGCCAGGCAGAACGCGGGCGTGAAACGCATCCGACCACCTTGCCACGTTCCCTGGGTGCGAGCCAGCGGCGGCGACGTTATGCTGCGCCGCCATGGAGACCGCGCCACTCGCCGCCCCCGCCCCGCCCTGGTACCGCATCCCCGCGCCGGACACGCCCGTCGCCGGCTGGCACGTGAGCCCCTTCGTGGACGCCGCCGCCTACCACTGGTCGTGGGTCTGGGTGCTCCTGCCCGTGCTGCTCATCGGCGGCCCCGAGGCGAGCTGGTGGCCCATGATGGTGTTCGTGCTGGGCCTGAACTTCAGCCACCGCCTGCTGACGCTGCCCTACGTGTACCTGGATTGGGCCGTGTTCCGGACCCACCCCTGGAAGTTCAGCGTGTTCCCGCTGCTCATGGTCGCCTGCATCGCGGCGAGCCCCTTCGTCGAGCGCAGCGGGCCGGCCGGGCGCCTGGCCCTGGGCATCTGCGCGGGCGTGTCGGCGGTCTGGAACCTGTGGCACGTGCTCATGCAGAAGTACGGCATCCTGCGCATGTACGCGGCCAAGTCGGGGCTGCCGCCGGCGTCGCGCACGCCGGGCTGGGTGGACCGCCTGCTCGTGTTCGCCCCGCTCCCCCTGCTGGTCGCCTGGGTCGGGCCCGAGCACCGCGACGCCGTGGCCCGGTACTTCCGCAGCGGCAAGTCGTTCATGCCGGCGGTGATCGACGCCCTCGTGGCCTTCCGGCCGGTCTTGCTCGCCACCGGCATCGCCCTGTGTCTCGCGGCGATCTTCCTCTTCGTGCGCGCCGAGTGGCGCAGTCACCGGCTCACCCACCGACCGCGCCTGAGCATGGCGCTGGGCACCACCGTGCTCGCGGGCGCGTTCCTGGTGGTCGATCCCATCAAGGCCTACCTGGCCTACGGGTTCAGCCACGCGCTGGAGTACACCGTGTTCGTCTGGGCCTACCTGCGCAAACGCTACCGCGCGCCCCTCGCCCACGACCCGCCGCTCGGCCGCCTGCTGCGCCGGCCGGCGCTCTTCTACGCCGCCGTGCTGCTCGGCCTCGGCACGTTCTACGCCCTCGCCAAGTGGTGGGATGACTACTTCTTCCCCGGCGAGAAGCCGCCGATGTGGGGCGGCGTGCCCTCACACCGCTGGGTGTTCTACCTGGCGGTGTTCCAGAGCATGACGCACTTCTACTTCGACGGTTTCCTCTGGAAGATGCGCGTGCCGGAGACGCGGGCGAACCTGTGAGGCGCGCCGCCCGCCGGGCGTTTCAGCCGCCCTCGGGAAAATACTGCGCGCAGGCGCCGGAGTCGCAGCCGTTCTCGACGACGCAGGCCACGCCGTCCGCGGCGTAGAGGCAGGCGAGCGCGCAGCTCTCACGCGGGAAGGCCGGGGTGCACTCGGTGATCAGGTCGCAGAACTGGTCGCAGACATCTTCGGTCGCGGGCACGAGCGCGCAGAACGCCGCGACGTCGGGCGCCTTCAGGAGCTCCTCGGTGACCTGCGCGCAGGACAGGCGGCGGACCGCGTCCACGTACTCGTCGGACACGTCGTCGCACTTCGACTCGCAGTCGGCGACGGTCTCGTTCTGCGCGTCGTCGGGCAACCGATCGAAGTTCGGGCACCCCTCGGGCAGGCACTCGGCGATGCGGGCACAGACCCGGCTGCAGTTGTCGGTGACCGGCTCGGCCGGCACCTCCGGCGTGACGATCCCGGCGTCCGAGGCGGCCTCGGTGCCGCCCGTGCCCGTGCCCGCCCCCCCGCCGGCGCCGGCGTCCGCCGCGGGCCCGGTGGGGTTGCTGGCCCCCGGCGTGCCGAAGCCGCTCAAGAGCCCGGACAGGGGCGAATCGGTGCTGGAGCCGCCCGCGGCATCACCGCCGTCGCCGTCGTCGCCGCAAGCGGCGAGGAGGAGCGAGGCGCCGAAGAGCGCGGTACAGGCGAGGCGGGCGGCGAGCGAGGGGCGGTTCATGGACATGCTCCAGACGACGAGGACGGAACGGTCTTCGACCGTATCACCACCGACACGTCAGGGGCGATTTTCCCGAAACCAATTCGTCGTCTCGGCGATGCCTTCCGACAGGGGCACGGCGGCCTCGAAGCCGAGCACGGCGCGGGCGCGGGCCGTGTCCAGGTACCGGCGCGGCTGGCCCTCGGGTTTGCTCGTGTCCCAGAGGATCTCGCCGGTGTATCCGGCCGCCCGGGCGACGTGCCCGGTCAGCTCGGCGATGCTCGTCTCCCGGCCCGTGCCCAGGTTGATGGGCGCCGGGTCGAGCGTGCGCGACAGGTCGCTGGCGGCCACGATGCCGGCGGCGGCGTCCCGCACGTGCAGGAACTCCCGCGTCGCCCGCCCGGTGCCCCAGTTGGTCACGTGGGGCAGGCCGCGCTCGGTGGCGTCCACGAAGCGGCGGATGAGGGCCGGCACCACGTGGCTGCTGGCCTCGTCGAAGTGGTCCTCGGGCCCGTACAGGTTGGCCGGCACGAGCACTGCGCTCTGGAAGCCGTACTGCCGCGCGTAGGTCGCGCAGGCCTCGTGCAGCAGGCGCTTGGCCATGCCGTAGGGCCCCGTGGCGCCCGTGGGCGGGCCGCTCCAGAAGTCGCGCTCGTTCAGGGGCAGCGGGGCGTCCTGGGGGTAGGCGCAGGTCGTGGAGATCAGCACGAGCCGCTCCACACCCGCCTGCCGCGCGGCGTCCAAAACCATCAGGCCCATGAGCGCGTTCTCGTACAGGAACCGCCCGGGGTTCTCCACGTTGGCCCCGATGCCTCCGCAGGCCGCCGCCAGGTGCACGACCACCCGCGGCCGGTGCCCGGTGAACATCGCGCGCACGGCGCCCTGATTCGTCAGGTCGTAGTCGCGGCTGCGCGGGGCCGTGACCGTGTGTCCGGCCGCCCGCAGCGCCGCCACGGTGTAACGCCCCAGGAAGCCGTTGCCGCCGGTGACCAGCGTGTGCCCGGCGGTCTCAGCCACGGGAGGCCCGCTTCGCCAGGAAGTGGTCGGCGTACCAGCGCGCCGACCGGGCGAGGCCGTCGTCCAGCCCGACCTCGGGCGTGTAGCCCAGGGTGGACAGCTTGGCGATGTCCGGGCAGCGCCGCCGCGTGCCGCCCACCTGCAGCGGGCCCGGCTGGATGGTGATCTCCACCCCCAGCGCGCGGCCGAGGCCGATCACCAAATCGGCGATGCTCGTCTCGCAGTTGGTGCCCAGGTGGTAGATCTCGCCGCTGTTGCCCTGCAGGCCGGCGATGGCCGCCCCGCGGGCGCCGTCATCGATGTAGCAGAACGCCCGGGTCTCGCTGCCGTCCCCCTGGATGGGGAGCGTGATGGCCTTTGCCTTCAGGCCGTCGGAGACCTCGACGATGCGCTCGACGATCTCCGGGATCACGTGCTCGAAGCCCATGTCCGGGCCGTAGACATTGTGCGGCCGGAAGATGACGGTCTCGAGGCCACGGTGCCCGCCGATGTGGAGCGTCATGAGCTCCGCGGCGATCTTGCCGCCGCCGTAACTGAAGCGCGGGTTGGTCACGTCCGGGATCATGAGCCGCTCGGACTCGTTCGTCGGCACGTGCGTCGGCGTGTTGTACGTCTCGCTCGTGCTGGCGAGCACGTAGCGGCGCACGCCGTGGGAGAGCGCCGCCTCGATGGTGTTCAGCGAGCCCTTCACGCCCACCTCGAGCACCTGGTCGGGCTTCTCGTAGAAGAACCGCGTGCCGTTGATGTAGGCCAGATGCCAGACGACCTCGATGCCCTTCGTCGCGGCGTGCACGGCCGCGGCGTCGCGCACGTCGCCCTGCACCAGCTCGATGCGCCCGGCGTCCACCAGGTCGGCCAGGCGGGCCGGCCGGCCGCGCGAGTGGTCGTCCAGCACGCGCACGTGCACCCCGCGCGACAGAAGCTCGCGCACCAGGGCCGCGCCGATGAACCCGCTGCCGCCCGTCACCAGATGTGTCATGCCCGCAACGCTCCCGCCTGGTAGAAGATCTGGTCGATGCCGCCGACGTTCCAGATGTCGGCGACCCAGCACTCGGGGCGGCGCTCGGCGAGCGTGCGCAGGGCCGCGGCGTACTGGCTGTGATTGGTGGCCACGAACACGCAGTCGGCCTCGGCCAACGCCTCGTCCAGCGGCCAGTTGCGCAGGGGCCCCGTGCCCGACTCCGCCGGCACCGGGTCCGGCAGGTAGCCGTCGCTCACCCGGATCTCCAGGGGCGTCTCGCGGTCGATGTAGCGGTAGAGCTTGGGCGCCAGGCTGTCGCGCACATCGTCCGTGTCGGCCTTGAAGCTGTAGCCCAGCATGGCCACGCGGCGGTCGTGGATGGGCGTGCGCTGCTGCAGGTGCTGCACCAGGAACGCCGGGATGTACTCGTTCATCTTCCACGCCGAGAGGAGCAGGTCCGGGTACGGGCTCCACTCGTTGATCATGCCGAAGTCCTTGCGCAGGCAGGTGCCGGCGGTCAGGCCCGGGGCCGCGACGTGGTTGCGCGGGTAGTTGTGGTTCGCCATGCGGCGAATCTCGTGGATGTTCGCCCCCTGCTCGTCCGCGATGAGCGCGAACTGATTGGCCAGGGCGAACTGCACGTACCGCGCGATGTTGTTGAACAGCTTCACCAGCTCGGCGCTGACGAAGTTGGTGGCCATGATCTCGGGGGCCAGCCGGGCGAACAGGGCCGCGGCCGCCGCCTGCGAGTCGGCGTCCTCGGCGCCGACGATCTGCGGCAGCGTGCGGATCTCCTCGTAGGCCTTGCCCTCGGCGATGCGCTCCGGACAGAACGCCAGCAGGAGATCCTGCCCCACCGTGAAGCGGGTGTGTCGGGCGAGCCAGCGCTTGACGAAGGCGGTGGTGCCCGGCGCCACGGTGCTGCGCAGGCAGAGCAAGTGCCCCGCCCGCAGGTGGGGCGCCACGCTCTCCAGCACGCGCTGGATCTGGCGCAGGTCCGTCTCGATGTGGTGGTGCAGGGGCGTGCCCACGGTGATCACGATGGCCCGGGCGCGGGCGACGATCTCGGGCTCGGCGTGCACCACGAAACGGCGGCTGGCCACCAGGGCGTCGTAACCGGGCTCGTGGAACGGCATGCGTCCGGCGTTCACCGTGTCGCGCAGGTGCGCGTCGACGTCGAGGCCGACGGCGGCGACGCCGACATCGATGAACGAGAGACCCAGGGGCAGCCCGACGCGGCCGGTGCCGACGATGCAGACATCGAATTCGAATGCGGGGTTCATGCTCGACTTGGTCCCTCGGCGCGGGCGGCTTGACTCAAACTCTCGTACGCGAGACGCGCGGAGGGTGGACCGGGCGCCGGCGCGCGTCAATCCCCCGGCGGCTCCACGAGGGGTGAGCGCCAGCCCTCGCCCACGATGCGCAGGTGGTGCAGCTTGAACACGCCGGGCGCGCCGCCGTAGAGACGGTCGCCGGTCAGGGGCAGGTGGGCGAAGGCGGCGTGCACGCGCACCTGATGCGTCACGCCCGTGCGGATCTCCGCCTGCCACATGGGCCCGCGGCGGGTGATGTTCGTCCAGGCGGGGTACCACTTGCCGCGATGGGGCGTGTGGTCCGGCGTCGGACGGTCCGGCCAGGCGCAGACCATGCGGTCCTTCTTGGACGCGTGGTGGGCGATGGGGGCGGTGACCAGGCGCTCGGTGAAGTCCACCTGCCCCGCCGAGCGGAACACGTAGAACTTGCGCAGCGTCGCGGCGGCGAACTCGGCCCGAAGCGCGGCCAGGGCCGCCGGCGTGCGCGCGGCGACGACCACCCCGCTCGTCACGTTGTCCAGGCGATGCGCGATGCCCCCCTCGAAGCCCTCGGGCCAGGTGTGCGCCGCGTCGTCCGGCAGGTGGGGCAGCAGGCGCGCGAGCAGGCAGTCCCCCGCCGGGTCCGCGTGGGGCGGGAACACCGGCAGGCCCGCCGGCTTGTACAGGTAGTAGCGGTCGGCGTCGGCCTCGACGATGGGGTTGGCGTGCGCGTCTGGGTTCATGGGCCCAGCATCGCCTCGCCGGACCTCGGGCGATCCAAATTTCGACAAACGCCGCGCCGGACTTGCGGGCGGTCGACCCCTTGTATAATGTTTGTTCAATGATGCCGACGACGCCCGACCCGCCCCGACTCTCGCCCCGCTGGCAGCCCGTGCGGCGCCTCGGCGCGGGCGCCATGGGCGACGTCTACGAGGTCACCGAGACCCCGGGCGGCGAGCGGCGCGCCCTGAAGGTGCTGCACGCCCACCTGCTGCACACCGCCGAGGCGCGGGCGCGCTTCACCCGCGAGATCCGGGTCCTGCGCGCCATCGACCACCCGGGCATGTGCCGCGTGTTCGACGACGGCGTCACGGACGACGGCCGCCCGTTCTTCGTGATGGAGCTGCTCGAGGGCCTGTCGTTTCGCGACTGGCTGCTCGCAAACCCCGGGCCGGAGCATCGCGATGAAGCCCTGGACCTGATCGCGCAGGTCCTCCCGCCGCTGTCGGCCGCCCACGCCCGCGGCGTGATCCACCGCGACCTGAAACCCGAGAACCTCTTCGTGGTCGACGGCCCGGACGCGCCGGGGCCACAGCTCAAGGTGCTCGACTTCGGCATCGCCGCCGATCCCGACTCCGAGCGCGCCACGCAGACGGGCCTGACCATGGGCTCGCCGGCCTACATGAGCCCCGAGCAGGCCGTGTCGCCCCGGCAGTGCACGCCGGCGTCGGACGTGTGGTCGCTGGGCGTGATGCTCTACGAGATCGTCACGGGCGCGCTGCCGTTCCGGGCCGAGACGCCCCTGGCGATGTGCATGGAGGTCATGCGCGCCACGCCGAGCGATCTGGTGGCGATGGACCTGGACCTGCCCCGGCCCCTGGCGCAGCTGGTGATGCGCTGCCTGGACAAGAACCCCGAGGCCCGGCCGGCGGACGCGCAGGCGCTGGAGATCGCGCTGGCCACCGCACGGCGGGTGACGCGTGAGGCCCCTGCGGCCCTGCGCGTTCCCCTGGCGCCCACCGACGAGCCCGCCCGGCGGCGCCCCGGCGTCGCCCTGGCCGCGCTCGTGGGGGTCGCCGCGCTGATCCTGGGCCTGGCCTGGGGCCTGCGCGCGGACCCGACGGACCCGCCCTCCGTTTCGCCGCCCCCGCCCGAGGCGCATGCCAGCGCGGTGGTGGAGCCCGCTGCGCCCGCGACCGTGGCGCCCGTGCCTGCCAGCGTC
>CAINDO010000304.1 GCA_903847385.1 uncultured Myxococcales bacterium
CCCCGGGCACCGGCGGCACCCCGGCGACGGGCGGCATGCCGGGCACGGGTGGAACCCCGGACGCCGCCGTCGAGCCCGACGTCGACGCGGCCGTCGCCCCGACGCCGGACGCCGCCGTCGCCCCGACGCCGGACGCCGCCGTCGTCGCACAGGGCGCATGCACCAACGCGGACGATCAGAACGTGCTCGCCGCCAACGCCGCGGCGCTGGCCACCTCCGCCGGCAACTGCGCCTTCATGTGCATCGCCGACCCGAACCAGGCGACCTGCGCGGCCAACTGCGTTCAGAACGCCGTGCCCCTGAGCGCCGACTGCGCCGGCTGCTTCGGCGAGATCATCGCGTGCACGCTGGCCAACTGCATCGCCCAGTGCATCGACCCCATGGGTCAGGCCTGCGCCGACTGCCGCGCGACCAACTGCGAGGCGGGTTTCGTGGAGTGCGCCGGCATCGAGCCGCGCTGAGCGTCGCCCGGGAGATCCGGCGGCCACTGCCCGAAAGGCGTATCCCGACCCGGATCAGTCCCGATGTAAATAGAAGATAAAGAGGCAATTCTTGGGTCATGACGACCCTCTTCCCCGCCTCCGTCCTCCGCTCCCGAGTCCCCACGGGGCCCGTGGCGCGTCTGACCCCCGAGGAGCTGATCCCTTCTTGCTGGGATCCGTTCCTCTCCCGCCGCGACTTCGGCGAGTTCCTCTGGCAGGACCCGGAGATCGAGGACTCACTCACCCGCATGACCTGGGGCGGGCACCTGCTCTTCACGTCGCGGGTGGACACGCGGGTGCGCCGGGCGTCGGTCCGCAGCGTCCAGCGCCGCGGCGAGGGGCTGATCGTCGCCATGGACTTCGCCGCGCAGGACCCCGGCGGCCCCGAGCCCCGCGGCGGGCAGGACATCCAGTGCTCCTGGTTCGACGCCGGCGCCTGGCTGGCCGTGCGCGGCCACGTCCGCGGCGCCACCCGCGCCCGCGCCGTACTCGAGCTGCCGCGCCACGCCTGGCGTTTCGCGCTGCTGCCCGGCCACTTCGAGCGGGTCGAGTCCCTGATGCGTCTGTTCGTGGGGTTCGACCCGACCCTCGCCGACCGCGCGGGCCTGCAGGCGGTCAGTCATCCGGCCAACGTCGAAGCCATGCTCGTGAGCGCCCACGACTGGGCCCGTCCCGCGCTCGTCCGCCGCAGCGCGATGGGCACGCTCCACGCGGGCCGCTTCGCCCTGAACGACCAGCAGGCGACGCAGCCGCGGGCCGGCGGCCCCGTGGACGTCGTCCTGGCGAACATCGGCGGCCCGCCCGAGCAGTGGGTCGCCGGTGAGGAGGTCACGGTCTCCAGCATCGTCCACGGCGAGACCGTCGGCTTCACGACCCGCGTCGGCGGCGTGACGGGGCGCGCGCTCCACCTGGAGACGCCGCAGAGTTACGTGCGCTGGGACCGCCGCGTGGACGTCCGCGTGGCCGTCGGCAGCCACTCCGGCTTCGAGCTGCTCCTGCCCGTCGCCACGCCGGGCACGGGCAAAGCTTTGGCGCACGCCCGCACGCTGGGGGTGCTCGACCTCTCCACGGGCGGCATCTCCTTCGTGGCCGACCTCACCACCCTCCGGGCCATGTCCGCCGGCAACGACCCCGCGCTCCTCGAGGTCCACGGCGCGCCGTCCGTGCCGCTGCCACTGCGTCTCCTGCGTCTCCAGCCCTTCGACGCCCACCGGGCCGTCGCCTCGGCGGCGTTCGGCACCCTGGGGGCCATGGCGGAGCGCGCCGTCTGGAAGGTCTGCGAGCGCCTCTCGGGCGGCACGCTCGCCGCCGGCGGCTGACGCGCGACCCGAGCCTCAGGGGTCGACGACGCAGCGGAAACCGTTGTTGCTGTAGGGCGCCTCGGGCTCGACCTTGCCGCGGTAGAACAGCCCGAACCCGGCGCAGGTGCCCGCGCTGCACCACCACGAGCCGCCGCGCGTCACCCGGCGCTCGCCCGTCTCCGGGCCCTTCGGATCGCGCACGCCCCCGGCCGCGGCGGCCTTGGCATACGTGTCCGGCGCCCACCAGTCGGCGGTGAACTGCCAGACGTTGCCCGCCGTGTCGTACATGCCCCAGGCGTTGGGCTCGAAGGCGCGCACCGGGGACACGTACATGAAGCCGTCGAGCATCTCGTTTTTGTCGTGGCTGCGGCCCTGCCAGTAGTTCAGGCGTGGGCGCCCGCCGACGCTCGGCCCCCTCACCCCAGGCGAAGCGCGTGCCCGAACGGCCGGCGCGCGCGGCGTACTCCCACTCGGCCTCCGTGGGCAGCCGGGCCCCGCGGTGCGCGCAGTAGGCCACGGCGTCCTGATGACTGACCACGACCACGGGGTCGTCGTCGCGGGGCGGCGTGCCGGGGAACGGCTCGCGGAACGTCAGCCCCGGCACCTTGCGCCACACCCAGTCGGCGTCGCCGACCTGCGCCGTGTATCCGAACCCCAGCCGCTCGGCGCTCGTGCGATGCCCCGTCGCCTCCACGAACCGCAGAAAGTCGGCCCGGGTCACCAGCGTCGCGTCCAGGTAGAAGCCATGCAGTTCAACGCGGTGCGGCGGCGTCTCGTCCGGATGCGCGGACGCCTCGCGGCCCCGCATGAACGCCCCGGCCGGGATGGCGATCATGCCCGGCGGCGGGCTGGTTGGCGGCGCCAGCAACACCACAAAGGCGGTCAGAACATGCATCGGTCCCAACAGCCGTTCGGCATCTTCGGGCACTTGGCCCCGCACTCCGGGCCCCAGGGGTCTTCACATTTGGCCGAACACTTCCGGAACTTGTCGCACGCGGCCGAGCAGTTGCGTTTCCACCGCTTCTCGTCCCGCTCGCTGCACTTCGTGTATTCCTTGCCGCAGCGGTCGTGGCCCTTCGTCCGCGCCGTGAGGCACTGTGTCCGGCACGTGAGCGTCTTGCGGGCGCAGGCCGTGACACAGGCGGTATCTCCCGCGGCGCACTTGGCCTTGCAGTCCGAACACGCCGGCGTGCACTTCGCCTTGCAGGTGGAACACACGGCGCCCGCGGCGGCGCGGCAGGCGACGCTCGGGTCGAAACACGGATCCGGCACGCAGGACTGATCGAACGAGATGGGCTCGCAGTCGAGCGCGGACACGTAGCCGTTCGGCGCGGTGTCGGTCTCTTCGTCCGGCGGGCGCAGCGCGGCGCTGCCCGGGTCGAACGCGCAGTCGAGCGCCAGGCCGGCGACGAGCGCCTCGGTGTCCGCCGGGTCGATGGGCGCCACGGTCGCGGGCGCGGGCGCCGACGCGGGCGCCGGGGCAGACGCGGGCGCCGTGGGCGGGACCGACGCCGGGGCGCCGAGGATCAGTGCGAGGGCGAGCGTGAGCGCGGTGTGCATTCCCCGAGCATAGTCACTTCGCGTCGCGGCGACATCACTGGAGACCGCCGAATCGGCGCCCGGCGCCCGCCCCGGCGGACGGGGCGCCCAGATAGGGCGGGGGACCGCCCGGGATCGTCCCGCACTCGGCCTGCTGCACCCGACCGATGAACCGCTCGATGGCCCGGTGTGCCTGCAGCGGCGCGTCCACGAGCTCGAGCCCGTACAGCGTCTCGCCGGTGGTGTCGTCGCAGGACATGTTGCGCGCCACGGCCTGGAGCGCCAGCCCGTGCTCGGCGTGCAGGATCAGGCCGAGCGCGGCGGGCCGCCCGAGCGGGAAGTGCACGTTCGTCGGCAGCGCGATGCGGAGTCCATCCGTGGACAGGTCGCGCACGCCGGACGTCTCCCAGATGGTGCCGTCCGTCAGGGGCAAGCGCGCCACCACGCCGCGCTCGGGCGGCACCGCGCACCGGGGCACCGCGCGTCGGCTCAGGCGACCGATGCGGACCGGCGAGGCCAGCAGCACCACGCCGCCCCGCGCGCCGAGCACCAGCGTCTGGAAGTCGTACACGCCGCTCGCGTCCGAGAACCGCGCCGCCACGGTCGCGCCCGGCTGGCAGAGCTGCGCGTCGAAGACGTGACACTGCGGGCGGGCGATGAGCGTCCGGGCCGCGCGCGCCGAGCCGGGCAGGATCTCGAACACCGCGCGCACGGCCACCTCGGCCCCGGGCAGGCCGAGCCAGGCCGTCGGCGACGTGCGGGCGATCTGCAGCGCCTCGTCGATGCGCTCGCGGGCGGTGAGCCACACGGTCTGCGGCTCGGCCCGACCGGCCGCGCGTTCCAGGCGACCCGGACGTAACGAGCGTCCGGCCTCGCCGACGAGGACGGTGCGGACTTCGGGTGGGCTCTCCGTGGACATGGGCTGGCTCCGGGGGCGAGTCGCGGTCACGTAAAGAATCGTCCGGCTCGAATACGGGTCTTGCCGGAGATGGGTGGGGCATGACCCGCCCCCGGGTCGGCGGGGCCACGCCCGCTTCATACTTCTTCACATTGGCCCAGCGCACGCCCAACATGGCGGCGCCATCCTCTGGTCATGCGAGCCCGACGAAGCCTGTCGGTGACCCGCAGAAACCCCACGGAAATCAGCCAGCAGGAGAGTCCCATGTTCGGTCGTCGTTTCTTTCGTCGTCGTCTGCTCATCATCCCCGCGGTCCTGATCGGCGGCGCCGCCCTCGCCGGCTTCGGCTTCGGGGGCCACGGCCGCTGTGGCGGTCGCAACCCCGAGCGCATGGAGCGCCACATGAAGTCGTTCCTCGCCGACCACCTCGAGGACCTCGACGCCACCGAGGCGCAGCAGAAGGAGATCCAGGGCATCGCCGCGGGCCTCTTCGGCGAGGCCAAGGCGCTGCACGCCGAGCGCGAGGACATGCGCGAGCAGTTCCTCTCGTTCTGGGACGCCGAGTCGCCGGACCCCAAGGCCGTGCACGCCGCCGTGGACGCCCGCATCGAGAAGCTGCGCGCCATGGCGCACAAAGCCGCGGACGCCGGCCTGCAGGTCCACGGTGTCCTGAATGCGCAGCAGCGGGGCCAGGTGAGCGAGGCCATCCGCGAGCGCACCTGCGGCAAGTAAGCCCATGTCCGACGCGATCACCGCCCTGCTCGTCGAGGACGATCTGCGCCTCGCGCGCCTCGTCACGGAGTACCTGACCCGCAACGAGGTCGCCGTCACGCACATCGCCGACGGCGCGCAGGGCTTCGAAGAGGCCGTGCGGTTCCGGTACGACGTCGTGCTGCTCGACCTGATGCTGCCGGGGCGGGACGGCCTGTCCATCTGCCGCGCCCTGCGTGATCGCTCGGACGTGCCCATCATCATGCTCACCGCCCGCGGCGAGGAGACGGACCGCGTGCTCGGCCTGGAGCTCGGCGCGGACGACTACCTGGCCAAACCCTTCTCCCCCCGCGAGCTGCTCGCCCGCATGCGGGCCCAGGTCCGGCGCGCGCGCGGTCGGGCCGGCCCCTCGAACGCCACCGTCCGCATCGGCGAACTCACGCTCGACCCGAGCGCGCGCCAGGCGGTCTTCCGCGGCCAATCCCTCGATCTCACCGGGTACGAGTTCGATCTGTTGCGGGCGCTGGCCGAGCGCGCCGGGCGCATCCTCTCGCGCGAGCAGCTCATGGAGCTCGCCCGGGGGGCCAGCGACGAGGCCTTCGACCGCTCCGTGGACGTTCACATCTCGCACCTGCGACAGAAGCTCGGGGACGACGCCCGCGCGCCCCGCATCATCAAGACCATCCGCGGCGCGGGGTATCTGTATGCGCTCTCGCCGTGACCGCAAACACGGGCATCTGTTCCACCGCGTCTATCGGCACGGCGTGTTGCTGGTGCTCTTCGTGGGGCTCACGGTCTTCGGCGTGGGGGCCCTGCTGCGGCCCGACCGGCCGTGGCAGGAGCTGCACGAACACATCGTGCAATACATGGCGGCGCACTTCTCCGATCTGCGCGACGACCCGGAGCAGCTCCGCACCGAGGTCCGGCGCGCCCGCGAGCTGCTGGACATCGACCTGAGCATCTACGGCCCCGCCGGCGAGCTCGAGGCGACCAACGTGACGCCGCCGCTCCCGCCGCGGGGCGACCCGCCGGACGCGCCCCGGACCTGGCACGAGCGCCGGCGCATGCACGTATCGGCGCCCCTGGCGAACGGCGCGGTGGCCATCGCCCGCGGCCCGCGCTGGCCCACCCCGCCCGTGCCCGTGCAGCTCGTGATCGTGCTGGCCTGCCTCGGTGTGGTGGCGCTGGCCTCGTACCCGCTCGCCCGCGGCATCGTGCGCCCGCTGGAGCGCCTCACGGAGACGGCGCGGGCGCTCGGCCGCGGCGATCTGTCCGTCCGCAGCGGTCTGACGACCCGTGGAGAGGTCGGCACGCTGGCCCAAGCCTTCGATGAGATGGCCGACCGCCTGCAGCGACAGATGGCCGCCGAGAAGGCCCTGCTGGCCAACGTGTCGCACGAGCTGCGCACGCCGCTCGCCCGCATCCGCGTGGCCGTGGAGCTCGCCGAGGACGGCGGGCCCGCCGCCGCGGAGTATCTGCGCGAGATCGGCGCGGACATCGACGAGCTCGACCGTCTGTTGACGGATCTGATGACCACCGTGCGGCTCGACGCCGCGCCGCCCCTGCGTCGTGAGCGCGTCGAGGCCCGCGCGCTGCTGGAGCGCGCCGTGCAACGGTTCCAGGGTCTGTTCCCCGACCGCGCGCTCGTGGTGGACGTGCCCGAGCACCTGCCCGCGCTCGACGCCGATCCGGTGATGCTGCGGCGCGTGCTCGACAACCTGCTCGACAACGCCCGCAAATACAGCGACGCGCCCATCACCCTGCGCGTGCGCCTCGAGGCCGAGCGCCTGCACGTCGCCGTCGTGGACGCCGGCGCGGGCATCGCCCCCGACGACGTCGCGCGGCTCTTCACGCCGTTCTTCCGCACGGACGCCAGCCGCGACCGCGGCACGGGCGGCGTGGGCCTCGGCCTGGCGCTGGCGAAACGCATCGTCGAGGCCCACGGCGGCGAGATCGGCGTGGACAGCGCGCCTGGCCGCGGGTCGACTTTCTGGTTCCGCGTGCCGTTCCGCGCGCCCGCTCAGGGCACGACGAGCGCGTCGATGTAGAGGCCGAGGCGCTCGATGTCCGATACACACAGCCCCGTCTCCACGGGCATGCGCAGCCCGGCCCCGCCGATCTGCATGTGCGTGTCGTTCACCTTGTGGAACAGATAACTCTGCTGGCGGTCCCCGGCGGTGATGATCGCCATCTCGCGCAACTGCTCGGACATCGCGCCCAGCGTCGTCGCCAGGAACGGCGCGTCCAGCGCGAGCGTGCCATCGCGCCGGCCGTCCATGTGACACACGTCGCACTCTGTGTCGAAGAGCATCTGCACCTCGGCCTCCGTGAAGGCCTCGACCTCGAGCGGCGGACACACCGCCGTGCAGTCCGGATCACAGCAGTCCGCGCGGCCATCGCCCTCGTCGTCGAGGCCGTTGCCGCAGACCTCCACCGCGGGCACGCAGACGGCCGCCGCGAAACAGTCCGGATCGGCGCAGTCGAAGCGGCCGTCCCGGTCCTCGTCGCCGGGCCGGTCGCAGAGTTCGACGGGCGGGGCGGCGGCGTCGGGGGCGGGTGGGGTGGCGTCTCCGGTGGCGTCTGCGATGGCGTCCGCGATGGGGAGCGCAGCGTCGGTGACGGGCAGCGCGGCGTCGGGGGCCTTCGCGTCGCTTGCGCCCGTGTCCGGTGGCTGCGCGTCGTTCTGGGCGGGGGTCGTCGCGGCGTCGGCGGTCGGAGTGGCGTCCGGCGTGGGCGCGGCGGCGCCGCTCGTGCCGGAGTCGCAGGCGGCGAGCGCGAGGGCGGTGGCCGCGGCCGTGAGGCAACCGCGGGACATGCGAGTGGACGCAGGGACCTTGTGCGACATGGACGAGACGTTACCGACTCGTCTCGACCGCCGCGAGGGGGTCGATGGTTCCGACGCTCACCCGCGTGTAGTTGCAACCGGTCCGACTGCAGTTGCAACGCGCACGACCGCAGTTTTCACCGGTCGAAGCGCAGTCGATCCCGAGGCGACCGCAGATGACGGCGTCTTGGGTCCGGTTGCAGCGCATCGGTTCGCGGTTGCAACGGGGCGAGACGCACTTCCCGCGGAGCCGACCGCGGTGGGCGCCGCGAGGGCTGCGGTCGACACGGCGCAAGTGGCCCTCGCGAGGGAAAACCGCATCCCAGGCCGTTGCAACTCCGGTCGGGGTCGTGGAGACCGCATCCACGCTGCGTGAAAGTGCAGGTGGTCGGGCGTTTGGGCGTTCGGGGGCCGCGTGCCAACGATCGTCACTCCGGCGTTGGACCGGTGCCCCCTTCGTCGACTCCGCGCTCGTCTGCTGCGGACGAGATCGGCACTCGCAGAAGTGCAAGAAGGCACAACACGACGAGGTTCGATGTCCACGCGTTGAACTCCCCGACGTGCGCGTATCCGTGAGCGACCTTGTTCCGAAGGTTCATGCTGCCCGGTGCGTTCGTCATCACCAGGCGAAACAGCCGAGCGTCGGCGGCGGGGAGGCCCAACTTCTCGAGTTCAGTGAGAAGTTCCTCGATCGACTGCCAGTGGTAGGCGCCAGACCTGGGCTTGAATTTCGCGGCCCCGCCTCCGAGACGCTCCACGAGACCGCGGAGGCAGCCCTCGAAGCGCGCCACGAGGACGTGCACAGCGTCGATGTGCCGCTCCTCGAACCATGCTCTCAGGCCAGCGTCCATCAGGTCGGCGTGCTCTGGTCGGACCATGGCCCTCGCGGCGAACGTCGCCACCACGCTCCCGACCACCTGCGCGGCACCTCGGATCATCGCTCTCAGCGCAGGGGCAACGACGCCGCTTGCCCGCATGCCGACCTGCAAGATCGCGTGTCGCGCGGCTTCCTGCTCGACCCGCTGCTCTTCGTTGCCGCCGACTCCGACGACGCGCCCATCCTCGAGCTGCAGTCTTGGAATCGGTAGGCGCCACGCGATGAGGCCATCGAGCGATGCCAGGGCAGCCGCGCGATCTTCTGCCGGATCGGTTGGTCCGCACCACTCGAGCAGCGCGCAGAATCGCCGGTCGTCGTCTGGTTGGTCGAGGACGTCGCGGACATGGCCTTCCAGTTCGGCACGGTCCACCTCGACCGTTGACGTGGAAGTCTTCATTGCCGCCCTCGATTCGCGCCCGGCGACAACGAGCTCGCGCTCGACCGATTCGAGGCGCGCCACGATGCTGGGGTCACGCGGATACTTCGACTGCACATGCCTCAGCAGATGGGCACCACGCATCAGGTGGTACAGGCGGGTCGCCGGCTCCGCAGCCGCCGCGGCATCTACAATGAGGTCCACGCGCTGAAGCGCGGCCTGAGCCGCGACGTCGCGATCGCCTGAAAGCCACGCCAACGGTTCAATGAGTTCGACGCATCGCTCGATGAGGGACGCCGCGCCCTCGGCGGCGGCCGCGTCCCTGATGCGTTCGAGCCTCTCGCGAAGAGCCGCGAGCACGAGCGAATCAGCATCGCCAGCTCCATCGCCGATTCGAATCGCGGCTGTCGCAGCGTCGATGATCGGCATCCGGACGGCTACGGTTGCGGGGCGACACGAGAACGCGCCGAGCATCGCCCACACTTTCGTGGTGACCAACTCGCCGCCGGGACTGAATGAGCGCCCAATGTCGGCGGCTCGGCACAGAGCGTCGATCATGTCGGCCGAGCCGCCATCGCCCTCATTGAAGATCCCGCCGGCGGCGACGAGCCCCAATCCGGCGTCGATCCCCAGCTCATAGCGGGCGCGTCCGGGCGGCTCGAATTCGAAGAGGAAGTCCAAGAGGCGAGCGCGGGCGCACGGGTTGACGACGAATCGGCCAAGCTCACGGATCGTCGCGACCATGGGCTCCAACGGCGCTTCGACTCCGAAGTGCGCCTTCAGCCACCCAAACCTGCGAGGGGGCGCCTGTTTGTCACGCGTGCCTGGTTGCGCCGCGAAGAAGAACAGCGCCTCGAGGTGAGGCCACCACGAGGCAGCCGCTTCCACAACGGCCGCGGCGTCGCGGCGCGCCTGAACTAGGCCTGCAACGTTGTGGTAGTAGAGGAAGTCGACCCTTGGGATCGTGTCGATTTCTGATGCGAGAGCCGCCAGGAATTCGCGGGGAACAGGCGACTCTTTGCTGGTGCTTCCGTCTGATGCCTTTCGCTGCGCCATGCACGACGAAGTACCACGTCATCGACGGCCCGCAGAAGGGCAAACGCAAGCGCGACCCCGGCGCGGACGAAGTGCCTGCCATCTCGCCCCGCCATCACTCCGACGCGGATGACACGGGCGAGGCCATCGCCCACGGCGACGCCAACCAGGCGGCCGGCCGCCACGCCACGGGCACGCCCTCGATGACCGCATCGTGTGTGAGGCTCAGGTTGACGACGACGAAACGCGTCGGCTGGTAGGCCTGGATGAAGCTGCGCGCCGACCGGGTGAGCTCGGGCCGGGTGAGCGCGGCGGCCTTGCACTCGATGCCGATCAGGCCCCCCTGTGCCGCGTCGTCGATGACGAAGTCGACCTCGGCTTTGGAGGTGCTTCGCCAGTACCGGAGCGTCCCGCCCGGGTGGAGCGGATCGAGGTGTTTGCGCAGTTCGGCGGCGACCAGGTTCTCGAAGAGCGCGCCGCGGTCCGTCCGCGCCGCGAAGGGCTCGAAGCGACCCGTGATCGCGTTGAGGAGTCCGTTGTCACAGAAATAGACCTTGGGATGATGCGTGACCTCGGCCCGTTTGCCGCCCGCGAACGGCGTCACGCGCTGCAGCACCTGTGACTCCACGAGGAGATCGACGTAGTTCTCCACCGTGTCACGGGAGATGCCACACAGGGCGGCCCACTCCGATGTGTTGACCAGGCTCCCCACCTGCCCGGCGATCAGCAACAGCAACCGCCGAAACGCGTCCAGGTGTTTGATTCTGAAGAGGTCCGACGCATCCCGGATGACGAACGCCTCGAGCAGACCGCGGAGCGTGCGCTCGGGGGCGGGGCGCGTCACGACCTCGGGGTAGCCGCCCAGGACCGCGGCGGTCTCCGCCAGCTCGCGCAGTCGCGCTTCGGCCAGGAGCGGCGGCAGCCCCGCCGGGGCCAGCTCGGCGAGGCTGAGCGGGTGCATGAAGGCACGCACGGCCCGGCCGGCGAGAGACTCGCGTGTGCGGGCGTGAAGATGCCAGGCGCTGGAGCCCGTGATGTAGAGTGGATTCGGCAGCTTGGCGTCCACCAGGCCCTTCACCAGCAGCCCGGCGTCGTCCAGGTGTTGGGCTTCCTCGAAGAGCACCGGCGTGGTCGAGAGCGTCAAGCGACGCAGGTCGGCGGCGACGAGGCTCGCCGAGCGCGCCCACGACCGGATGGCCAACTCCTCGCAGTTGAGAAGCAGGGGGGCGACGCTTGCCCCGAGGCGCCCGCGGAGCCACGTCGACTTCCCGACCTGGCGCGCCCCCACGAGGAGGTGCGCCTTCCCGGCGACCGGCCAGTCCGTCGTCCCCCGAACGATCCGTGGCACGTACCCGTCGGGTGGCCGCGCCCACTCGGACAACCGGTCGGGCTGCTCCATCCACGGATTTCCGGCGCGAATGACGTCGAGAAGGTCCATGACCGCAATTAACCCCGGCCGTTGCGGTCGTCAACCGCAAATGACGGGGTTGATTGCGGTTGCTGGCCGAAGGCGAGGCGCGGCGAGCGTCACGGGGTGCTCACCAGGTCGACGACCGGGCCGGCCATCCGCGGGTAGCCGGGTATCGCCCGCACCGGCAGTCATCGAACGGCGGCGCCACACTCACCCCCGCCGGCGCGGCACCAGCAGCAGCAACACACCCGCGATGAGCGCGATGGGCGCGGCGACCACGGCGCCGAAGTACAGGACCACGTAGAACACACCCCCGAGCGTCGGCGCGAGGCCGCCGACGGGCGTGCCCGAGAGCACCGTGGTGTATTCGCGCAGGCCCAGGGCGTGCACGAGCCCGAAGGCCAGCCAGAGCAGGCACGCCCGCAGGGCGAGGCCGGCGGGGGACAGCAGCGGCGCCCCGAAGGCGCGCTCAGGGAGCCGCGTCATGCGCACCTCCACCTGCGCGGAGGCGGTCCCAAAGTGGTCCCACCACGCTCGCGTAGAGCAGCACGGCGTCACCGACCTGGTTGCTGGCGGCATAGCGCAACCCATGCGCGTCCCGGATGGGGAACGCCGCGAAGTCGAGCGTGCGGTGCAGCGCCTGCAGGTAGTCCGTGTCACCGACGGTCGCGGCGCCCAGGAAAGCCATGCCGCTGGCACCGGCGCTCACCTCGATGACTGGGATGATCGGCCCCGAGTCGACGTCGCGCGGGCCCTGCCAGCTCGCGGGCCACTCGATCGCCCAGCCGAACCCGAGAAACGTGCGCCCCAATTCGGCGCGCGCGCGCCGGTACTGGTCCGCGGCATAGTCCCGGTCCAGCGCGTCCAGGCAGTGGATCACCATCCAGATGGACGACCCCTCGGGCCCGTCCAGCGGCTGACCGGCGAAGGTGAAGCTCGAGACGAGAAGCCCCGTCGCCGGATCCGTCAGGTTCGCCTTCAGGGACGCCAGGACCTGCCCGATGAAGGCGGCGTGATCCGTTCCGTCCAGGACGTCCAGCATGCGGATCGCCACCAGCGCGACGGTGTTGCAGAACATCCAGCCCTCGTCCGGGTAGCTCTCGCCCACACGAGCAGGACTGCGACCCATGGACTGCACCAACGCCTCGACCCGCTCACGCATGCCGGTCGCGAGGTCCGCGCGCTCGGCGAGCATCCGGCGGGCGCCCATCATCAAGGCGATCTCGCCGTCGACGAAGATGCTCCGGTCGAGGCCGGACTGGAACCGCCCGATGCCGGCGTAGTCCATCATGAAGAACCGGAAGCCGTGCTCGGCCTCGAGGCGCAGCGTCTCGTCGACGATGGCATCGATGACCCGCACGGCGTCCGGTGTCTTCGAGGGCGTTCGGAGGGCCTCGTTGGCCAGGGCGAGCACCAGGAACGTGCGCCCCATGAAGTCCCACTCGGCGTTGCGGGCCCGCATGCGGTCGACCTCGGCGGCCCGCAGGGCGGGGTCGGACCAGAGGGCGAGATGTCGCGTGGCGAGCGCCCGGGCGTCCGCCTCGGGCTCGGCGGGCGTGAAGACGAACTGCAGCGCGGGGAGCCAGAGCGCGGTCGCGACGCCGAGGGCGACCAGGCCGTGGAGCGGGCGCACGCGTCGGGTCTGTCCCGAAGGCGGCGTGCTAGCGGTCGCCACGATTCCGTCGCACGCTCATCGGGCCACGGCCGTCGGCGCCGGCGAGGATGCACTTGCCGGGGAAGGCGATCTGGATCGGCGCGCGCGTCGTGTTGGCCGTAGGTGACATCAGGCGCGAGTGTGCGACGGTCCACCGCCTGACGCAATCTGTGTTGGCACTGGTCGTGCGCCCCGGCCAACATCTGATCCGGAATCGACCGCTCACGGCGGGCATGTCGACGACGCAGATGCCCCGTGGCCGCCGGGCTGCTACCTTCGCGCGGATGCCTCACAAGAACCGCAGACTCTTCGATGCCATCGAAGCCGGCGAGGTGAGCACGGTGCGGGCGATCCTCGACCAGGACCCCGCCGTCATCGAGGCGTGGGGCGATGAGAACCGGTATCGCCGGGACAAGACGCCGCCGATGTAAGCGCTGCAGCGCGCGCATGGCCGGCGGCCCTCGCTCGTCGGTCATCTCGCTCGCCGTGGGTTTCGTCATTCCGGGGAGAGACATCCGCCCCATGGCGGCGCTCGTCGAACGGCTCATCGACGCCGGCGCCGATCCGAACGACGCCCTCTACCCGGCCTGTCACGCCTACAATCGGGCGTTCGATCAGCCGGAGCTCATCGAATGCCTGCTGAGACGCGGGGCGGACCCCGACCGCGTGGTTGGCGAGACCGGCGCTACGGTTCGGCGCCTCGTGGAGGTGAACGCCGCTCGCTATTCGGGGCACGTGCTCGAACTCTTCGGGCTCGGCCCGCAGGAACGGGTCCAAGCCCCCAGGGTGGACTGAGGTGTCCCGTTCAGGGCTGGCGCGGGCGCGCGCCGCCCGCCTGTGCGAATGAACCGAGGCCCGAATCTACCCCCGCAATGTGGCCTCACGCGCAGGTTGCCGCCCGTCGAGCGCGTGGGTTGGACCGCACGGTGCTGACAAGTCTGGACGATGTCGTTCGAAGAGCACGGCGCTTGGGGCCGCGTCGTCTGCTTCACGCCGACCGACCTCGGCTCGCTCGACGTGAGGCTCCTTGAACGGGGCTCGGGGTGATTCAGACGCGTGCAATCGCCCAGCTCGGGCGGGCGTGGAGCGTTGCGGTCCCCTCGATCGGCCGGATATGCTCCGCGGGATGCTCGTTGGCGCACCAATCGCTGCTTGATCTGGACTCGCTGAAGTCGGCGAGTGGCTGAACTCTTGGTACTGTGGCAAGGTTGGGGAATGAATTCACAGATTGTAGTCGGGATTCTGGTCTTCGCGGTCTTCGCAGTTGCCGTCGGCTCGCTCCTCGTCAAGATCATGAGACACGGAGGGCTCAAAGGCGCGATGTTTGGTGCGCCGATCGATCGCACCGTGGGTGAGGTCACAGGCAACGGCGAGAGGAACGTGAGCATCGTGGCCAGGGTTCACACGCTGGGCGGCGACGCTCCAGAGAGGGCTGTTTGCCTCGAGGTCGTCGCCACGAGCTTTGCGAGCTACCAGATGATGCCCGTCACGTTGTCGGCTTCAGAGGCACAACGGTTGGCGCTGCTTCTTCAGTCGGCTGCGGCAGGCCGCCAAGCCGGATGACAAGGCGCTCATGGACCGGCACCGGGGCGCCGTTCACCTGAGCAACGGCCGCAGCCGCCCGCAGCAAGTCGGACACCTCAAGGCGTCGATCTCGAAGACGCGGCGGAGCAAGCCCGAACGTCGTTGAGCCGCGTGAACCGCTCATCGGACACTGTCGGCGTGACCAATGCAAATCGGGCGGAAGCGACCGCATCCATTGGCGGATGGCCGGCCCGCACCCCGTGCCGCCCGCCCTGCCGCTCGAAGGCATGCCCATGAGCGATATCAGACCATCGCCGTCACCGGTGCCGGCCTTTCGGGCCTGTCCTGTGCGCGGGCGCTCGCCGACGCCGGCGCCCGCGCGGAGCTCTTCGATGAGTCCCCCCAGAGATTCGAGGCGCACGTTCCAGGAGCAGCTCGCCGGGATCGGATCAATGCGCAGTACGGCGACGCACCCCAGATGAAACTGCGCCTCGCCGCGCTGCGTCTGCCGCGCGAGACGATGTTGCGGGCCTTCGGCTGGGCTCCGGAGATCCATGGGTACTGACGACGGCGCCGGCGCCGCCGCGTTGGCCGAGCCACTCGCCGTGTCGCAGTTCGCGCGGGTTGCTGCCCGTGGAGCGCGCGGCTCGTGCCGCCCGCTGCTCACAAGTCTGCCCCCGATAGGCAGCCCGCGACCGCACTCTGCCGATACTTCAGCGTGATGTGGGCGCCGGCCGGCAGCGTCTCGGGGGTGTGCCCCTGAGTCGGGGCGAGTGTCACGGGGAGCTCACCACGTCGACGACCTGCACGCTGCGTTCGGCGCCCCAAAAGACCCGGGCGACGTCCCAGAACGCGCCGCGCTGCAGGAGCGTCCGCGGAAAGTCGTTCTGCCACGCCAGTGCACCGGCGAGGTAGATGCGCACCGTGGCATCACTCGGACCGAAACTCTCGCCGCCCGCGGTCTGGTCCCGGTAGTAGTCGACCCCGACGCGGTACGGTGCGTCGAGCACGTCGGTGTCTTCGGGCTGCAAGAGCGTCACGGTCTCGGGGCCCGCGCCGTCGACGTCGTTCAGTTCCAGGCTCGGGTCGTCGGTGGGGTCTCCGATCGCGCCCCAGTCCAGGGTCGGATGCGTGAAGCTGCAGTCCAGCGGGCCCCCTTGCCACCCCTCGGCCGGGGCCTCGGGGTGCACGAGGTGCAGGTTCAGATCGGTGCCCACCGTGTCGGTCTCGTTGGGGTCGCCGGGCGTGTGCCACGACAGCTCGATCTGAAAGCCGTCCGAGGGCGTCGCTTCGATGTGCACGTGCGCCTCGGGGGCGGGGCAGCGTTGCGAGGGCGCCTCGATGTCCAGTGCGCTCCGGACGAACAGCGCCAGCGTGTATTGGCCGACGACATCGACCAGGAAACGCGCCGACGGGGTCTGCAAATCGTCGTTCACTGCGCCCTCCAGTGGCGCCTGCGGGTCGTTCTCGAGCCGCTCGACGGGGTGCGAAGTCGACCCGGCCGGGGCCTCGATCACGGCCCAGCGATACGCCACGGCGTCCGTGGAAGGGCTCGCGTCGAGGTCGACGATGTCCAGCGATGACACTGTGAACGTGTTGACCGCGACGGCCGGCACGGGGCAGGGGGGTTCGACGCCCTCGCAGGTGACGTGCACCCGTGCGAGCGGCGAGACGGGGTCGTCGCTCGCGATCTCGAGCCAGCCATCCAGGGGCCCCGCGGCGGTGGGCCCGCACTCGACCTCGATGGTCTGGCCGGGGTCCGCGTCGGCCGGCGTGGCCGCGGGCAGGCCGGCCGGCAGTTCAGGCACGGACTCCTCGACGACGCCCAACTCCGGTGGAGCGCCGGTGGCGAAGGCGACGCTGAGAACGCGGACGGGCGCGTCACCACATGAAGTCAACGTGATGCGCTTCCGCAGCCGCCCATCGACGGGCACGAGCCCGAAGTCGAGGCCCGCGTCGCCCGACGGCGTGACCTGAAGGCAGGGCCGCCCGAGCTCGGCGTCGGGGATTGTGGCGGACCCGGCGTCCGGCTCGGTCCTCGCGTCGGCGACGCCTTGCACGGCCGCATCGTTCAGGGCGCCGGAGTCCGGGTCGTCCGTGCCCGTGCAGGCGGACAGCGCCGCCGCGAGCCGCATCGCCATCCAGGCGCGGTTCGAGACGTGCCCGCGCAGTTCAACCGGTTTGGTGGTGGTCATCACGCGGACGACGCTACTCCTGGGGGTGTCGCCGGGCAAACCGAAGTCCAGGATGCATGCGGGGCCGCCCTGCGCCGCGTCGGCGCCTCAGGGCGCCGGACTGAACCTCGCCCCGGCGACGGCCATCGCGACGATGCGGCCTGCGCCCAGCCCGGCGGCCGACAGCTCGACCTGGTTGGCGCGGACGATCCAGATGTAGCCCGGGTCACCCCCGGCCTCCGCCCCGGCCTGCGCCAGGATTTCGGCCGGCACGGTGAACGAGCCCGTGTCGTCGACTCGGCACGACACCGAGCCCCACAGCCCGTCGTAGCCCTCGAGGCCGACGAACGTGAGGTCGGCGTTGCCTTGGCTCGTCCACGTCACGGTGAGCCCCGAGCGGATGTCGGCCGGCGCCGTGGGACCGGTCACCGTGGCGCCGTCCGGGAGTTCGATCTCTCCCGCAAACGCGGCCACGCCGGAGCCGCCGGCGACGTCGAGCGAGACGGTCTCGCCGGGTGTGTAGCAGGACGCCTCCGGCCGCGGCTCGGCGCTCGGATAGTCGCCCCGCTCCGCGTTGAAGCGGAGCGTCTGATCGCCGCAGACACCCGACTCGCGGACCTCGCCGAGGTCCAGGCGGGGGCCCGCGTCGGTTTTCATCCGGCCCAGGACGCATGTGCCGGGCGCCAGGTTGGCCACGTGGCCGAGCGCACCCGCGGTCGCCGGCGACGCGACGCGCCAGGCGTCGAAGTCGACCTCCAGCTCGCCCGGTGTCCAGCGGCCCCCGCCCTCGCCCCCGCCCTCGGCGTAGATCGAGAACTCCGCGACGATCGGCGCGTTGGGATCCTCGACCCCCCCACCGAGCGTGATCTGGCCGCCGGCGCCCGAGTCGAGCGCGGCGTCGGTGCCCGCGGCCGGGTCGGACGCGGCGTCGCTCGAGTCCTGCCCGCAGCCGACGAGCCAGAGCGCCGCGGCGGCGCGAAAGATGAGACTGTTCTTCACACGAAGCTCCTGAGACGGATCGATGGTCGCGGCGTCGCCGCTGGTCGAATTCAACACGGGCGCACTGTGCGATTGTCCGCCGGCGACCGCAAGCGGTTCGCCGTCGCGCGGCGTTCACCGGGGGCATCCGACCCCGGCCGGTGCGCCAAGCTCGCGTTTCCGCTTGGCGCCGCCCTCTCGCCGCGGTCGGCCGGACGAAGTGGTCGGCACCTCGGCCGGGCTTGATGCCTGGACTCTGTGAACTGAGCGCGCGACAATGCGGCCGGTTGCGGCCTCCGCGCGACCGCAACGAGAGGAGTCGACCATGAGCGAGTTGCACCGCATCACCATCGAGCCCGGCAAGTGCGGCGGACGCCCATGCATTCGCGGCCTACGCGTTCGCGTCAAGGACGTGCTCGATCTGCTCGCCGCCGGAGCGACGCGTGACGAGATCCTCGAAGACCTTCCGTATCTGGAACCGGGGGACATCGAGGCGGCGCTCGAATTCGCAGCCCGCCAGAGCGACCACACGATCCTGCGCGTCGCGTGATGCGGTTTCTCGTGGACTCGCAACTTCCGCCGGCCCTCGCACGCTGGCTGACGGCGGCCGGGCATCCGAGCGAGCACGTGGCGGACGTCGCGATGGCCGCCGCTTCGGATCAATCCGTTTGGGAATACGCGGTTCGCACGGGCGCGGTGATCATCTCCAAGGACCAGGACTTTGCCGTGCTTCGGATCATGTCCGACGCCCCGACTCCGGGCGTGGTGTGGTTGCGGATTGGCAACTCTCGGCGCGTCGAGTTGTTGCGCTGGTTCGAGCCGCTGCTGCCCGCCATCCTCGTGGCGCTGGGCGAGGGCACGCGCCTGGTAGAGGTGGAGTGACCCCCCCGGACGCAGCCGCCCGTGCCGCCGGTCAGCTGCCCGTCACCGCATCAAGCCCCTCATCAATCCCCCTGGCATTCGCCCGCCCGCCGCGCGAAAACACGCCCATGAACGACCAGACCATCGCCATCATCGGGGCCGGCCTTTCGGGCCTGGCCTGTGCGCGGGTGCTCGCCGACGCGGGCGCCCACGTCACGCTCTTCGACAAGGCCCGGGGCGCGGGCGGGCGCATGTCCACGCGGCGCACCGAGGTGGGCCCCTTCGACCACGGGGCGCAGTACTTCACGGCGCGCGACCCGGCGTTCCGCGCGGCGGTCGCCGAGTGGCAGGCGGCGGGGGTGGTCGCCGAGTGGCAGGGCCGCATCGAGCGCGTCGGCGTGGGGCCGGGCCCCGAACCCTCGCCCGGCGAGCGGTTCGTGGGCACGCCGGGCATGAGCGCGCTCTTGCGACACATCGCCGGTGAGCTGCCCGTGTGTTTCGAGACACAGGTCACGGACATCCGCCGCGTCGAGGATGGCTATCGTTTGGACGAGTACGACGGCCCGCCCCTGCGGCCCTTCACGCAGGTGGTCGTCGCCGTGCCCACGCCCCAGGCCGTGCCGCTGTTGACGACCCACGCGCCCGCGCTGGCCGGCCGCGTCGCGCAGGCCGAGATGGCGCCCTGTTTCTCGGTGATGGCCGCCTTCGACGCGCCGCTGCCCACGCCGCTCGACGGCATCTTCTTCGTCGGCCACCCCATCGGCTGGGCCGCCCGCGACAGCAGCAAACCCGGTCGCCCCGCCGGCGAGCGCTGGGTGATCCACGGCCACTGGGGCTGGTCGGCCGAGCACCTGAACGACCCCCCCGAGCAGATCGCTCAGGCGCTCCTCGCGGCCTTCTTCAGCGCGCTGGAGATGGCGCCCCGGGCGCCGACCTTCGTGGCGACGCACCGCTGGCGCTACGCGCTCCCGACCATCCCGCTGGCCGAGGACTACCTGTACGACCCGGCTGCGGGCATCGGCGTCTGTGGGGACGCCTGCAACGGCCCCCGCGTCGAGGGCGCGTGGCTCTCCGGCACGGCGCTCGGCCGCGCCATCGTCGCCGCGCGCGGCTGAACCCACACCGCGCCGCCGGGCCTCAACCCTTGCGCGGCCACCAGGGCACGAAGGCGCTCGTCCGGGCGATGTAGGCGGCGTACTCCGGGCGCCGCGTGCCGATGGTCTTCTCCATCAGCGCCACGCCGGACACGCGCAGCAGCAGCACGGTGATCACCACCGGCGACACCAGCGCCCAGGCCGCGCCGACCGACACGGCGAGCAGGCCGAGCCCCACCCAGAACATCGACTCGCCGAAGTAGTTCGGGTGCCGCGAGTAGCGCCACAGCCCGCGGTCCATCACGCCGCCGTGGGCCTCGGGATCGGCCCGGAAGCCGTCGAGCTGTCGGTCCGCCGCGGCCTCGATCAGCAGGCCCAGCGCCGCGAGTCCGGCGCCCACGAAGTCCAGCGGGCCCGGCGGCGGCACGTGCTGCGCGCACATCACGGCCAGGACAGGCATGGACACGATCAGCATCAGCACGGCCTGCAGGCCGAACACGAAGACCAGGCTCTTCCAGGCGAAGCCGGTGCCCCAGCCCAGGCGCATGCGCGCGTAGCGGCGGTCCTCGCCCTCACGCGCGTGGCGGATGACCAGGTGCGACGTGAGCCGCAGGCCCCAGGCCGTCACCAGGCCGAACACGGCCAGGCGCCGCGGCTCGTCCCCGAGGGTCTGCGTGGCGGCGTAGGCGGTCCAGGTGAGCAGCACGAAGCCGAGGCCCCACACGCTGTCCACGATGCTGGCGTCCCGCCGGATGAGCGCGACGCACCAAGCGAGGCCCATCAGCAGGCCGACGACCTGCAGACAGGGCGCGCCGACCAAGTGGGTGATGGTGGAGAGGTCGTCGAGCATGCGCACTGCGAGATGCCCCGACACGCGCCGGGGTTTCCGATTTCAACCGATATTCTTGTCGGCGAACTCCCAGTTCACCGCTTTGTCGAGCACGGCCTGGACGTAGTCGGCCCGCTTGTTCTGGTAGTCCAGGTAGTACGCGTGCTCCCACACGTCGATGGTCAGCAGGGGCTTCTTGCCCGCCGCCGGCATCTCGGCGTTGCCCGTCTTGACGATCTCGAGCTTGTCGCCGGCCAGCACCAGCCAAGCCCAGCCGCTGCCGAACTGCGTGGTGGCGGCGGTGTGCAGGGCCTTCTTGGCCTCGTCCACGCCGCCGAAGCTGGCGACCAGCTTGTCCTTGATGCGGCCCGTGGGTGCGCCGCCGCCCGGACGCAGGCTGTTCCAGTAGAACGTGTGGTTCCAGATCTGGGCGGCGTTGTTGAAGATGGCCGCCGACTCGGGCTTGCCGGCCGTCGCGGCGACGACCTGCTCGAGCGTCATGCCGGCGAGGTCCTTGCCCGCGACGAGCTCGTTGAGCTTGTTCACGTAGCCCTTGTGGTGCTTGCCGTAGTGGAAGCCGATCGTGTTGGCCGAGATGACCGGGGCGAGGGCGTCGTCCTTGTAGGGCAGGGCCGGCAGCGTGAAGGGGCCGGTCGGGGCCGCGGCGGACGCGGGGGCGGCCGGGGCGGCCGAAGCCGGGGCGCCGGCGACGGCGAGGCGGGCGCGCAGGGTGGTCAGGGCGGCGGCGGCGACACCGGCCGCACCGGCCATACCGAGCAGAACACCACGACGAGAGCTTGATAGAGACTGCATGGGATGCGCCTTTCACGACGGGGGACAGCGAGGGCAGGGGACACAAACTCGCCTTCGCGGTCAAGGGATGCCCGCCCGAAACGCCCGGTTGCGGCCGCGCCGGGCTCTGGCAGGATGCGGGGATGGACATACGACCCGCCCGACCATCAGACGTCCCGGCCATCCTGGACATGATCCGCGCCCTGGCCGCCTACGAGCGCGCGCCGGACGCCGTGCACGCCACCGAGGCCGACCTGCACGCGGCGCTGTTCACCGCGGGCCCCTCCGGCGGCGCCGGGCCGGCGGCCTACGCGCACGTGGTCGAGGTCGAGGGGCCCGACGGCGACCCGGTGGTCGTCGCCTTCGCCCTGTGGTTCCTGAACTTCTCCACGTGGCTGGGCAAACACGGCCTGTACCTCGAGGATCTCTACGTCCGCGAGGCGTACCGCGGCCGGGGCATCGGCGCGGCGCTGCTCGAGACCCTCGCCGCGGTGTGCGTGGAGCGCGGCTTCGGGCGCTTCGAGTGGTGGGTGCTCGACTGGAATACACCGGCCATCGAGTTCTACCGGGCCCGCGGCGCCGTGGCGATGGACGAGTGGACGGTCTACCGCGTCACCGGGGACGCCCTGCAGGCCCTTGGGGCGCGCCGCGGCGGGGTATCGTGAGCATGCTGGGCATGGTGCTGCTCACGGTGCTCTTCGTGGGCACCGGCGTGGCCGCCGCCCTGGCCGCGCCCATGAGCTTCATGGCCTTCGACAGCGGCGTGACCACGCTCGGCTGGTGTTTCGTGGGGGCCATGTTCGCCTACCCCGTGCTCGTGCTGGGTTCGCAGGTCGTCGCGTGGTGGATGTTCCTGGGCCAGTGGGGCGCGCCGTTCCTCACGGGCCTGGTGCCGCTCGCGAGCCCGGTCTTCCTGGGTGTGGCCTGGCTGGTCCTGCGCAAGCCGGGCGCGTAGAGTCGCCCCATGCGCGCACTGCACCTGGGCCCGAGCGGCCCCGACCTGACGACGAAGGCCCCTGTGACCCGCCCCGGCGAGGCCCGGCTGGGCCTGCGGATGGCCGGGGTGTGCGCCACGGACCTGGAGCTCGTGCGCGGCTACATGGGCTTCGAAGGCACGCTGGGGCACGAGTTCGTGGCCGAGGTGCTCGAAGCGCCGGACCCCGCCTGGCGCGGCCGCCGCGTGGTGGGCGACATCAACTGCCCGTGCGGCGCCTGCCCCACCTGCCGCGCGGGCCGGCCGACCCACTGCCCGCAGCGCACGGTGCTCGGCATCGTGGGCCGCGACGGCGCCTTCGCCGAGACGCTCTCGCTGCCCGTCGCGAATCTGCACGTCGTGCCGGACGCCGTGCCCGACGAGGCGGCCGTCTTCGTCGAGCCCCTGGCCGCGGCCTGCGAGATCCTGGAGCAGGTCCACCTGCGGCCGTCTTCACGTGTCGTCGTGCTCGGCGCCGGGCGCCTGGGCCAGTTGTGCGCCCGCGTGGTCGCGCTCACCGGCGCCGAGGTCCATGTCGTCGCCCGCAGCCCGGAGTCACTGGCGCGGCTGCCCGCCGGCATCGGGCGCGTGCGCCTGGCCGCCGCGGACGCCCTTGCCGGCGCGGACGTCGTCGTCGACTGCACCGGCAGCCCCGACGGCCTGAGCCTCGCCACGCGCCTGCTGCGCCCGCGCGGCACGCTCGTGCTCAAGACGACCGTGCACCTGCCCGGCGCGGTGGACCCCAACCGCTGGGTCATCGACGAGATCACCCTCGTCGGCTCGCGCTGCGGCCCCTTCGAGCCCGCGCTGCGCCTGCTCGCGACGGGCGCCGTGGACGTGCGCCCGCTCATCGACGCGCGCTACCCCTTGTCCCGCGGGCTGGAGGCCCTGGCGCACGCCGGGCGGCCGGGCGTGCTGAAGGTGGTGATCACGCCGGGGTGATGGGGCCTGCGGGCCACCCCAACGGCGTGCGAGAGTGGCCCATGACCGCCACACCCCCCGCCGCCGGCCCGTTCGGGCTCAATCGCGCGACCATCGCCGCGTTGGTGACCATCGGCGGCCTCGGCCTCGCCGAGCATCTGTGGCGCGGATTTCTGGGCCCGTACCTGTCCACCGTAACGCGCGGGCTCGGCCAGGCGGTGTGGGTGATGGCGGCGTTCTCGGCCGTGCTGAACCTGCTCGAAGCGCCGGCCTACATCGTGGGGGGCTCGGCTGCGCACCGTTGGGGGCCGCGGGTCACGCTGGCGATCGGCGCGCTGCCCCTCGTCGCGGGCATCACGATCTTTGCGCTGAGCCGATCGCCGGTGGCCGTCGTGCTCGCCGCGCTGCTGATCACGAACTGGGAGCCCCTGTCGCTGGCGGCGACGTTCGACATCGTGGGCGCCTCGGTGCCGAAGGCGAACCGGACGACCGCCTTCGCGCTGCAGAGCATCCAGAAGCGCCTGCCGCAGGTCATCGGGCCGCTGGTCGGCGGCGCCGTGTTCGGCCTCGGCTTCGGGCTGAACCTGGGCCTGGCGTTCGGGCTCACGGCGCTGGTCACGCTCGTGCAGTGGCGCCTGCTCGGCCGCATGAAACCCAAGGACGCCGCGCCCCAGGCCCCGATGGGCGAGGTCCTGCGCGCCATTCCGCCGGACCTGCGCCGTCTGTTGCTGGCCGAGATCGTGCTCCGCTGGAGCGACTGGTTCACCCGCGATCTGGCGGCGCTGTACGTCGTGGGGTACCTGGGCCGGGACGCCGGGGAGTGGGGGCTGTATCTCGCCCTGGGCGCGGTCGTCGCGCTCGCGACCTATGTGCCCGTGGGCCGGTGGGTCGACCGTTCGCCGAGCCCGCGGCCGTTCATCGGCCTGACGTTTTTCCTGTTCGCGCTGTTCCCGCTGAATCTGGCGCTGCTCCCGGCGAGCGGGCTGCCGGTGCCCGTGGCCCTCGCGATCACCTACGCGCTCAACGGTCTGCGCGAGATCGGCGAGCCCGCGCGCAAGGCGCTGATCACCGGGGGGTTCCCGCCCGAGGTCCGCGCCCGCGCCGTCGGCCTTTACTGGGGCCTGCGCTCGCTCGCGTTCTGGCCGGCGCCGCTGGTGGCGGCGGCGCTGTGGACCTGGATCGGGCCCGAGTGGACCTTCCTGGTGGGGGGCGCGCTGGGCATGCTGGCGACGGCCGCGTTCTCGCTCGGCGTGCGGATTCGCGCGCGCTCGGCGTGATTTTTCAAAAAAGCGACGAGGCCACCGCATCTTTTCGGCGGCCTGAAACGTGGTGGGTTCAGAAGCCGACGACAGCCCACTGAAACCGGAGAAGAACCCATGAACGCCGAGACCACCGCCACCCGCACCGAGCGCACCTTTCACCTCGAATACAGCGTCGCCGTCCCCGTCGCCGCCACCCCGGACACGCTGTGGCGCCACCTGACCGACCTGCCCGGCTTCAAGCGCTGGAACACCACGGTCTCGAGCATCTCGGGCGAGGTCGCCGTGGGCGCCCGCCTGCAGCTCGAGGTGCCGCTGGCCCCCGGGCGCACCTTCAAGCCCCGCGTGGCCGCCCTGGAGTCGGGCCGCCGCATGGTCTGGCGCGACGGGCAGGCGCCGTTCTTCGTGGGTGAGCGGACGTTCACGCTGACGCCCCGCGAGGACGGCACGACCGAGTTCAAGATGGTCGAGACATTCCGGGGCGCCATGCTGCCCCTGATCAAGCGGGCGTTGCCCGACTTCCGCGCCGCCTTCGACCAGTACGCCGCCGACCTGAAGCGCGCCGCCGAAGCGGCCTGAGCCGCGTCTGGCATCGCGGCCCACGATCGCATAGCGTCCGAACGCATGACGACACACCCCGCCCCCCCGAAGCCGGACCTGGCCGCCGCGCGCGAACACTTCCTGAGCCTCGTCGAACAGATCCGGCCGGATCTGCATCGCTACGCCGCCCGCATCGTCGGCTCGGCCATCGACGGCGAGGACGTCGTTCAGGACACGCTGGCCAAGGCGTTCTACACCCTGAGCCAGTCGCCCGAGGTGCCGGCGCTGCGCCCCTGGCTGTTCCGCATCGCCCGGAACACCGCCATCGACCACCTGCGCCGCGCCGAGCGCCGCCTGGGCGAGGCCCTGCCCGACGAGGATGTGATGGCCGACGACGACTGCCCACCGGATCCCCTGGTCATGCACGCCGCGCTCTCGAGCTTCATGGTGCTGCCCGTGCGGCAGCGGAGCGCCGTGATCCTCAAGGACGTCCTCGGCGAGTCGCTGGAGGACATCGCCGCCCATCTGGAGACCAGCGTCGAGGCCGTGAAAGCGCTGCTCGTGCGCGGCCGCGAGCTTCTGAAGGCCCGCCTCGCCGCGGCCGAGGACACCCCGCCGGCGCGCCCCACGCCCGAGGCCCGCGCGTCTCTGCAACGGTACGTCTCGCTGTTCAACCGGCGGGACTGGACGGGCGTGCAGAGCATGCTGCTCGAGGAGTGTCGGCTCGACCTGGTGTCCAAGACGCAGCGCCAGGGCAAGGCCGTGGGCATGTACTTCGGCCGCTACGCCCAGGAGACGGGCCTCACGTTCAAGGTCGGCCGCTGTGAAGGCCGCGACGCCATCGGCGTCTTCCGCGAGGTCGAGGGCGCCGAGGCGCTGGCGTATGTCATCCTCGTCGAGTTCGAGGGCGACAAGGTCGCCTTCATCCGTGACTTCCGCTACGTCGACTACCTCGCGCGGGAGCTGGTCTTCGAGGCGGTCTGAGGCCAAGGGCTCCACTTCGCCCACGTCGCGCTCGTCGTGCGCGTGCGGATTCGCGCGCGCTCGGCGTGATCCGGCGCGCGCGGCCTGCTACCGTCGTCGCCGAAGCGCGCGCCGCGGGGTCATTCCACCCGTGCGGTGCGCGCCCCGAGACGCCCGAACCCGGAAAGTGACCGCCCGATGCAGCTCCTCGCCCTCGCTCTCTTGCTCGCCGCCCCGCCCGCCGTGCCCGCCGCGCCCGCCTCGGGCCCCGCCGCGGCGCCGGCGTCCGCTCCGCTCAAGAAGGGCAAGCCCCTCGCCAAGCCGGTGGCTCCGGGGAGTGGGGCGGCCGCCCCGTCGGAGGCGCCCGCGTCGACGCCCGGCTCGCGCAACCTGTTCAACGTCGGCAAGGACGGCTGAGTTTTCACCGAGGGGGTCGGCGCCGCCCGGCCCGCCACGGCGTCCCACGCGAACACATGCGCCAGCAGCATGCCCAGCGTGAGGTCGGCGAAGTCCACCGTGAGCAGAATGCCCACGTGCATCGCGACGAGCGCGAAGAACACGGGTCGGCGGGCGGGCCGCCACAGCGCCAGGGGCAGCGAGAGCACCTCGAGCGCCAGCACGGCCCAGGTCGCCAGCGCCATGAGCTGCGGCGGCGCGTCGCGCAGCAGGAGCGACAGACCCTCGGGCCGCGCGAGCGGCAACTGCAACACATGGCCGAGCGCGCTGCCATCGAGCCAGCTCGGGGCGCCGAGTTTGTGCAGCCCGCTCGCGGTGTAGCCCGCGGCCAGGAGCAGCCAGCCGCCCTCGCGCAGCACGGCCGGCACGACGGGCACCCGCCCGGGGACGACGGCACACACGAGCAGCAGGAAACCCACGTAAGGCAGGCTCGGGTTGGCGATGAGCACGTTGCGGTGGAACAGACACGCCCAGCCGAACCAGAGCAGCGCCGCCACGGCCCGCCGGCCGAGGCCCGCCGTCAGCAAGAGACCCAGCGCGCCGAGCGCGGCACAGAAGGCCGTCGCCACGCCGGTCGTCTGCGCCTGCACCAGGAACAGCGGGTTCGGGAACACACCGAACGCCGGGTTCAGCGCCGGGTCCGGCAGCATGCCGCCCGGGCCGAAGAGCTCCTCGGCGTAGGGCACGAGGGCGAAGGCGTGGACGGCCACGTACAGGCCGAGCAGCACGCGGAACACGGTGAATCGCAGGGTGGAGTCCGTCTTCATCGAGCGCACTCCACGGCGAGCGTGTGTTCGTTGGGCGTCGGGGCGGTGTGTCCGTGCACGTGGATGTGTCCGCGCAGCACCGGCGACGACAGGCCGAGCGCTCGGGCGAAGGGGCCGCCCTCGCAGAGACCGTGGCGGAGCACGGCGTCCACCAGGCGGCGCTCGTTCGGACGGTCGAGCGCCGGGCCGTAGGAGAGCACCGCGCCGTAGGGGTTGCGGCGGTTGTAGGGGCCGCCGAGCGCGGCGGAGAGCGTCGGGGTCACGGGCCCGGCGACCCGGGCGCCGTCGGCGGTGTCGACCTCGAAGTCGAACGTGGTCGCGAAGGTCTCGTAACCGCGGAACTGCGTGAACACGAAGGGCAGGGGCGCGGCCACGGTGAGCGCGCCCGCGCCGCGCAGGGCCTCGCTTCCGAGCGCGACGCCGGCGATCTGCGAGAAGCCGAGGCACAAGAGCAGCGTCGCGGGCGCGCGGCGCAGGAGCGTGCGCAGGCGGCGGGAGACGCTGGGGCTCGGCGCGTGCACGTCCACGGCGAGCAGCATGTCCAGCACGCGGTCCTCGCGGTCGGGGGTGAAGCCACAGACGACCGCCTCGGCGCGCGCCCGGTCCGGGTTCTCCAGCGTGCCGAAGAGCGCGTCCCACAGGGGCAGGTCGCCGTAGTTGCCGGCGTGGCGGCCCGTTTCGTGGTGGATGCGGTGCATCTCGGGCCGCTGAATGAACAGACCCAGCCAGCGCGGCGTGCGCACGTTCATGTGATAGAAATACTCCGCCGCGGCGCACAGGAGCGTGTACAGGGCGGCGCCCTCGAAGCTCAGGCCGGCGACGCCGTAGGCCAGGGCGCTGCTCAGCAGGCCGTTGCACAGGAACTCGACCGGGTGTTTGTAGAACGAGGTCAGAGTCTCGATGCGGCGCGGGCTGTGATGCAGCTGATGACACCAGCGCCAGAAGAAGTCGCTCTCGTGCCGCAGGCGGTGCCACAGGTAGTAGACCAGCGTGCTGCCGAAGTAGGTGATCACGGCGCCGGCGAGGGGGCTCATCTGCGCGCCCAGGTCGAGCAGGCTGCGGGCGCGGAACAGATGATCCCAGGTGAGGCCGGCCAGCAGCACGACCCCGAGCTGCGCGGCGTTGGCGGCGACGACCCGGCCGAGGAACCCGGGCACGGCGGGCAGGGGGCGCGCCGGGAAGCGGCGCTCCAGGGCGATGCACACGAGACCGAGGGCGACGACGACGTAGAGCATGGGTTTCTCCAGGTGAGGGATGGGCCGGAGAAGAGCACGGGGCGTGCCGGGGCATGTCCGCCGTGATTTCAACGGTTTACGGATGTCGTCGTGGTGCACGTGTTCATTCGATGCGCAGTCGATGTACATTCCATGTATGTCGCTCCTCTCCGATGTCGAACGCACGCGCCTCGAGGACCTTCGGGCGCTCTCCCGCTGCAACCCCTTCACGCCGGCGCGGGTCGAGGCCGAGCGGCGGGTGCTCGGGCCGGCCTTCGTGGCCGAGGCGCCCGTGTGGACGCCGGACCTGGCCGATCCGGACAACCCCCGCGCGGCGCCGGAGCGGGCGAACGTCGCGCGGCTGCGCGGTCTGGCGGCGGAGATGGTCGAGGCGCTGCGGGCGCGCCTGTCGGCGGGGCAGCGCGCCACGGCCGTGGAGCGCGGTCTGTACGCCGAACTGGTGCAGTACCATCTGTTCTCCACCTTCGAGTCGCAGCTGCTCGACCATGTGTTGACCACGGGCGGCGAGGGCCCGGCCGGCCCCGTCGAGTGCTGGCCGGCGTTCCTCGCCGAACACACGCGCCTGGCCCTCGGCGCGCCCGACCTGCCCGAGGCGCCCGCGCTCTTCGCGTTGGCCTACCAGCTCCGGCGCGCGTTCCATGCCATCTTCCGCCACCTGCACGGCATCTCCGCCCCCGCCGCCGCCCTGCGCGCCGATGTGTGGACCTCGGTGTTCACCCACGACCTGGCCCGCCACGCCCGGGCGCTCACGGAGCGGCTGGCGGACGTGCCCACGCTCGTCACCGGGCCCACCGGCACGGGCAAGGAGCTCGTCGCGCGGGCCATCGCGCTGTCGGCACATCTGCCCTTCGACCCGCGGACGCGCCGCTTCGCCGCCGCCCCGGAGGCGTTGTTCACGCCCGTCGCGCTCGCGGCCCTCGCCCCGGGGGTCGTGGAGTCCGAGCTGTTCGGCCACGCCCGCGGCGCGTTCACGGGCGCCGTCGCCGCCCGCGCCGGTTACCTGGAGCCCTGCCTGCCCCAGGGCACCGTGTTCCTGGACGAGATCGGCGAGCTCGACGCCGCCGTGCAGGTCAAACTCCTGCGCGTGCTGGAGTCCCGTGTGTTCCAGCGCATCGGCGAGACGCGGCCGCGGCGTTTCCTGGGGCGCGTGGTGTGCGCCACCCACCGCGACCTCGCCGCCGAGGTCACCGCCGGACGCTTCCGCGCCGACCTGTATTACCGCCTGTGTGCCGACCGCGTGCGCACCCCCACGCTCGCCGAGCGTTTCGCCGCCGACGACCGCGAGCTGCCGCTCCTGTGCGCCGTGCTCGCGCGCCGCGTCGTCGGCCCGGACGAGGCGCCGGCGCTCGCCGAACAGGTCGTCGCCGCGCTGCGCCGCCACCCCGGCCCGTCCCACCCCTGGCCCGGCAACATCCGCGAGCTCACCCAGGCCGTGCGCAGTGTGTTGCTGCGCGGGGAGTATCGGCCGGACCTGGGGGCGCCCGATGCTTCAGGCCCGGTTGGCTCCGCGGCCTCACTCGCCGCCGACCTGCAGCGCGGCGCCCTGGACGCCGAGACCCTGCTCGATCGCTACTGCGCGCTCGTGTACGCCGCGACGGGGAGTTACGTCGAGACGGCGGCGCGGCTGGGGCTGGATCGGCGGACGGTGAAGGCTCGGGTGGGGCGGGGCTCGGCCTGACGCCACGGACTCAGAAGACCCCCGCCACCCCGATCATCTGACCATCACTCGCCAGCGTCGCCGACCCTGTCCCCGTGCCCGTGCCCGCGCTGCCCTTGCCGCCGCGAGACACATGGTGCAGATGCGGCACGAGCACACCCACCGCGGCGCCCACCGCCGCGCCGGTCAGCACGTCCGTGGGGAAGTGTTTGCCGGCGCGCATGCGCTCGGCGGCGACGAAGCCGGTCAGGGCGAGGCCGCCCGCCAGGGTGAACGCGCCGCGGCCGCCGCCGTCGTCCTCGCGGAAGGCCATGTAGGTGGCCGTGGCGGACAGGGCGGCGGTGGTGGCCGTGTGTCCCGAGAAGAAGCTCAGATAGGCGTCGTCGTCCGTCGGCGAGCAGGAGAGCCCCTCGCGGTAGCGGCGCTCGGGCTGGTAACTGCAAGGCCGCGGCCGCTGGACGGTCTGTTTGACGATCTCGGTCAGGGCCGCGGTGGTCAGGGCGCTCTCGGCGTAGATGGTGAACTTCACGGCGCCGGAGCGCCAGCCATCGTGTTTGCCGCTGATGGCCGAGTCCACGGTGGCGAAGGCGACGGCCATCATGGCGCCGATGTCCGAGGAGCGCATGGCGTCGTCGTGGGTGCCCCAGCCGACGACGGGCGCGTCGAGGGCCCACAGATCGCTGCGCTCGCCGTCCGTGTGCGGGTGGTTGACGATGTGTTTCAGGCCGTTCATGATGCCGAGGTCGAGGGCGATCAGGCCGAAGTCCCAGGCGGGGATGATGTGAAACGGGGTCTCGGGGCCGCCCTCGACGGGATCGGTGAGGACTCCGGCGGCGGCGGGGACCGAGTGACACAGAGACATCGCGGCCAGCAGGCCGGTGAAGACGACTCTCATCCGCGCAACATCTCCTCGGCGATGTAACTGGACATCGCGTACACGGTCATCTGGGGGTTCACGAGAATCGACGTCGGGAACAGACTGGCGTCGGCGACGTACAGATCGCGCGCGCCGAAGACCTGCCCGCGGGGGTTCACGATGCCCCGGTCCGGGGAGACGGCCATGCGGCACGTGCCCTGCGGGTGGTAGGAGATCATGCGGACGGTCGAGGGGCCCAGATTCAGACCCGCGAGCACGGCGTCGACGTCCTCGGCGCGGTCGATGTGGGTCTCGGCGTAGGTCGGCAGATACACGCGCCGAGCCCCGGCGGCGAAGAAGACCTGCGCCGCGGCCTTCATGCCGGCGCGCAGCTTCTCGCGATCCTCGGGCACCAGGCGGTAGTGGATCTCTTTGTCCCGGCCGTTCCAGGCGATGTGGCCGACGTTCTCGTCGTGAATCAGCGCGGCCGTCGCGGCGAAGTGCGCGTAGCGCGTCATGGCATCGACATAGCCGGCGCCCAGGCCCGGCAGCATGACCGACAGGATGTCCGGCGCGGACATGCCGCCCTCGAGCAGGAACCCGCCCTTTTCGGGGTGCTCGAAGGCGTCGACGTAGCTGCCCACGGTGGCGCCGCGCCAGCCGTAGATGGGCTCGGGCATCTCGGCCATGACGAGCGCCGAGGGGTGCAGCGCCAGGTTGGCGCCCAGGGCCCGCGAGGGGTTCGGCAGCTCGCTGTTCATCAGCAGGATGGGCGTCTGGATGGGACCGGCCGAGAGCACGTAGCGCTCGGCCTCCACGTGCACGCGGCCCAGGGACTCGCCCGTGAGCGGGTCGATGACAGCCGCATCCAGGCCCGTGGCGCGGCCCTGCGTGAGGCGAACCCGGGTCACGCGGGTGTCCGCGAACAGACGCGCGCCGTGCGCCACGGCCCAGGGCAGGTAGGTGACCAGCATCGACTGTTTGCGGTCCGAGGCGCAGCCGTGGAAACAGAAGCCCGTGAGCGCGCAGTCCTTGGTGTTGCGCGACAGCGGCTTGTGCGACCAGCCGAGTTTCTCGGCGCCGGCCATGAGCACACGGGCGTTGCTGCTCAGCTCGTGGGGGCCGTTCTCGTGCACGGACAGCCGCTTCTCCACCCGCGCGAACAGCTCGTGGAGCCGCCCGTGCTCCAGGTTCGTCAGGCCGTGGGTCGTCTGCCAGACCTTCAACACATGGTCGGGGATGCGGAAACAGACCGCGCCGTTGATCACGGTGGAGCCGCCCACGCAGCGGCCCTGCAGCACCATGATGTCCGCGTCCATGTTGAGCTGCGCGCCGCTGTCCTGGAACAGCTTGTCGAACATGTCGACGGCGATCTCGCTGAACTGCGTCGAGGGCACGTAGCGACCGGCCTCGAGCACGACGACGGACTTGCCGGCCTTGGCCATCTCATAGGCCATCACCGCGCCGCCCGCGCCGGAGCCCACGATGGCGACGTCGGCCTTGATCGTCAGGTCGCGATGGCCGGCGGCCCGGAAGGCGGCGGCGTCCATCACCGGCAGCGGGGCCTGGGGGGCGAGCGGGGTCGGGGCAGTCGTCGCCACGCGTCAGACCTCGGGCAGGGGCTGGTTGCCCAGCCGGGGGATGGCGCGGGGGCCGGTGATCGGGCCGTCGTACTGCAGCGGCGCCCAGGTGCCCGGGTCGCCGAAGTAGCCCAGCGCCACGAGCTGCTTCACGGCGCCGAAGGCCGCGCGCTGCAAAGCGCCGCCCTCGGACCAGGCGACGAGCCACGCGTGCAGATCGGCGTCGTCCAGGTTGGCGGCGCGGGTCAGGCGGCCGCCGAGCACGACGGCGCCGTGATCCAGCGCGAACAGGGCCTGCCGCAAGAGCGCGCGGGCCTCGCGGGGCAGGCGGGCGGCCTGGCGGTCGATGTTGTGGAGGACGTCGATGCGATCGAGGGGCACGAGCGCGGTGCCCGCGACGGGCAGGAACACCGGGATCACGCGCATGAACAGACGCGCCTCGCCCCGGGTCAGGGTGCGCAGATCGCCCGGCACGGCGTCCGTGCGCCAGGGCACGCAGGCGCGCAGACCCAGCAGGCCGAGGAGCCCCGCGGCGCCGACACCCACGAGCACACCCCGGCGCGAGGGCCGGCCGGTGCCGGAATCGCTGGGGGCGCTGTTCGGCGGCGACATGGCGCGACCGTATGCCCGAACGCCCGGCCGGTCAATGCGCCGCGCGACGCCCCTTGACACCCATCCGGGCCTGGGGCAATCCCGCGGCATGTCCAGCGCCTCCCCCGATCCGAACTTCTTCGAGGACCTGCGTCGCCGGGGCCTCGTGCATCAGTCCACCTCGCCGGAACTGGCGGAGCTCCTGAAGAAGGAGCGCGTGACCGCCTACATCGGCTTCGACCCGACCTCGACCTCGCTGCACATCGGCAGCCTGCTGCCCGTGACCAACCTGATGCGGCTGCAGCGCGCCGGGCACCGGCCCATCGCCGTCGTCGGCGGCGGCACGGGCCTCATCGGCGATCCCTCCGGCAAGGCCGCCGAGCGCACGCTGCTGACGCACGAGGCCCTCGGCCGCAACCTGGCGGGGTTGAAGTCGCAGCTCGAGCGTTTCCTCGAGTTCGACGGCCCGAACGCCGCGCTCATGGTCGACAACTACGAGTGGCTCGGCTCCATGACGATGATGGAGTTCCTGCGGGACGTGGGGAAACACTTCTCCGTGAATGGCATGATCGCCCGCGACGCCGTGCGCGACCGCCTGGAGAACCGCGACCAGGGCATCTCGTACACCGAGTTCAGCTACATCCTTCTGCAGTCCTACGACTTCCTCGCGCTGTACGACCGCTACGGCTGCAAGCTGCAGATGGGCGGCAGCGACCAGTGGGGCAACATCGTGTCCGGCACGGATCTGATCCGGCGCGTGCGCGGGGCCGAGACCTACGGCCTCACGCAGCCCCTCGTGCTCAAGTCGGACGGCACCAAGTTCGGCAAGTCCGAGTCCGGCAACGTGTGGCTGGACGCGGGCATGACCAGCCCCTACGCCATGTATCAGTTCCTGCTGAACACGGACGACGCGGACGTGGTGCGGTACCTCAAGTACTTCACGTTCCTCGACTTCACCGAGATCGACGCCGCCGAAGCGCAGGTCGCCAGCGCGCCGGAGAAGCGCCACGCGCAGCGCCTGCTGGCCGCCGAGGTGGTGAAGCTCGTACACGGCGAGGACGCCCTGCGGCGCGCCGAGCGCACGACGACCGCGCTGTTCGGCGGCGGCGACTGGTCCGCGCTCACGGCCGAGGACCTGGAGGACGCCTTCGCCGCGTCCCCCTCGAGCGCGCTGCCCCGCGAGAAGCTCGGCACGCCCGAGGCCAGCATCGTCGCGTTGATCGCCGACGCCGGGCTCGTGCCCTCGCGCGGCCAGGCCCGGCAGCAGGTGACCGGCGGCGGCGTGTCGCTCAACAACGTGCCCGTGACCGATCCCAACCGCGTGCTCGGGGCGGACGATCTCTATGGTGATCGATTCGCGGTGCTGCGGCGCGGCAAGAAGTCCTGGCACGTCGTCCGCGTGAGCTGATTCACGCGTTGCGCCGGGCGGCGCCGCGGCCGTACAGTTCGTTTCCAGTTCCATCGAAAAATTCCAGGTGTTCCCCATGTCGAAGCGCCTCGGCCTCCTCGTCGTGCTGGCCCAAACGGCCGCGTTCTCCGTGGCGCAGGCGCAGGGCATCCCGCCGGTCTTCATCGACGGCTACGCCATCCGGCCGTTCAACTCGGCCACGACGGCGCCGTCGATCGGCATGGAGGTCGATCCGCGGGGTGGCGTGTTCGTGGCGCACGGCGGCGCGCAGGCGCTGAACCAGCCCATCAGCTTCATCGAGGCCGACGGCATCGACCGGCGCTGGGGCCCGAGCATCCTGGCTCCGGATGCGCTGGCGCTCGCCCCGGACGGCACGCTCTACGTGGGCTCCGGCGGTCAGATGATCTATCGGATCCAGCCAGCCGGGACGCCGAGCGGCGTGTGGCTCACGGATCCGCTGGTGGGCAACGCCAACGCGCTCTGCCTCGACCGCGGCGGCAACCTGTACGTGGGCTCGCAGGCCAACAACCAGCTCGTCCGCGTGGCGCCCAACCTGGCGATCACGGCCGTGACGGCGCCGGGTGTGGTGCGCAGCCCCTGCGGCTGCACCGTGGACGGCAACGGGAACGTGCTCATCGGCTACCGCGATGGCATCGCGCGCATCTCGCCGAACGGCGCCTTCGAGCAGCTCTACGCCAGCACCCCGGTGTGCGGCGTGGACCTGGATCCCGACGGCAACCTGTGGTTCACGCGCACCGCCGGGACGGTCTATCGGTGGATCACCGGCCAGCAGCCCGAGGCCGTCACGGAGGTGCCCGCGCCCCTGGGCCTGACCGTGGCCCCGGACGGCGACGTGTACTTCGGCTCGAACACCACCAACACGGTGTACGTGCTCGAGAAGGAGCGCGTGTTCCTGCAGGGGGATGCCGCCGCGCCGGGCATGACCGTGGTCAGTCACCTGGTCACCGACCGCTTCGGCGGCTGGCCCGTCGGCGCCGAGGTCACCACCGACTCCGGCGACGTCGTCGTCGGCGCGGTCTCGGTGCACGACGGCGACCCCGAGGACGAGGTCGGCCGCCCCAACGCCGTGATCAGCGTGGTGCTGCACGTGCGCCCGGACGCCCAGTTCGGCGACCACACGCTCTTCGTCGACGGCGAGCCCGTGCCGGCCTTCTCGCCGGCCATCGACAATCAGTTTCATGTCATGGCGCCCGTGGCGCTGCCCGCCCCGGACGGCGGCGGCGTGATCACGATCCCCCCCGCGCTGCGCACGGACGGCGGCACGCTGGTGCTCGACCGGCTCGACGTGCCGGCCGGGCAGATCCTGCGCTTCGCGACTACGGACGCGGCGCCGGGCATCCCCGGCAACGCCGCCTATCTGCCCGCCATCGTGGTCGTGCGCGACACGGCCGAGATCGCCGGCCTGATCGACCTCGCGGGCGCACCCGGCGGCGTCGGCGGCGCGGTCGGCGTGGGGTCCGGCGGGTTGGGGGCCATCGGCGGCGGCGGCGGCGGCGCGGCCCAATCGCAACGCGACAACCGCGGCGGCGACGGCTTCACCGGCGGCGGCGGCATGCGCTTCGGCCTGCGCAACGGCTGGGGCGGTCTGGGCATTCGCGGCGCCGGCGCGCTGTCCCACTCGGGCGGCGCCGGTGTGTTCGCCAAGGGCGGGCGCGCGGTCACCGTGAGCCAGGCCATCGCCGGCGGCGGCGGCGGCGGCACGGGGGCCATCTTCGGCTTCGGCGGCTCGGCCAGCGATGGTGCCGCCGGGGCGCAAGGCGGCCGCGGCGGCGGCGGCGGCGGCCACTCCCAGGGCAACCAGGCCCCGGGCGGGGGCGGCTTCGGCACGCCGGGCGAGTCCGGCAACGGCGTCGTCGGTGGCGTCCCGAGCCTGGGATTCGGCGGTGGCGGTCGTCCCGCGGGCAGCGCCTACCTGGTGCCCCTCGGCGGCGGCAGCGGCGGGGCCGGCGGCGACGCCTGCGCAGCCAACGCCGGCGGCGGCGGCGGCGGTGGCGGCGGCGCGTTCTTCCTGCAGGCGGCCCATCTGCACGTCGCGCCCACCGGCGAGATCCGCGTGAACGGCGGCAATGGCGGCAACATCCCCGTCGGTGAGTCCTGCGACACCACGGCGCCCGGCGGCGGTGGCAGCGGCGGCGGCATCCATCTGGCGTCCGCGGATCTGCGCGTCGAGGGCCGGTTGAGCGCCCACGGTGGCGACAACGGCGTGGGGGGCACGGCGGGCAGCGCCGGCTCCGGCGGCGAGGGGCGCGTGCGTCTCGATGGACAGCCCCTGCTCGACCTGCCCGCGGGGCCGACGGGGGACATCGCCTCGATCTACGAGGGCCCCGCGCTGACCGTGCTCGATGGCGTGATCCTCAACACCGGGTCCGGTCTCGGCACGCTGGTCATCCGGGGCCTGGACGGCGTCGAGCAGACCCGTACGCCGCTCGCGCCCGGCGACACCGTGCTCGTGAGCGACGTCGCGCAGGGCGACTTCATCGGCGTCCTCATCGCCGAGGACACCATCGGCACATTGAGCCCGGCGGCCGTGGTGCTCGTGAGCGACAGCGATGGCGACGGCCTGCCCGATGGCTCGGACAACTGCCCGCGGGTGGCCAACGCCGACCAGAACGACGCCGACGACGACACCCTGGGCGACGCGTGCGACGCCTGCCCGGCCGACGCCCTGAACGACGTGGACGGCGACGGCGTGTGCGAGTCCCAGGACAACTGCTACGAGGTCTTCAACCCCGAGCAGGAGAACGCCGATGGCGACGATCTGGGCGACGTCTGCGATCAGTGCCCGGCCGACGCGGACAACGACGCCGACGCCGACGGCCTGTGCGCCGACGAGGACAACTGCCCGCTCGACGCCAACGGCGACCAGGCGGACGCGGACGCCGACCGACTCGGCGACGCCTGCGACGACTGCCCGAACGACCCCGACAACGACATCGACGCCGACCTGGTCTGCGGCGACGAGGACAACTGCGCCGCCACCGTGAACCCCGACCAGGCGGACACGGACGGGGACGGCCCCGGTGACGCGTGCGACGTCTGCCCGCTCGACGCGGACAACGACGCCGACGCCGACCGGGTGTGCGGCGACGTGGACAACTGCCCGGACGTGCCCAACGTCGGACAGGTGGACGCCGACGCCGACACGGCGGGCGACGCCTGCGACCTGTGCCCCGCCGATCCGCGCAACGACGCCGACGGCGACACGATCTGCGGCGACGTCGACAACTGCCCGGCCGACCGCAACCAGGACCAGGCGGACGCGGACCGCGACACGCGCGGCGACGTGTGCGACGTGTGCGCGCTCGATCCGGACGACGACGCGGACGACGACGCGATCTGCGCCAACGAGGACAACTGCCCCGAGGTGGCCAACCCCGGGCAGATCGACGGCGACGGCGACGACCTCGGCGACGCCTGCGACCCCTGCGCGGCGGACGCGCTCAACGACGCCGACTTCGATGGCGTGTGTGGAGATGTGGACAACTGCCCGGGCATGTCCAACACGGAGCAGGTCGACGCCGACCAGGACGGCCCCGGCGACGCCTGCGACGCCTGCCCCCGCGACGCCCGGAACGACCAGGACCAGGACGGGATCTGCGGCGACGTGGACACCTGCCCCGATGTGGCCGATCCCGTCGGGACGGATCGCGACCGCGACGGCCTGGGCGACGCGTGTGACGCGTGCCCCGGCGACCCCGCCAACGACGTCGACCGGGACGGTCACTGCGGCGACCTGGACAACTGCCCGGCCGTGGACAACCACGACCAGGCCGACCTGGACGGCGACGGCGCGGGCGACACCTGCGACGCGGACGACGACGCCGACGACGTGGCCGACGACGCCGACAACTGCCCGCGGCGGGCCAACGCCGACCAGGCCGACGCCGACGACGACGGCGTGGGGGACGCCTGCGATGGCGACACCGACGGCGACGGCCTGTCCGACGCGACCGAGAACGAGTACGGCCTGCGCCCGGACGACCCGGACTCCGACGACGACACCATCGACGACCTGACCGAGTTCGGGCCCGAGGCCGCGCCGCGCGACACCGACCGCGACGAGACGCCCGACGCCGTGGACGGCGACAGCGACGCCGACGGCGTGCCGGACGCGGACGAGGCCGGCGACCGGGACCTGGCGACGGCGCCCGAGGACACGGACGGCGACGAGCTGCCCGACTACCGCGACGCGGACAGCGACGACGACGGTGTGGCCGATGGCGTGGACAACTGCCCGCTGGACGCCAACCCGGGCCAGGAGAACATCGACGGCGACCGGGCCGGCGACGCCTGCGACAACAACAACGAGCAGCCCATCGACGCCGCGCTGCAGCCCGACCTCGGGCCCCTGGCCGACGCGGGCGCGGGCGGTGGTGGCGGGTCCGGTGGGTCCGGCGGTTCGGCCGGCGGGTCGGGTGGCTCGGCCGGCGGGTCGGGTGGCTCGGCCGGCGGTTCCGGCGGCTCGGCCGGCGGTGCGGGCGAG
>CAINDO010000305.1 GCA_903847385.1 uncultured Myxococcales bacterium
GAGGCCCGCCGCAGCCGCGACGCCGCCGACGCGCTCCCCGGCCGCGCCCCGGCCGCCGTGGTCGTCGCCGCCGCGCCCCAGCCGGCTGCCGCCGTGGCGCCGCAGAAGCTCCGCATTTCGGACGTGCGCTTCGAGGACAAGGCCGACCACACCGAGATCCGCGTGCGGGTCGAGGGTCGTCCCGAGTACTCGCTGCGCTCCGATGGCGAGCGCACGCGCATCCTCGAGCTCTCCGACGCCCTGATCGATCCGTCGCTCGAGCGCAGCCTGGACACGGGGGCCTTCCCCAGCGCCGTGCAGCTCGTCTCCAGCTTCCAGGCCGCCGGCAACGGCGACCGGGTGCGCGTCGTGGCGACCCTCCGCGATCGCGTCGCCGACCGCGTCCGCGTGGACGGCAACACGCTGGTGTGGAGCTTCGACAAGCCCGCCCGCAGCCAGGCGGACGTCGCGGCGGCCGAGGTCGAGTACGCTCGTCCCCAGGCGGCCGTCTATGCCGGTCTCGGCCAGAGCGTCAGCGCCGCCGAGGCGTCGGGCGGCGGAGATGGCGACCGCAAGAAGAAGAAGCGGTACACCGGCCGCAAGATCAACATCGACATCGTGGATGCGGACATCCACAACGTCCTGCGTCTCCTCGCCAAAGAGGGCAACATCAACATCGTCACGAGCGACACCGTCGCGGGCAATGTGACGGTGCACCTCAAGATGGTGCCGTGGGATCAGGCCCTCGACCTCGTGCTGCGCTCCAAGAGCCTGGACATGGTCCAGGAGGGCAACATCGTCCGCGTCGCCAAGGCCGAGGACATCAAGGCCGAGCGCGACCGCGAACTGCAGGCCCAGGAGCAGCGCCAGAAGCTCAAGCCGGTCAACGTCAAGCTCATCTCCGTCAATCACGCCGTCGCCGCCGAGCTGCTCAGCCGAGTGCAGAGCGTGCTGACCGAGCGCGGCAAGGCCGAGTTCGACACCCGGACCAACACGGTCATCATCAAGGACGTCGACGAGAGCCTCGAGGCCGCCGAGGACCTCGTCCGCCGGCTCGACACCCAGACGCCGCAGGTGCTCATCGAGGCCCGCATCGTCGAGGTGAACACGAACAGCGAGCAGCAGTTCGGCATCCAGTGGGGTGGCGACAAGCTGTGGAGCGGCGCCACGGGCAACCCGACCGGCCTCTACTTCCCGAGCGTCGTCGGCATCTCCGGCGCCGCGGACGACCAGGCCGCGCCCACGGAGGGCACGGGCACCAACCCGAACTTCATCGTCAACATGCCGACGCCGATCGGCTCCGGCGCCGGCGGTGGCGTGGGCTTCACGCTCGGCAGCGTGGACGGCACCTTCAACCTGAACGTCCGACTCTCGGCCGCCGAGAGCCAGGGGCAGGTGAAGATCGTCAGCAGCCCGAAGATCACCACGTTGGACAACAACGCGGCCACGATCAGCCAGGGCGTCAGCATCCCGATCTCTCAGGTGAGCGCCGCCGGCGTGAACACCGTCTTCTTCGACGCCGTGCTGAGCCTCAAGGTCAAGCCGCACGTCACGCAGGACGGCAACATCTACCTGGACCTCGACGCCGAGAACAACACGCCGGACTTCCAGAACGTCGGCGCCCGCGGCGACCCGACGATCCTCAAGAAGAACGCCAAGACGAACGTGCTCCTGAAGGACGGCGACACTACGGTGATCGGCGGCATCTACACGAGCAACGGCGGCTTCTCGCGCGCCGAGGTGCCCTTCTTCGCCCGGATCCCCATCCTCGGCGTGCTCTTCCGCAACCACCGCGAGAGCGACCGGCGGACCGAGCTGCTCATCTTCATCACGCCCCGCATCGTCAACCGGGCGGCGGCGTCGGTGCGGACGACGCCGTGAACCTCGCCCCGGCGATCGAAGCCGAGGACTGCGCGCCCGCGATGCCGAGCAGCTTCATCGTGCTCTCGGGTTTCATGGGCGCGGGCAAGTCCACGGTCGGTCCGCGCCTCGCGGACGCGCTGGGGATGACCTTCGTGGACCTCGACGCCGAGATCGTTCGGCGGGCGGGCCGCTCCATCGCCGAGCTGTTCCTGACCGAGGGCGAAGCCGCCTTCCGCGGCCGTGAGTCCGAGGCCCTGAGCGACGCACTCTCCGGCGCGCCGGCCGTCGTCGCCGTCGGCGGCGGGGCGATGCTCGCGCCCGCTCACCGCGCGCTCGCGCGCTCGAGGGGCGTGCTGGTCTCGCTCTCGGTGTCTCCGACCGTGTCGGCGCAGCGCATCGGCGCCGACGCCGCCCTGCGGCCCAACTTCGACGCGGACACCGGGGCGCTCGCCGCCCGACACGCCGCCCGGGCCTCGGCCTACGCGGACGCGGACGTGATCATCGACACGGACACCCTCGACTCCGAGGGTGTGCTCGCAGCCTTGCGGACGGCGCTGGCCGACCGCGGAGTTCTTTGAACGACAGTCAACTCACGGTCGAGCTCGGGTCGCGCAGCTACCCGGTCTACTTCCGCACCGCCGCCCGAACGGAGCTGGTGGAGCGGCTCGTCGCGCTCGCCGCGACGGGGCGCCTGCTGCTGGTCACGGACACGACGGTGGACGCCTTGCACGGCGCCGCCCTGGTCGGCGCGCTCGGCGCCGCCGGCCTCCGCGTCGTCCAGGCCACCGTCACCCCCGGCGAGGCGTCCAAGACGATCGCCGGCGCCACGGCGGTCTGGGACGCGGCGCTCAACGGCGGCGTGGACCGGCGGACCCCGGTGGTCGCGCTCGGCGGCGGGGTGGTGGGCGACCTGGCGGGCTTCGTGGCCTCCACGCTGCTCCGCGGACTCCCGCTGGTGCAGGTGCCCACGACGCTGATGGCGCAGGTCGACAGCAGCGTGGGCGGCAAGACCGGCCTCAACCACCCGACGGGCAAGAACCTGATCGGCACGTTCTACCAGCCGCGTTTCGTGTTCTCGGACACGGCGTTTCTGGAGACCCTGCCCGCACGGCAGGTGCGCTCCGGGCTGGCCGAGGTGGTCAAACACGCGGTCCTCGGTGCCCCGGTCCTGCTCGACGCGCTCGCGACCCTCGGACCGGCGCCGGCGGATCTCGTCGCACTGCGCTCGGTGACGCGGGCGGCGGTCGGCCACAAGGCCGAGATCGTGGCCGCGGACGAGACGGAGACGGGCCTGCGGGCGGTGCTGAACTTCGGCCACACGCTGGGCCACGCCTTCGAGGCGGACGCGGGGTTCGAGGCGCTGACGCACGGCGAGGCCGTCGCGTTGGGCATGTGCGCCGCCCTGGAACTGAGTGAGCGACTGTCAGGACTTCCGCCGCGAGAGACGCACCGGGTCACGGGTGTGCTCGCGGCGCTCGGCCTCCCCACGGACTGGCGCGCCGCGTTCACCCCAGCGGTCTTCGCCCACGTCCAGCGCGACAAGAAGGCGCGGGGAGACCGGGTCAAGCTGGTGCTCCTGACGCGATTGGGAGAACCGACGGTCGTTCCGATACACTTTCATGACCTGGGCTCGACGCTGACCGCGTTGGCCGCGCAGAACACGAGGAAAACGACATGAAAACGCCGCGTATCCACAAGCCCTGGGCGTTTGCGCTTCCGATCCTGGCCCTTCAGGCCATCTCGGCCTGCGTCGAGCCGAACGACGGTGACCTCGTGATTCAGCAGGCCCAGCCCCTCGTGGCCGAGGGCCAGGGGTGCGTCGCCTCGACGGACGAGACGATCTACCTGTCCACGGGCACGGTCGACATGGCCGTGGCGCAGAACTACAAGGTCTTCCCGCTCGTCCGGAACAACATCCGGGACGTCAACGAGACCAAGCGATACGCCGTGACGGACGCGCGCCTGAACACGAAGGCCGTGTCGCTGAAGAAGGCCAAGGTCAAGTACCACACGCAGGAGGCCTTCTCGGTCCAGTTGCCGGATCGCGAGGTCCCGCTCTCGGCCTCCGTCGCCACTCAGAGCCTGACCACGGTCGCCGTGGAGCTCCTGACGCCGGCCCTGGTGCGGCAGTTCCGCAACGCGGACGAGTTCATCGTCCGCGGCAGCCAGGGTGAGATCCGGCCGGCGCGCACCAGCATCGACCTCATCGTGGGCATCACGCTGGAGGGCGAGACGCAGGACGGCAACACCGTCGAGTCCAACGAGTTCGAGTTCAACCTGCGCGTCTGCAACGGCTGCCTGGTGACCTACTACCCCGGCTGCACCAACGGCACGGAAGAGGACACCTCGGGCGACGTCTGCGTCGTCGGCTGGGAGACGCCCATCTCCTGCGCCGTGTGCAACGCCTACGCCCGAGACCCCCTGGCGCGTCAGCTCTGCGAGCCCGCGCTCTGAGTCGACGCGCGCCCGCGCCCCGCGGCGCGCTCCGTTGACAACCCCGCTCGCAAACGGTACTAAGGCGGGCGATTTCTGCCCTCCGGAGCGGCCGTGTTCGAAGCAAACCTCGCTCGAGTCGTCAGTCAGGTGGGTGCCAGCGGCGCCGCAGTCGTCGGGCTCGACGGCCTGACCATCGACGCGGTGGACTCCACCGGCCAGTCGGTGCCCGCCGAAGAGGCGACGCGGGAGTACGCGTCCGTCTTCAAGCAGCTCACGGGCGTCGCCGACTCGATGGAGGTCGGCGCGGTGACCGACTTCACGGTCGAGGGCCGCGAGGAGACCGTCATCGTGCGCATGCTGTCGGCCCAATACTTCGCCGTTCTGCGCATCCCGAACGAGGTCCCCGCCGGCAAGGGCCGATTCTATCTGAGGGTGGTCGCCCCGGACATCGTCCGAGAGCTATGACCCCTCGATGCACGTCCTCGTCCTTCACGGGCCGAACCTCAACCTCCTCGGCACCCGCGAGCCGGAGATCTACGGCCACGAGACCCTCGCCGACATCGACGCCGCGCTCTTCGCTGCAGCGCGCGCCCGAGGCGTCGAGCTCCTCATCCGGCAGAGCAACCACGAGGGCGCTCTCATCGACGCCGTGCAAGCAGCGCGGGAGACCTCCCAGGGCATCATCCTCAACGCGGGCGGCTACACGCACACCAGCGTGGCCCTGCGCGACGCGCTGCTCGCGGCGGCGCTCCCCGTGGTCGAGGTTCACCTGAGCAACCTCGCGCGGCGCGAGCCCTTCCGGCAGCGCTCCCTGATGGCGGACGTCGCCGTCGGCACGATTCAAGGCTTCGGTGGGCACGGTTACCTGCTCGCCCTCGACGCCCTCACTCACATTCTGGAAACACAAGAGCGGAGGTCGCCATGTACGACACATCGGAATTTCGCAAGGGACTGAGGATCGAATACGAAGGCGGGCTGTGGCAGATCATCGACTGCCAGTTCGTCAAGCCCGGCAAGGGCGTCGCGTTCATCGCCACCAAGATCAAGAACATGATGACCGGCCGGGTCCTCGAGTACAACTTCCGCTCTGGCGAGAAGGTCGGCCGCCCGGACGTCCGCGAAGTCACCATGCAGGTCCTCTACAAGGACATGGAGGGCTGGCACTTCATGGACAACTCGAACTACGAGCAGGTCGTCATGCAGGAGGACGTCCTCGGCGACACCGCCCAGTGGCTGCAGGAGAACATCACGGTCGACGTGGTGCTCTACAACGACAAGCCCATCGGCGTGGACCTGCCCAACTTCGTCGAGCTCAAGATCGTTTACTGTGAGCCCGGCCTGCGCGGCGACACGGCGAACGGCGCCACGAAGCCCGCCACCCTCGAGACCGGCGCGATCGTCAAGGTGCCCCTCTTCGTCGAGGACGGCGAGACCATCAAGGTCGACACCCGCACCGGCGACTACGTCTCCCGCGTCGGCAAGTGAACCGAGCCCCTCGCTTTCTTGACTCCCCCCGGGGCTAGGTCTAGGATCGCGAGGTTTCTCCAGAGTTTACAGAGATTTAGGCCCCGCAGATGGCGATCGACAAAAACAAGGCCATCGCCAACGCCCAGCGTTTCACGCAAAAGGGCCAGCTCGACCGTGCGCTGAAGGAATACCAGGCCATCGTGGCCGAGGATCCGGAAGACGTCCGGATCTGGCTGAAGATCGGCGACCTCTTCACGAAGAAGGGCACCGTTCCGCAGGCCGTTTCGACCTACGCACGTGTCGCCGTCTACTACAGCGAGCGGGGTTTCTTCCTGAAGGCGGTCGCCGTCTGGAAGCAGATCCTGAACATCGACCCGTCGTACGCCGACGCGCACCTGAAGCTCGCCGAGCTCTACGTGCAGCTCGGCCTCGCGCCGGACGCCATCGGGCAGTACCAGCTCGTGGTCGGGTCGTACGAGCGGGAAGGGCGGCACCGCGACAGCGTGCTGCTCCTCAAGAAGATCGTCGAGCTCGCCCCGGACGACATCCCGAACCGCATTCGCCTCGCCGAGGCCTTCGCCCGGCAGAATGAGAACCCGAAGGCGGTCGAGGAGTTCAAGGTCGTCCTGGAGCAGCTTCATCAGCGCGAGCGCTGGGACGAGGCCATCCAGGTCGGTGAGCGCGTGGCCTACCTCGCGCCGGACGACACCGAGAACCTGCGGCTCGTCTCCGAGGTCTACCTGCGCCGCGGCGACGCCCGACGCGCGCTGGCCCGCCTGCAGGCCTGTTTCAAGGCCGCTCCGACGGACATCCAGACCCTCGAACTCCTCGCGCGCGCGTTCACGGAGCTCGGCCAGGTGCCCAAGGCCGTCAGCGTGCACCGCGAGCTCGCCCGCCTGCACGAGGAGGCCGAGAACCCGTCCGCGCGCCTCGAGGCGTTCCGCCGCATCCTCGCGCTCGACCCGACGGACGTGGAGGCCATCTCCATCACCGGCGGCGGTCGCCAGCGGGAGCCGCAGAAGCCCTTGCCGCAGCAGGTGCTGTTCACGCAGGGCATCACGAGCACGCAGGGCATGCAGCGCCTCGGCGCCATCGCCCAGCCCGTCGAGGTCCTCACGCCCGAGGACCAGGTCCGCCGGCACATCTCGGACATCGACCTGTTGCTGAAGTACGGCCTCGGCGAGCACGCCCTGCAGACGACCGACAAGATCCTGGCCATCGAGCCGGAGAACGAGCCGGCGCTGATCAAGCGCAAGGACATCGCCATCGCGATCGGGCGGCGGGACGAGGCCATCGCGTCGATTCTGCGGCTGGCCACCCTGGCCGAGAAGCGCAGCCCCGAGGCGGCGATGACCTGGCTGGGCGAGGCCCTGCAGATCTCCCCGCACCACAACGAGGCCAACCAGCGCATGCAGCGGTTGAGCAGCGGCATGGCGGCGGGCCTGCGCCGGTCGGCGGCCACGGGGCCCCAGGCCGCGGTCATCGAGGCCGCGCCGACGGATGACTACCCGGATCTCGACCTCGGCGCGCTCGACTTCGGCGACGACGCCGGCGGCGACGAGCCCGCCGTTTCGGACGAGGCCTCGGCCATGTCCGACCTGGATCTGGACTTCGACGCGCAGGACCTGCTGGCGCCCCCGGCCGCGTCGATCCAGCTCGGACTCGGGCCGGACGACGGCGAGGACGACTTCGGCGGCCTGAACGACGTGGGCGAGGACGACTTCCTCGATCTGCTCAGCAACGAGTCGCCGGCCGCTGAGCCCGAGCGCCGCGTCGACGGGGACGCCGGCGAGGACGACTTCGGCGGCCTCCTGGACGACGCCGGCGCGAGCGACGACCTCGCCACCCCGACGCCGGGCGCTCGCGCGGATGACGACGAGTTCGGCGGGCTGCTGGTCGGCGCCCGGCTGTCCAACCCCGGGGGACCCCAGTCGGTCGAAACACCCCCGAGCGGTCCGGGGCGCATCGAGCCGGCGGCGACACCCGTCCGCGGCATGCCCGTGATCCAGGGCATCTCCGGGGCGCCGACGCCGCAGCCCCTCGCGGACGACTTCGGCGACCTCGGTCCCATGGACCTGCCGGACGACGACTTCTCGGACCTGCTCAGCGACGAGGTCGTCCCGCCGGCCACGGCGGCCGAGCGGCGCGCGCAGTCGGAGATGGACTTCGGCGGCCTGTTGAGCGTCGACCTCCCCGCCGACGACGACGAGCCGGCCACGCCCGTGCCCGTGAGCCCCATCGCCCCGCCCGAGGCCTCGGCCGAGCGCTCGGCCGTGGACGCGGCGGAGCCCGAGGACATGGACTTCGGCGACCTGCTGCCGGCCGGCTTCGACGAGCCGCCCCCCGCGGCGATCGAGGCGCTGCCGCCCATCGAAGACGCCGACACGAGCTTCAACCTCGGCGACCTGCTGCCCAACGACCTCCAGGGGGCGCTCGACGCCGCCGCGGACGAGGAGCGGTTCCAGCGGTCGACCGCCGAGACACCCTTGCCGAGCGCGCTCGCACCCGAGACGCCGGTGCCCGCAGCGGTTGCGCCCGAGACGCCGGTGCCCGCAGCGGTTGCGCCAGCCGTCTCGGAGGAGAGCGGCGAGTGGGATCTCGACCTGCCCGACGCCTCGTTCGACGCCCCGGCGCCCACCCTCGCGGTGGACCTCGACGCCGCGGTCGCGGCCGACTTGCCCGAGCCCGAGCCCGAGCCCGAGCCGACCTTGGGCGTGGACGACTCCGTCGAGGTCGCCGTGGACTTCGACCTCGACCTCGCCGTCGAGGCCCCCGAGCCCGAGCCCGAGCCCGAGCCCGAGCCGGCGCCCGAGCCCGAGCCCGAGCCGGCGCCCGAACCCGAGCCGGCGCCCGAGGCCGTCGCCGCCGTCGAAGATGCCGAGGCCGATCTCGACGCGACGGCGATGCCTTTCGAGGCGCCCATCGCGGAGTTCGTGTGGCCGCCGCCGGCCGTCGAGGCCGCGGAGCCCGAGGCGGCCCCCGAGCCCGAGGCGGCCCCCGAGCCCGAGGCGGCGGACGCCTTCGGCGCGGAGTTCGACCTGGACGCCGACTTCGGGCCCGAGCCCGGCCAGTCGGACCCGGAAATCGAAGAGGCACCGCCGGAGCACGCGCCGGCGACCTCCGCCGTCAGTGACGCCCTCGGCTTGCTGAACTTCGACGCGCCCGACGAGAGCCTGGAGTCCCCAGCGGCCACGCCGGACGTCGCCGCGGCGCTGAGCGACCTGATGCCGCCCCCGGGGTCCGTGGGCCCCGTCGCCACCGAAGCGGTCTCGGACGCCCTGGGCGACCTGGACGACGAGGGTGACTACGAGGATCCGGACCGGACGGTCTTCGCGGCCCCCGAGACCCTTACCGGCACCGCATCGGCGACGCCCAACGTCCGCGTCTCGGAGACGCCCGCGCCGGCGCTGCCCGTCACGTTCTCCCCGTCGCCCGGGCCCGCGGCGCCGGCTGCCCCCGTGCGCAGCGTCGTCGACGAGGAGCCGTTCGACGTCGAGATGGAGATCGCCTCGCTGCCCGGCGTGGATATGGGCCTTTCCGCCCCGGACGCGCTCGACCCGATCGAGGAGATCGACGACATCGAGCTGCTCGACGACGACCTCGACATGATCGAGGACGACGAGGACGGCCTCGCGGCCCAGCCCTCGGCGGACATCGTGCCCGACGACGGTGGGATCGACTTCGACGCGCCCGTCCCGTCGCGTCGGCCGATGATCGACAGCCGGACCGTCGTGGCCTCGGTGGTCATCGCGAACATCGAGGAGGAGCTCGCCGAGGTCGACTTCCTGATCGAGTCGAGCCTCGCGGCCGACGCGCGGGAGGCCCTCGAGGACCTCGCCATGGAGCACGGCATCGGCCATCCGGCGATTCAGGCGCGCCTGACGCGCATCATCGAGATCGAGACGCTGACGCGGGACGCGGAGAACGCCGTGTCGTTCATGGCCGCCACCGAGCCGACGCCCGTGGCGCCGCTCGCGGGGGCCAGCGTCGAGGACCTCAACGAGGCCGACGTCGCCGCGCACTTCGATCTCGGCGTGGCCTACATGGAGATGGGCCAGTACAAGAAGGCCATCGCCCAGCTGCAGAAGGTCGCCGACCACCGCGAACGGCGCGCCGAGGCCCTGCGGGTGATCGCGCTGTGCGAACTCCAGCAGGGCAATGCCCAGGCCGCGGTCAAGTCGCTCGAAGAAGCCCTCGCCGTGCCCGGCGTGCAGCGCGACGGCCGCGTGGGCCTGCTCTACGACCTCGCCACCGCGTACGAGAGCATCGGCAACCGGATCGCCGCCAGGACCCAGCTCAAGTCCATCGTCGAGCTCGGCGCCGGCGACTTCCTCGACACGCGCGAGCGCCTCGCGCGCCTCGGCTGACGCCCGACTTGACAAGCCCCAGCGTTCGTGCTTAAAAAGCGCCCACCAGTGCGGGATTAACTCAGCTGGTAGAGTGTCAGCTTCCCAAGCTGAATGTCGCCGGTTCGAACCCGGTATCCCGCTCCCTGAAAAGCCCTTGGATTCCAAGGGCTTTTTCTTTTTGTGGCCCGCTGGTCGGGGGCGTGGGCGCCGGAGCCCGCCGCGCGCGGACGCGGTCCTCGAGATCGCCGACGGCGGATTGCCTGAGCCTGGAGTCGACGCCCGCTGTCACGGCCAGCGTGCTGAAGGTCCGGCGCAGCGCCTGCGGGCCGACCTTGAGGCCGAGGCCCGCGGCCTCACCCGAGATGGCCAGGCGCCGGTAGAGCGCCGAGGCGCCGCGAAAGGCGCCGCGGGCCGTTGGGAACACGAGGGTTCGCGCGCGACGAGGGGTGGGCATCGCCATTTCCCCCCGCGCCAGACTTGCCGCCCGCGCGCCCACGTGTCACCTTCGTCCCACGTGGCGGAAGCCGCCGGGGACAATTCGGAGGGGTCGTGTCGCGGACCGCGCTGAGGATCGGTGGGCTGCTGTGCGTCCTGGCGGTGCTGGGGGTGGCGCTTTTTCTCGGCCTTGGGCCGCCGCCCGGGGAACTGCCCGCGGCCGCGGGACGCGACCCGTCGGAGGCGTCGTCCGCGCCTGCGGCGGGCCTGGGCGCCAATGATACGCCCGCCGCGAGCGCCGCCGCAGCGCCCCCTTCACCCGCCACGCCCCCCTCGACCCGCCCGCCCGCGGCCCTCGTTCCCCTCGTCCCGCCGCGGGCCCCGCCGCCGCTCGTGCCCACGCAGCCCCACCACCCGCACCCCGTGCGTGGGGCGCTCGACAAGCGGCCGCGGACCACCCCGGCGCCGAAGCCGCCGGCGCCCACCCCAGCGCAGCGGGCGGCACGGTCCGAGGCCTTCCTGCGGGAGAACTTCGCCGAGTTCAATCCGCTCCAGTCGCCCGCGGCGGCGCTGTCGTCCCTCGCGAACACGCTGCAGGCGTGGCGCGCGTCGCCGAAGTCGCACACTGCGCACGACCGCGCCGTGGTCGCCCTGTCGAACGCCGGTGGGGCGTTGCGGCGTGCGGGCCTGAACCGCGGACCTGCCTGGCGTCGCGTCGAGGCGGCGGTGGGTCGCGCGCTGCGATCTCCGCGGCCGATGGACCTGTCCGCGCTCTTCTCGCGCGACATCCCGGCCCTCGGCGCGGTTCGGCCGGACGTCCCGCCCCCGACGCGGGCCCGGCCCGTGTCCGCGGGGGTTGCTCACGCCGCGGCGCCGGTCCTGGATGCGGTCGTCGCACCGGACGCCCCGCCGACGCCCGAGGATCTGGCGCCGACGATCGTGCACCCGGTCGCCGCGGCGGCCCTGGAGGCGGAGCTGGCGCGGGTCGGACGCTCGCCGCTCAATGTGTTCCGCGACGTGCACGACCATGTGTTCCCGGATGTGTATCGCGGGGCGCGACAGGGCCCGGCGCTGACGCTGGAGACGGGCCGCGGCAACGACCTGGACACGGCCTGGCTTCTCCTGGAACTGTTGCGGCGGGCGGGTGTGCCGGCGCGCCTCACGCTCGACCGCCTGGCACTCTCGGCCGATCTGGCGATGTCGCTGACGGACACGCGGGACGCGGGCATGGCCGCGCGCGTGCTGCGTTCGGCCGGTGTCGAGGCGACGGCGCAGGCACCGGTCGCGGGGGCGGCGGTGACCGCCGTGCACGCCCTCCACTGGCAGGTGCGCGCGTGGCTGCCGGCGGCCAACGCGCCCGGTTTCAGCGAGCCTCGGTGGGTGTATCTCGCGCCGCTCCTCAAACCTGTCACGCGGTCGGAGAACGGCGCCGAGGCCGCGCCCCCGGGCCCGCTGACGCCGGAGGTCCTGTATTCCGCCGAGTCGCCGCTGACGCGCTGGCAGTCGACGCTCCGGCCGGCGGCGCCGACGCACCGGACGCTGCGCCCCTGGGCGGGACCGTTCCTGCCGCAGGCAAGCCCGGCGCCGGTGCTGGCGCCGCTCGGCGTCACGCGCGCCGTGCCGCCCGGTGAGCTGCACCGGCTGACGGTCGAGCTCGCGGGCCGGGTGGCCCTGGAGACGGACACCGTCGGGATCGATCGTCATGTGTTGTCGGTGACGACGGAGCCCGCGACCCCTGCGGACGCGGCCCGCATCGCCGCAAACGACAACCTCGCGGATACACCCGCCGTCGATCTGGGTCTGTCGCTCTCGCTGCGCCTGGACGCGGTCGAGCAAACCCGCACGGGGAGCGGGGCCGCGGGCGATCCGGCGCTGCTCGTCGTGCGAATCACCACGCCCGCCTACGGCACCGAGGCCGAGACTTTCCCGCTCGCGCGCGGCGGTCACTATCACATCGCCATCGCGGCCGGCCATGCGGGTTCGCGCGAACTTGATCCATCCGCGGAGCCCCTGGTCGACCTCGGCCAGCGCTTCTACGCGGGGGTGGACCTCGCCGCTGAGCGCATCTTCGATGCCTACGGTGCCGGTCACTTCCAGGACGTCCACGTCGGTGTCGTCGGCTTCGAGCCCATCGTGGACCGCGTCGCGGGGCTGGCCGTGCGCGTGCGCCCGGAGCTCCTGCTGTTCGACATGCCGCGGCTCATCACCACGCCCTACGGCCGCGCGGGGCAGGCGCCCTCGCCCCGGGATGTGATGCGGCCCGTGGGCGAACTCGACCCCCTCGGCATCCACGAGGGCCCGCTGGCGCCGCTCGTGGAGGCGATGCGTCTGTATGGTCACGAGACGAGTTTCCTCGAGGCCACCGTGCCCGGCGAGCGCTACTCCGGCGTGGGTTACAGCGCCCAGCAGGTGCTGGCGCGCGCCGGCGAGCAGGGCGCCCGTGTGTTCGAGGAGACGGATGTCATCCTGCGTCACCACCTGCTCGCCGGTGACATCACCGCGCCGGAGGCGATGCGCGCGGAACTCTTCACCGCCGCCGAGAATGAAGAGATGGTGCGCGTGCCGGCGGCGCCGCTGCCGAGCCCGGCGGGCACGCGCCTGCCGCCGCTCACCGGCTTCACGAGCTACGATCCCTTCACCGGCGCCGGGCGTTACATCCTGTCGCCGGCGTTCCACGGGGGTCTGTTCGACCTGGGCCTCGAGGCGAGTGGCGGCGACGTCGACGTGCGCGCGCTCTTCGAGGGCACCACGGACTCGAACCTCGTCGGACCGCGTGGCGCGAGCGCCGACGGCGCGCTGCGCATCACGCTGACGAGCCCCTCGAGCGCGCGCTGCGCCGCAGGGGACGAGGTGCGCGCGCGGGGCCTGCCCATCCCGGCGGGTGTGGACGAAGGCTCGAGCGGCTTCTGTCTGTTCGACATCGAGCGCGTGGGACCGGACGGCCCCTTGGTCGAGCGGGTCGGCTCGGCCTGCGTGCCGGGCAACCCCGGCGACCCGCTCCCGCCGCCCTGCGAGGTCGAACTGTGGCCCCACTACGGTGTCGCGCTCTTTCTGGACGAGGTGCCCGTCTTCCAGACTCAGGTGGACTTCGCCGAGGTCTTCGACGCCGGGCCACAGGCGTGGCTCGACCGCCTGCGACCTACGCCGGGGGCCGCGCCGCGCATCGCACCGGCCGGCATGCTCGGGGCGCTGACGGACTTCGAGTTCGCCGACGACCGCCGGCGTCTGTCGTTCACCTACCACCTGCCCGGGGACGGATGGATGCCCGAGGCCGGCCGGCTCTCGGTGGCGGTCACGCCGCTCGCGGCCGGCGGACAGGGCGACCCGTGCGCATATGCTCAACGACGCACAGGCACCTACCGTGTGATGCATGACGCCTCGAGCGCGGCCCCGGCCGGGCACCTCTACGACGACCCGCTCGTGCAGAGCGACACGCTGACGGCGCAGGCGCAGCTGAGCGAGCTGGGGCTGGACTTCTCCGTGCCGACGCCGGGCGGCGCCCTGGGCCTGGATGTTTTCATGCGCGGCGACGCCGCCGGCGGGCTCGGTGTGTTGGGCCCGCGGTTCCGCCACCTCTGGGAGGCGCGCGTCGTGTCGGGGTCGCGCGACCAGGCCGCCGTGCTCTTCGGGGATGGCTCGGGCGTGACGTGGCGCGCGACGCCGGATGCCGAGCGCGCCTACACACCGGACGAGGCGGCGGAGCGCGGCCGCCTGCATGCGATCACCTATGAACAGCCGCCCCTGACGGGTCCGCGCGAGAGCGTGCCGGCGGATCCGGACGGAGACGGCTGCGTGTCGCCGCTGCCCGGCTGGGAATACACCGCCGCCGACGGCACGCGATATGTGTTCGCCCGGTCCGAGAGCCGTGAGGTCCCCGATCGCGCCCAGGCCCTGCCGACACAGGTGGACGTCGCGCGCCTGTCGAGCGTGCGCGACGCCCGCGACAATGGCTTCGACCTGATCTACGCCGACGCGCCAGACGGTCTGCAGCTCGATGAGGTGCGTGCCATGTCCGGGTCGCGCCCGACGGGGACCGCGCTGCGCTTCGACTACAAGGTGCTCGAAGTCAGCGTGCCCGGTCTCCCGGCGCCCCTGACGCCCACGCGCCTGGCGCGGGTCACGCTGCGGCGCGCGCAGGCCGCCCCCGAGCCGCTGCCACCCCCCGCGGAGTCGCCCGTGTGCGCCGTCGCGGCCACCGCGCCGTCGTCGGACGCCTGGGATGTGTTGGGCGCGGTGGAGTTCGAGTACCAGAGCGAGGTGCTCGGCGGCATCTCGGCCTGGCGTCGCGGGGACGATGACTCCAGAGAGACGCGCCGGTTCTCGTTCCACTGGACACAATCGGGCACGGGGGAGGGCGCCGGGCCCGTCGTGTCGACCATCGAGCTGCCCTCCCGCGAGGCGGTCGCATACACGCCGCGGTTCGTGCGAGGGACGACCTTCCGGCCGGCCAGCGCGGCGGCGCTCGGGGACCCGCAAGACAGCGTGAACCCCTTCTGTGGCTGGGCCGTGGCCGCCCCTGCGGCGCGAAGGGAGTGCCTCAGCGGACCCGGGCGCCAGGAGGTCGCGCGCGTCCAGCGCGCGGACTCGACGTGGAGGACGTACACACGGCCGGGGAACAACGGGGACTCGCCGCTCCCGGTGTGTCAGCTCGCCCCGCAGCCCTCGGACGACGGCCTCTCGACCGTGGACGTCGACGACGCGGCGGCTGGCCTGTGGTCGGAGGCGCACGACCGGCGCGGTCGCCTGCGCAGCCGGGTCACCACGAGCGCAGACGTGGTCAATCTCGGCCAGGTCCGAGACCAGGGGGCGGCACCGCAGTCGCAATCCGCAGAGCGGCGCGAGCGCTGGACCTGGCTCGGGCCCGTGGACGAGCCCGCCGAGTACTGTGTCAGTGGCTCCGGGCCGGAGGCCTGCCTGGTCGAGGCCGCCGTCTGTCGACCGGGGGGCGACGCCGCGGGCCTGTGTGTCGACGCCCTCGCGCGGCTCGGCGATGACACGGACGTGATCGTGCGGCGCCGGCACGGGCTGCCCGGCGAGCCGGCCCTGGTCGACGCCCCGGCGGCGGCCGCGGGTGGCGAGACGTGGAGTTTCCGGCAGCGCGTCGGCGAGCGGGATGGTCTGTTCGCGGAGCGCGAGACGCGTCGCTTCTCGGTCACACGTCAGGGGCCGGTGCTGCGAGAACAGCGGATCTACGCCGACGCGCACCCGACGCTGCTCGACCGTATCGAGGGCCCGGGCGACGACTTCACGGACCTCTCGGTGCGCGACCCGGCGACGCGCCTGCCGAGCGCCATCGCGACGCCGGACATGACCGTGCCGCGCAGCATCGACGCGGCGACGGGCCTCACGCTGCGCGAGACGCTGCCCTCGGGTCGGTTCATGGAGACACAGTACGACCCGTGGGGCCGCCCGCGCGCCGAGACGAGGCCCGAGGGTGGTCTGACCGAGTGGCATCGCACGGCCGGCGAGCGCTTCGGTTGGCGGGTCGCCGAGACGCGCACGCCCCGCGCCGGGGCGGGCCCTCCCGCGACGATCGTGACGGAGACGGACGCCCTTGACCGCGCCTGGCGTGTCACGATCCCGAGCGGCGTGCGCGGGCTCGATGAGACCATCGTCCGAGTCTTCGAGGGCGATGACTGGGTGGAGGAGCACCGAACGCTGCTGAGCGGCGAGCCCGCGACCTGCGAGGTGGGCACGCGGGTCGAGACGACGCGGCGCATTCGGGACGCCCGCGGGCGGCTCTACGACACGCTGGAATGGGCAGACGGTCGTCACCACAGCCTCGAATTCGACCCCCGCGGACGTGTGGTCGCAGAGCGGTCATACTTCGAGGACGACGCCGCCCCGCCCATCGTCACACGGTTCGCCTACGACACGCTCGACCGGCGCGTCACGACCGTCCACGAGGACGCCTACGTCGAGGTGACCGGCCACGACGCCGGCGGGCATGTGTTCGAGACGATGATCGGCGGCGGCGAGGCTGCCGGGCTGCGCTCGCAGGAGCGGTTGGACGCGCTCGGGCGCGTGGTGGCGCAGCGAGCGATGCGCGGCGGCGAGACGAGCCTCGTCTGGGACGCGCAGGACCGACTCACGGACGTCTTCGAGCCCGAGGAGAGGGTCGAACACATCGACTACCGCGGACCGAGCGGGCGTCCGGAGCGGCGGACCCGGACCTGGGACCACGTGGTCGTCGAGACGGAGTCGCCCCGGTGGGACGCAGACGGTCGGCCCGAGCATCGCGACCGGTCGCTCCTGGGCGACGAGGCCGCCACCCTGTCGCTGCCCGAGGCCTGGGCCTACCCGAGCCCGGGCGCCGCCGCCCACACGGCCGGGCAGGGCGGCGAGGCGGTCACCACGACCGAGGTTGAGGACGGCTTCGGGCGCGTGGTCGAGACGACGCGCAGCGACCTGCGCGAGCGCTGGAGCTACGACGCCCTCGACCGCCCGCGGACGCACCGGACCGGAGACCTGCGCGAGGAGACACAGATCACGGACGCGCTGGGCCGGCTTGTGTTCGAGACGACGCGCGACGGCCTGATCCGCGTCGTCGCCCACACCGGGGCATCGGCGCAGACCGAGGCGCTGTGCGATGATGGCGCCCACCCGACCTCGTTGCACCACCGCGCGACGGACGCCCGCGGGCGCCCGCGGCTCGAGTGCGGGCCCGTGCCGCCCGGTGTGGCGGTCGCCGCGCCGCCCGCCGGCGAGCGGCCACCGGGGCAGGCGCCGCCGCCGATCCCGCCGGCCGAGTTCGGGTCCGTTGTGTGTCGCAGCTACACCTGGGGCGCGAACGCGGCCGAGGCGCGGACGACGCTGAGTGTCGTCGACGCGGACGGTCATCAGACGGATCTGCGCGTGGACGCCGCGGGCGAGGTCACATCGGCCACGGACCGGGCGCGGTCCGCCGCCGCCGCGCACGAGCTGAGCGTCGTCACGGACGCCGACGGTGTCACCACGCGGGTCACGACGGATCCGTTGGGACGGCGGACGACGGAGATCCGCGACGCGCTCGGCCGGTTGGCGTCCGTGCGCATCGAGAATCGGCCCGAGCTCGACGAGGTGTATCAGTATCCGGGGGTCGTCGTGTCGCGGCTCACCGGGCCCGAGGGCGCGCCGGCGCGGCAAGAGACACACGTCGTCGACGCCGACGGGCGCACCCACAGCACGCGCGTCGCCTACGCCGGCGAAACACCGGCGACGTGGCGCACGCATTACGACTCGCTCGGACGCTCGGCGGCGGCGACGGATCCCGATGGCATCGAAACCGGCTGGACGTACGACGGCGCGGGGCGAGTGGCCTCGACCCGCACCGGGCGGGACGCGACGACCCTGGCCTACTGGCCGGGGACGAGCATCTCGACTCGGGGCGTGCCACCCATTGGCGAGGCCGCGCTGCTCGTGCCCGACCCCGACACGGGGCGGATTCTGTCGCGCACCGAGCGCGGTGTGACGACACACTTCGAGTGGGACAACCGCGGGCGACTCGAGGTCGAGCGGACCGGCGCGCGCAGCGAGCAGCGCTGGACCTACGCAGGCGACTACTTGGTCAGCCGCGCAACGGGCGGCGACGCGGCGGCGCTGAGCTACGACGCTGCCGGGCGCGTCGTCGGCCTGAGCGGCCCCGGCGGCTACGCGCTGCGCTACGAGCGGGACGCCGCGGGGCGCATCACGGCCTGGCGCATGGGCGACCGGCTGCTGCGCGGCGTCGAGTACGACGCCCTCGACCGCCTGGACGCCGAGTTCGACGCCGCGGGCAACAGAGTCGAGTATGTGTACGACGACGAGAGCTTGACACTCCTGCAGGACCGCATCTGGGCAGACGCGACCGCCGGGCTGACGCGCGTCGGCGTCACGCGGCGGGACACGCAAGGTCGTCCGACACAGTGGGTCGAGGAGCGCGTCGGCGGCGCCCCGGTCACGGTGAACCACGACCGCGACGACGCGGCCCGCACGGAGTCGTACACTCGCGGCGTCGCGATGGCCTCGCTGCGCCGCTACACACCCGGCGGGCGCCTCGCGAGCACCCAACTGCGCGACGGCCCGACCGTCAGCGTCGCCGAGCGCGACGACCATGGCCGCCCCCGCCTCGTCGACCACGGCGGCGTGCCCGTGACGATCGCATGGGCGCCCGACGACCAGCCGACCCGCGTCGACGTGGGCGGCGGCCTCGGCGTGACCGCCTGCTACACGTACCACCCCGACCGGCGCCTCCGCGTCGTCCGATGGATTCAGGGCCTGGGTGCGGGCGACCGCTGCCCGGAGCCGCCGGGCGACCCGTGTGCAGGCGCCGTCGCGGTGTACGCGACCGACGACCTCGGCGACGACGGCA
>CAINDO010000306.1 GCA_903847385.1 uncultured Myxococcales bacterium
TGAGAAACGCCTCGACAGGTGGGATCATGCTCGCGGCCATCTGGTTGTGGGCTCCTGTAGCGTAGAGAACTCCAGTTTCTCACAGCTCGATGGCCACTTCGATCGCGCTTTTCGCTTTCAGATCAGTGGGATGCCCGCGTTATCCGAACGCGGATGCCGGAAGCCGGGGTTCCTGGTGTTCCCCCAGAACGCCCCGGAGCTCGCGCGCATCCCCGGTTATCTCAACGTGGTCTCCGGCATCGGTAAAGAGGACCTGTATTACGGCGCCGAGGCCGACGCGGAGCCTACGGACCCGCAACAGACCGCCGACTGGGAGCGCGACCTGGATCTGTTCGTCCAGGCGGGTCGCCTGGTGCTGACCATCGACTACCCGTTCACGGACGAGGACGTCGCCGAGTACGACGCCGAGACGCAGGCGCGCATCGACGACGCGTACGCCCGCGCCGAGGCCAAGGGCTACGTGCCCTACGCCGGCGTGCGGAACCTGGGCGAGGTCGCCCTGAACCCGGGCCACGAGCCCACCGGGCACGCCGCGCCCGTGACGCGGACGCAGGACGTGCACAACTGGGTGGACCTGCTCCAGCCCCCCGGCGGCCTGGACCGCGCGGACTACGTCGCGTATCTGGCCGACCTGCGCTTCGACCTGATGGTCATCGACGCCGAGTACGACGCCGAGATCCTGCGCGAGGACGAGCTCGCCGCGGTGCACCTGGGCAGCGGCGCGCTGGTCGTCAGCTACCTGTCCATCGGCGAGGCGGAGACGTACCGCGACTACTGGGACGCCGACTGGGACGCCGACGGCGACGGCCGCCCGGACGCGGGCGCCCCCGCCTGGCTCGGCGACAGCAACCCGGCCTGGCCGGACAACTACAAGGTCCGCTACTGGATGCCCGGGTGGCAGCGCATCGTGCTGCAGCGGGTGGACGCGCTCATCGACGCCGGCTTCGACGGCGCCTACCTGGACATCATCGACGCCTGGGAGTGTTTCGACTCCGGTGACTGCCGGGAGTAGGTCGACGTTGCAGCGCGCGCGCATCATCACGGGTGTCATGGGGGGCGTGGGTCTGGCCTGGGGCCTGGCCTTCGTGGGCCTCTCGCGCCCGCCCGCGGCGATCGAGGACGACTGGCACGCCCGCCTGGGGGTCGGCGCCGCGCCCGCGGCGATCAGCGGCGCGCCTGCGTTCTCCATGGCCCCGCCGAGCTGGGCCGCGAAGCGCATGAACGGCCAGGAGCGCCTGCGCCGCGTGCTCGTGCTCTACAACGGCGCGGAGAGCTTCACGGACGAGGACGAACACGGCAAACAGTGGAAGGTGGCCATCAACTCGGAGAACAACCGGTTCCACACGCTGGCCGAGCTGGCGATGAACCACGCCGGGCTGGTGGCCGAGTTCGCGGACGTCAACGCGCCCGAGGGCCTGCCCGGACCCGCGACGATGGCCGGCTTCCGGGGCGTGGCGATGTGGCCGGGCAGCGACAAGTGCCGCGACCCGGAGAACACGCTGAAGTGGATGGCCGAGCAGGCCACCGCGGGGCGGCCGGTGGTGATCTTCGAGCGCACCGGCTGCGCGCGGGACCTGAAGAACCGCCCCGTGGACCCCGAGGTCTGGAACACGACGATGTCCGCGTTGGGGCTGCGCGTGGGCGACACGGAGGTCTGGGACTCGGACCAGATCGAGGTCGCCCACGAGAGCGGCAAACGCACGGGCTTCGAGCAGCCGCTGGACCTGCGGCTGCCCTACTGGCGGGACGTGCAGGCGCTCGACCCCGCCGCGACGGTCTGGCTCAAGCTGCGCAACGGCGCCGGGGCGCTGTCGGACGCGGTCATCGTGGGGCCGCGGTCGACCTATGTGCTGCGCGAGTACGCGTTTCGGGAGCACAAGGTCGGCACGCGCTGGACGCGGGCCTGGCTGGTCGACCCCTTCAGCCTGTTCGAGGCGGCGTTCGGGATGGCCACGGAGCCGCGGCTGGACTTCACGACGCGCAATGGGCGGCGGCTGTTCTACGCGCACATCGACGGCGACGGCATGGAGACCATCTCGGAGATCGACCGGAAGAGCCTGTGCGGCGAGATCGTGCGGGACCAGCTCCTGAAGCCCTACGACCTGCCCTGCACGGTGTCCGTGGTGACCGGCCGCGTGCAGCCGCCGCCGGACGCCTACGGCTCCGAGCGGGCGGTGGACGTGGCCCGCACGCTGCTGGCGCTGCCCAACGTGGAGGTCGCCAGCCACGGCTACTCGCACCCGATGGACTGGCGCGCCGGCGAGAAGTCCGAGCTGTCCGTGAAGAACCTGCCCGGCTACACGCTGAGCGGTGAGGGCGAGGTCGCGCACAGCACGGATTACATCAACGCCGCGCTGACCTCGCCGGACAAACCGGTGCGCGTGATGCTGTGGACCGGCTGGTGCAACCCGGACGAGGCGCAGCTCGCCGTGACCGCCCGGCTGGGGCTCTACAACCTCAACGGCGGCGACCCGCGCATGGACCGCCTGTACCCGAGCTACGCCCACATGGCGCCGCCCATTCATCGCGTAGGGCAGCAGTTCCAGTTCTACACGAGCGCCGCCAACGACTACATCCTGACGGACGAGTGGACGCCGCCGTTCTACAGGTTCGGGAACGTGGTCGACACGTTCGAGAAGACGGGCCGCCCCCGCCGGGTGGTGCCCGCGAACATCTATTATCACTTCTACATCGGGCTGAACCTTTCGGCGCTCCAGGGGGCGCGTCGGGCCTACGATTGGGTGATGCGCAACCCCGTGGCCCCGGTCTTCGTGAGCGAGTACGTGGACGTCGTCCGCGACTTCTACTACGGCCGCGTCGCGCGCCTGGACACCGGCGCTTGGGAGATCTGGACGGACGGCCACCTGCAGACGGCCCGGTTCGACGGTCCGCCCCGCGACTTCGACCTGGACGAGAGCGCCGGGGTGATCGGCTACGTGTACGAGGACGACCTGCAGGCGACCTACGTGCATCTGCTCGGGCCGCGGGCCACGCTCGTGCCGGCGAACGGGCCCCCCAAGCGGCCCTACGTGCTGCGCGCGACGCCGGGCATCACGCGGGCGGAGCGGCGCGGCAAACGCCTGACGCTCGACGTCAGCGGCGTGGGCCGCAAGGTGCTGGAGATCGGCGGCCTGACGCCGGAGCGGCCCGTGGAGGTCACGGTGTACCGCGGCCCGACGGTGGTCGACGAGCCGGCGCTGGCCGCCGACGCACAGGGCCACGTGAGCATCCTGCTCGAGGGCGCCGGCCCCTTCACCGTGGACGTGGGGCACCCGTGAAGATGGCCGCGCGCGGAGCCGGAGGCGGAGCGAGCGCCCCCTCGGGGGGGCCGTCCCGCGCAGCGGGCGGGGGGGCGGCACAATGAAAAGCGCCGGTTTGTTCGTGGCGCTCGGCGGCCTGGCGGTGGCCTGCGCGCTCGCGCTGGCGCTCGTCTTCCCCGACGACCGGCGGCTCGGCCACATGTATGAGTCGGACCGCCAGTACCCCCAGGCCGTGCTGGCCTTCGAGCGCTGGATCGGCGCCCACCCCAAGGACCAGGAGACGCGCGGACACCTGGCGGACCTGTACCTGGACGTGGGCGACGCCGCCGGCGCGCTGCGCACGCTCGAGGCGATGATCCGCGACTGGCCCGAAGACCCGGAGCTGCGCCGGCGCGTGATCGAGGTGTACCGCAGCCGCAATCAGATCGACCCGACTTTGCCCCATATGGAGGCATTGTCGCGGCTGACGCCCGAGGACGCGGACGTGGCCGAGGAGCTCGCCGACCTGTACCGGTTCTTCGGGCGCGAGAAAGAGCTGATTGCGCAGCTCGAGCGCGTCCTGGCGCTGGACCCGCGGCCGAGCACGACCTCGGAGCTCCTGGAGCTGCTGATCCACCACAACGAGCTCGACCGCGCGCTGCGGCTGCTGGAGCCCGTCGTGAAGCGCCGCCCGGACTGGCCGCTCGGCCACTCGGAGCTCGCCCGCGTTCTGGTGCGGCTGCACCGCGTGGACGACGCCATCGTGCACCTGAAGAAGGCCGTCGCGCTGCAGCCGGACCTGGAGGCGCCCTTCGACGACCTGGTGACGACGCTCGTGCAGGCCGGTCGCATCGAGGCGGCCATCCGGGCCTGGCGCGAGCGCCTGGACGCCCACCCCTACGAGCGCACGCTGCGCCGGCGGCTGGCGGAGTTCCTGATGGACCAGGGCCGCGGCGCCCAGGCCCTCGCCGAGCTCGAGGCCGCGCTGAAGGAGCACCCGCAGGACCGCGCCACGCGCCTCGCGCTCGTCCAGGCGCTGACGGACATGGGCCGGGACGCCGAGGCACTCGGCCCGCTGCAGCCCCTGCTGGACGCGACGCCGCCGGACCAGGAGGCGCTGCGGCTCGCCGCCGTGATCGCCGCATACACGGACCACGTGGCCGAGGCGCTGCGCTACTACGACCAGCTGATCCGGCTCGCGCCCGGCGAGGAGCAGCTCCGGCTGGAGCGCATCGAGCTGTTGTGCGGCGCGGACCGCCACGCCGAGGCCCTGGGCGACCTGGAGCCCGCCGTGAAGCGGCATCCGCAGGACACGCGGCTGCGGGCGCTCGTGGTCGAGGCCCTGAACGCCGCCGGTCGCGAAGAGGACGCGCTGGACCACGAGCGCACGCTGGTGGAGCAGAGCCCGCAGCGGGCGGATTTTCGCCGCATGCTGGCCGAGGATCTGGAGAAGGCGCAGCGGTTCGACGAGGCCGTGCCGCACTTCAAGTGGCTGGCCGAGAACACGGGCGAGGGTGCGGGCATGTGGCGCACCGTGGCCAACGTGGCCCAGAACGCCGGCGACCGGGGCGCCGCCATCGAGGCGCTGGAGCGCAGCCTGGGCCGCAAGAGCCGCGTGAGTGAAGACGCTGCCGCGGACGAGACCGAGGCCCTGGCCGACGGCGAGGAGGAACCGCCCGCCCCGGCGCCCGCGAAGACCCGTCCGGCGCCCACGCAGACCCGCTCGGCGCCGACGAAACGCCAGAGCGCGATCGAGGTGGACATCGATGCGGATTGATCATGCGCCGATGCTCGCCGGCAGCCTCGCGCTGGCCCTCGGTCTCCTCACCGGCGTCGCCGACGCCGCGCCGAAACCACGCCCGGGCAAGGCCGGCGCGCCCGCGCTCACGCCGGCGCAGGAGCGCCGCGCCATGGAGGAGCTCGCCGAGCTCTACGCGCAGGAGGGCCGCACGGACGACGCGCTGGCCATCTACGCCGAGCTGCGCGCGCGGGAGCCGGCCGAGGCCCAGTGGTGGCGCCGCCCGGTGGAGTTGCTGGAGCCCCTGACCGACCGCCGCGCGGACCTGCTGCTCGTGCTCCAGGGTTGGCGCGCCGCCGCGCCGACGCTGCGGGAGCCCTCGGAGCGCCTGGTGCGCTTCTACGAGGACGACGGCGCCGTCGACGAGGGCCTGAAGATCGCCGAGACCCTGATCGCGCAGACGCCGAAGGACCTCGCCCTGCGCCGCCTGAAAGCGGAGCTGCTGCAGACGGGCGACCGCACCGACGCGGCGATCTCCGCGTGGACGGACGTCCTGGCGCTCCCCGGCGCGACCCCGGAGGATCGCTGGCAGCGCGCCGAGCTGATGAGCCTGAAGGGTGACTCCCCCGCCCTGCGCGCCGAGTACGAGACGCTCGTGGCGGCGTCCGCCGACGACGTCCGGTTCCGGGTCGGGCTCGGGGAGTCCTGCCTCGCTGCGGACGACCTGAAGTGCGCCCGCGCCCAGGTGGACGCAGCCCGCGCCCTCGCGCCGGACAGCGCGGAGGTGAGGCAGCTCGAGGCCGCCCTCGAACGCGAACAGGCCGAACGCAACGCCGACCGGGCCAACGAGCAATACGACCTTCGAGACGCCCTGCGCTGGCGCCTGGACCGGGCCGAGCGGCTGCGCGCGCTCCTGCCCCAGGAGGACTACTGACCGTGGACCGCCTTCGCCGCTCCGGCCTGACGTTCCTCTTCGAGGCGCTCGGCGTGCTCGTGCTGCTCGTGCTGTTCAACGTGTTCGTGCTGCCCGAGCGGCCGGGTTTCCTGGATGCGTCGCCCCACCCCTACGTCATCGCGTCCCTGCTTGGGGCGGCCCGCTACGGCTTCTTCCCCGGCGTCGTGATCGCGCTGATCTTCACCGTGGGCTACTACGTGCAGCTCGCGCTCGGCGTCGAGGTCGCGTCCTGGCAAGACTTCCTGGCCAGCCGCTTCAGCCAGCCGGCCATCTTCACCGTCACCGGCAGCGCGCTGCTCGGGCTCGTGGCCGACCAGCACATCCGCCGGGTGGCCCGGGCCGAGGCGCGGCTGGCCGAGCTCGAGGCCGCCACGCTGGCCATGCAGCGCTCCCAGGCCGAGCTGCGCGACGTGAACGCCGAGCTCGCCTCGCGCATCGTCGGTGCCGAGTCGACGCTGCCCGTGCTCTACCGCTACGCCCGCCTGCTCAACGCGACGGACGAGGACGCCATCTACCGCGGCCTCGTCGAGGTGGCCGCGGACGCGCTCGGCGCGGAGCAAGTGAGCCTGTACATGCCCCGGGGCCCGAACCTCGTGCGGCGCTACGGCGAAGGCCCCGAGAGCTTCCCGCTCGATCTGCGCGTGGCGGCCCGGATTCTGCGCGAGGGCGGCGTGTTCACCCTCAAGGAGCTGCCCGCGCCGGGGCCCGAGGGGCCGGCGCTGTACCTGGCCGGCGCGCTGCGGCAGGGTGACGACGGCCCCGTCGTGGCGGTGCTGACCGTCGACCGCCTGGACTTCCTGCGCTACACCGAGGCCAACCTCGGCCTGTTCCGCATGCTGGTGGAGTGGGCCGCCGTGAGCCTCGGCCAGGCCGTGGCCTTCAGCCGACTCTCCGAGGCCGAGCGCGCCGCGCGCACGCAGGCCGCGGAGAAGCAGGGCAAACGCTCGGCGGACGTCTTCGCCAAGACCGGGTTCATCCGCCTCGCGGACGTACAGCGGCCCATGCCGGACGACATGCGGGACCAAGATGACGACGTGGTCTCCTCGGCGAGCTTCTCGCAGGCGGCCCGACCCGGCTTCAAGCCGCAGCTCGAGCCCGCCGCGACGCAGATGCTCTCCGAGGGCGACCTGGCCTCGCTGGACGCCTCGGGCGGCGACCTGAGCGTGGCCATCGCCGCCGAGGTGGGCCGGGCGGGCCCCGAGGGCGCGCGGTTCGCCACGCTGCTCACCCGCCTGGGGGACCACCTGGGCTCCGTGAAGGGGCGCCGCTGATGGGCCGCCTGTTGCTCGGCATCACGCTCGCGCTGGCCGCGCTGGGCGCCGAGGCGCTGGGCGCCTGGCTCGCCGCGACGCGTGTGCCCCTGGGTGTGGGCGGCGTCTTCGCGGTGCTGGGGCTGCACGTGGGCGCCGCCGCGCTCGGCGCCGAGGCCTTGCGGCTCCGGGCCCGCGGTGCCATCGAGGGCCACGCGGCGGTCGGCTTCTGCTTGACTCTGCTGGTGCCCGTGCTCGGCGTGCTGGGCGTGCTGCTGCTGGCCCTCGCGCCCCCCGCCGTGCGCGATCTGGCGACGGCCGAATCGCAGGAGAAAGAGCGCGCGCGGGCCATGGAGGCGCTCCAGACCGAGCGCCGCATGGCCCAGGTCGTGGACACGGACGTGCAGAGCATCGTGGACGCGCTCAAGGACCCCGACCTGCAAGTGCGCCTGGGCGCCATGGAGGCCCTCCGCGGCATGAAGGGCGCCGCCGCCGTGAAGCTGCTCAAGGTCTCGCGGACGAACACCGTCTTCGACGTCCGTTTCCGCGCCGTGGAGGCCCTGGGCGAGATGAGCCAGTCCGCCTCGGACGCCGTGAACGAGGCGCTGCACGCCGTGGACGAGGACGTGCAGGATCCCGAGCGCTGGTGCGCCCTGGGCGACGCCTACCGCGACCACCGGGCGCTGGGGCTCGAGGACGCCGTGATGCAGCAGTCCCTGGCCACCCAGGCCGAGTCCTGCTACCGGACCGCCTGGGAGCTCGCCCCCACGGACACCAGGTTCACGCTGCGCCTGGCGCAGGCGCTCGAGGTCCTCGGGCGCTACGAGGACGCCCGCGAGGTGCTCGGTGAAGCGCTGGGGGCCGCCGAGGCCGACCCGGCGACGGTCTACACCGCCCTGGCGCGCGTGGCGTTCCGACAGGGGCAATTGCGCGCGCTCACCGGCCTGAGCCGGCAGGCCCTGCGCGCCGATCGCGGCCACCTGCCCGAAGACGCCCGCGCGGCGCTGACCTATTGGGCCGAGGATCGCCCGGGGAGAGAGGCCTGAGATGTCCGAGACCGGGGCGCCCGAAGAGATCGCCGACGTCTGCCTCGTCACGGAGGGCACCTACCCCTTCGTGCGCGGCGGCGTGTCGAGCTGGATTCACGGCATCATCACCGGCATGCCGGACGTGAAGTTCGCGCTGGTGCTCATCTCGGCGGAGCGCAAACCCGCCAAGCTGGCGTTCGAGCTGCCGAAGAACCTCATCAAGTTCACCGAGGTCTTCATCCACGAGGCGGTCATCCACGACGAGCCGCGGCCGGGGAAGAAGAAGCTGCACGGGCCGTTCTGGCAGTCGGTGAAGGACTTCCACACCGCCCCGGACCGCTCGGCCCAGATCCTGCCGTTCCTGAACGTGCTGACCGGGCTGGTGGACCCGACGCGACGGGTGGTGAACACCCACGACGTCCTGTTCTCCCGCGATGCCTGGGATTACCTCGTCGAGCGCTACGAAGAACGCGCCGGTGACACGAGCTTCATCGACTTCGTATGGACCTGGCGGGCCATCCACACGCCCATCATGCAGTTGCTCAACGCGGACGTGCCCCCGGCCCGGTGTTACCACCTGGTCAGCACGGGCTACGCCGGCCTGGTGGGCGTGCTGGCGCGGTTCCACTACCGCCGCCCCGTGCTGCTCACGGAGCACGGCATCTACGTGCGCGAGCGCAAGATCGACATCGCCCGGGCGGACTGGATCTACGAGGAGCCCCTGCGCGTGAAGACCGTGCAGCGCGAGGTCGGGGTGCTCAAGCAGCTCTGGACCAACTTCTTCGTGCGGCTCGGCGAGCTGACCTACGCGCACACGGACGAGGTGCTGACGCTCTTCAACGGCAACCGCAACCTGCAGATCGAGCTCGGCTGCCCGCCGGAGCGCGTGCGCGTGGTGCCCAACGGCGTGAAGACGGACGTCTTCGGCGAGGTCCGCCAGCGCCCGCGCCCCAACGACGGCATCCGCCGCATCGGTTTCGTGGGCCGGGTCGTGCCGATCAAAGACGTGAAGACCTTCATCAAGGCCTGCGCGCTGGTCTACCAGGCCATGCCGAACACCGAGTTCCTCATCTGCGGCCCGACGGACGAGGAGCCCGTGTACGCCGAGGAGTGCCGCAACCTGGGGAACATGCTCGGCATGAAGACGCTGATCTTCACGGGCCCGGTGGACGTGAAGGTCTACTTCCCCAAGATGGACGTGTTCGTGCTCACGAGCATCAGCGAGGGCCAGCCGCTGACGATCCTCGAGGCGGCCTGCGCCGGCGTGCCGACGGTGACCTCGGACGTGGGTGCGTGTCGGGAGTTGTGCGAAGGGTACGCCCCCGAGGACCGCGCGCTGGGCCTGTCCGGCCTGGTCACGGGCGTGGGCAACCCCCGCGAGACGGCCGACGCCATCCTGAAGATCCTGCGGGACGAGTCCCTGCGGCAGAGCATGATCCGCAACGGCGTCGCCCGGGCCGAGCGGTTCTACCGGCAGGACGACGTGCTGCAGACCTACCACGACCTGTACGCGCGCTGGTCCGTCGCGCCGGACGTCTCCCTGCCGGAGGGACTCTAGATGGCCGGCATCGGGTTCGCCCTGCGCAAGCTGATGGAGCCGGGCACGTACACGGCCTACGTGCGGGCCTACGCCTATGCGGCCATCGTCGGCACGGGCCCCTGGCTGCTGTCGGTGATCTGCCTGGCCGTGCTGGGCGCGGTGGCCGTGGACCCGGACGACTTCGTCACGCGTCAGACCTTCGCGAGCACGGTGGTCTACATCTTCGGCGGCACGCTCGTGCTGACGGGTCCGCTGCAGATGGTCGTGACGCGCTACCTGGCCGACCGCATCTACCGCGGTGAGCAGGGCCAGATCGGCGCGAGCTATCTGCCGGTCCTGCTGTGCACGGCGGTCCCGCTGCTGGTCATCGGCGCGCTCTTCTTCGGCGGGCTGACGACGTCGCTGTTCTTCCGACTGGTGGCCACGGGCCTCTTCGTGACGATCGGGTGCCTGTGGATGGTCATGGTGTTCCTGACCACGAGCAACGAGTACGCGGCGGTGGTGCGCATCTTCGCCCTGGGCACCGCCCTGAGCATCGGCGCGGGCATCGGGGGCGGCCGCCACTTCGGGCTGGATGGCTACCTGCTCGGCTACGCGGTCGGGCAGTTCGCCATCTTCGGGTTGCTGACCCGACTCGTGCTCGACCGGTTCGGAGGCCCGATCCGCTGGGACTTCGGGTTCCTGGGGCACATGCGCTTGTACCCTTCCCTGGCGGTCATCGGCTTCGCCTACAACCTGGCCGTGTGGGCGGACAAGTTCGCCTTCTGGGTGGGCGTGGATGGCGACCTCTCGGGCACCGTCGCCGGGCGGCTGACCACCACGCCGCGCTACGACAGCAGCATGTTCATGGGGTTCCTGACGGTCGTGCCGGCCATGACGCACTTCCTGCTCGTGGTGGAGACAGAGCTCGCCGGGGCCATCTCGGGCTTCTACGACGCCATCTTCTATAAGCGCCCATTGAAGGACATCCGCGCCGCCCGGCTGCGCCTGGAGACGATGCTGCGCCGGGCCTTCGTGGACATTCTGCGCATCCAGGCCCTGATCACGGTGCTGTGCATCTTCTTCGGGGCGGACATCCTGCAGCTGCTCGACCTGCCGATGAGCCAGTTGGGCATGTTCCGCTTCGCCTGCGTGGGGTCGCTGTTCGTGGCCTTCACGCTGTTCTGCCTGGTGGTGCTGCTCTACCTGGACCGCCGCACGGACGCGCTCGCCGTCGCGCTGCTGTTCCTGTTCCTGAACAGCGGCCTGAGCCTGGCGTCGCTGGCGCTGGGCTACGTGTTCTACGGCGCGGGCTTCGCCTTCTCGGGCATGCTGGCCCTGCTGCTCGCCGTGGGGCTGCTCATGCACCGCATCCAGAACCTGGAGTTTCTGACCTTCTCGGGCACGCCCATCATCGGGCAGCAAGCGCCCACGGCCGGCCTGCGCGCGGGTCCCGGGCGCGGTTACGGACGGGAGCACGCGCTGTGACGCCCGCCCTGCTCGCCGTGGCGCTCCTCGGGGCGCCCGCCGAAGTCGCGGCCACCGCGGAGGCGCCGGCGCCGCCGGAGGCCGCCCCGCCCCCGGAGACGCCGGACGCGGAGCGGTCTTTCGTGGAGGCCGAGGCCGGCGTGCAGTTGGGCCTGACGAGCAATCTGCAGCGGGCCCGCAAGGGCGGCGAGGCCGACGGCCTCTTGCATGCGTCCGGCGAGCTCCTGGCCGCCGCCGTGAAACAACGCCTCTCGGGCGGGCTGGAGTTCGACCTTCGGCAGCCCCTGGGGCTCCCCGAGCTGCGGAGCGCGCAGGGCCGCATGACGGGCACGTTCGAGACGCCGGCGGGCCCGCTGCGGCTGGGTGTCGCCGTCGCCGGCGAGTACGAACGTTCGCTCACCGTGTTCACGGAGACGGGCACGCTGGGCGCCGCGCTCTCCCGCGCCTCGCTGGGGGCCCGCGGCGCGCCCTTTGTTGCCTGGGCGCCGGAGCCGTTCCGCCTCGAGCTCGCCCCCGTGGCCGGCGTGCGGCACGTGACGGGCGCCGAGGCCTACGACCTGAGCGACGTCGGCGCGCGGCTGGCCTTCCGGTGGTTCGACACGCGGCTGTTCCACGCCGGCGTGTCCGCACTCTGGCACATGCGGCGGTTCGACGGCCTGTACGCCCACACGCGCGACGGCCAGCGCCCGGCGACGGCTCCGGCGGTCGCCCTGAACCTGCTGGACACGGAGCTGCGCCTGGGGAGCCACCCCCTGGAGTCGCTGGACCTGACCCTGCGCGTGGGCTACTCGCGGGTCTCCGACCGTTTCGACGGCTTTCACAGCCACACGGGGCTCTCGGCCGCGTTCGAGGCCGGCTGGCAGCCGGAGACGGGCCTGGGCGGTCACGCGGGCGTGGACTTCTCGCGGCGCACCTACGGTCTGCGGGTGACCTCGCTCTCCCAGAGCGGGGACGAGAGCGAGCTCTCGGCCGCCGCCGGGATGCACTACGCGGTGCGGTCCTGGCTCGTGCCGGCGCTGGACTACGAACTGCACTTCGCCGAGGCCGGAGGCCGCGGCACCCTCTTCACGGAACACGTGGGCCTGCTGGGCCTGCGGGGGCGATACTGATGACGCCGAATTCCCCACGCTGGCGGCGCGCCGGGCTCGGGCTGGCGATGGCCCTCGGGGCGTTGCTCGCGGGCTGCGAGGGCGACGCGCTCGTGACCCCGACGGACGACGCCGGGCGCGCCGGACCCACACCCGACGCCGGCCCGCCCACCTGCGACGACGGCGTGCGCAACGGCGACGAGACCGGCCTGGACTGCGGCGGCGCGACCTGCGACGCCTGCGACTACGGCGAGCCCTGCACGGTGGACGTGGACTGCAAGTCCGGCCTGTGCGAGTCTGCGCGCTGCCTGGCGCCCACCTGCGTGGACGGCGTGCGCAACGGCCTGGAGAGCGACGTGGACTGTGGCGGCGCAGAGTGCGCCCCCTGCCGTGACGCGGGCGCCTGCGCCTCGGACCCGGACTGCCGCTCGCGGCGGTGCCTCGAGGCCGCGTGCGCCCCCGCCGACTGCGCGGACGGCGTCCGCAACGGCGAGGAGACGGACACCGACTGCGGCGGCACCTGCGGCCCCTGTGAGGCCGGCGCGCGGTGCGAGGCGTCGATCGACTGCGCGAGCGGGAACTGCGCCGGTGGCCGCTGCGCTGCGCCGAACTGCGCCGACGGGCTGAAGAACGGCGACGAGACGGACCGCGACTGTGGCGGCGGCTGTGATGCGTGCCCAGCAGGCGGCGTCTGCCTGGTCGCGGCGGACTGCCGGGACGGCCGCTGTGAGGGCGGCCGCTGCGCCGTGGGCGCGTGCGGCGACATGCTCCAGAACGGTGCCGAGACGGGCCTGGACTGCGGCGGCCCCCTGTGCCCGCCGTGCCGCCCCGGGGCCGGCTGCGTGCTGCCCGCCGACTGCGACAGCGGGGTCTGCGCCGGCGGCCTGTGCGGCGCGCCGGACTGCAACGACGCCCTGCGAAACGGCGCCGAGACGGACACGGACTGCGGCCAGGTCTGCGGGCGGGGCTGCCCCCCGTTGGGCCGCTGCCTGAGCAGCCTGGACTGCGCCGAGGGCGTGTGCGTGGGCAACGCCTGCGTCGCCGCGACCTGCGCCGATCGGGTGCGCAACGGGGACGAGGCGGACGTCGACTGCGGCGGCCGCTGCCCGCCCTGCGCCGCGGACGCCATGTGCGACGCCGCGGGCGAGTGCGCCTCGGGCGTGTGCCGCGACGCGCTCTGCCGCGCCGCCACCTGCGACGACCTCGTGCAGAACGGGGCAGAGACGGGCGTGGACTGCGGCGGGGCGGCCTGCGCCCCCTGCGGGGACGCCGCGCCCTGCAACGGACCGCTGGACTGTGCGTCCGGCGTGTGCCGGCAGAGCCTGTGCCGGCCCGCGGCCTGCGACGACCGGGTGTTCAACGGCGACGAGACGGGCCCCGACTGCGGCGGCCCCTGCGCCCCCTGCGCGGATGGCCTGGGGTGCATCGCCGACGCCGACTGCGTGAGCCTGCTGTGCGACGCCGGCGCCTGCCTGCCGGCGACCTGCGTGGACGGCCGACGCGGCCCGACGGAGACGGACGTCGACTGCGGCGGCGCGTGCGGGGGCTGCGCGCCGGGGCGTCACTGCCAGGGGGACGCGGACTGCACCGACCGGCTGTGTGTCGAAGCCATCTGTGCCGAGGCCACCTGCGCCGACCAGCGCCGCAACGGCGGCGAGACGGACGTGGACTGCGGCGGCCCCTGCGAGCCCTGCGGCGTGGCGGCCGCGTGTTTCGGGCCCGGCGACTGCCGCGAGGGCGTGTGCCGCGCCGGTCGCTGCGCCGCCCCCGAGTGCGGCGACCGCGTGAAGAACGGCGACGAGACGGACGCCGATTGTGGCGGCGCCCGCTGCCCCGCCTGCGAACCGGGCGCCGAGTGCCTCGGCCCCGCCGACTGCGCCTCGACCGTGTGCCGCGCCGGCGTGTGCCTCGAGGCCGGCTGCGCGGACGCGACGCGCAACGACACGGAGACGGACGTCGACTGCGGCGGCGAGACCTGCGCGCCCTGCGGCGCCGCCGGGGTGTGCGTGTTCGCGCGGGACTGCGACAGCCGCGTGTGTCGCGCCGGCCGGTGCGCGGCCCCCACATGCAATGACAGCGCCCCCAACGGCCAGGAGACGGACGTGGACTGCGGCGGCCCCGACTGCCCCGCCTGCCCCGTGGGCCGCGGCTGCACTCAGGCCAACGACTGCACCACGCTGTTGTGCGCCGCCGAGCGCTGCCGCCCGGCGACGTGCGCGGACGCACGGCTGAGCGCGCCGGATGAGACGGGGGTCGACTGCGGCGGACCGTGCGCCCCCTGCGCCGACGGCCTGCGCTGCCGCATCGACGCCGACTGCACGAGCGGACTCTGCGTGGCGGGCACGTGTGCCGCGCCCGCCTGCGGGGACGCGCGACGCAACGGCCTGGAGACGGACGTGGACTGCGGCGGCCCGTGCGGCCCCTGCACCACGGGCCTGCTCTGCCAGCGGGCGGACGACTGCCGCGACGGCGTGTGCTTCCGCGAACGGTGCGCCGCGCCGAGCTGCGCGGACGGCGTGCTCAACGGCCGCGAGACCGACACCGACTGTGGCGGACCCTGCGACCCCTGCGGTCCGGGCGGCGCGTGCGCCGTGCGCGCCGACTGTCGCACGGGCGTGTGCACCCAGGGCGTGTGCGCCGATCCGGGCTGCGCCGACGCCGTGCGCAATGGGACGGAGACGGACGTCGACTGCGGTGGCCCGGACTGCCCGCGGTGCGCGCCGGGCTACCTGTGCGGCGCGCCCACGGACTGCGTGGGCGGCGTGTGCGCGGACGCCCGCTGCCGCCCGGCGAGCTGCCAGGACGGCGCCCTGAACGGCCTGGAGACCGCCCAGGACTGCGGCGGGCCCGTCTGCGGCGGCTGCGCCCCCGGCGGCGCGTGCGGCGTGGCCGCCGACTGCCAGTCCCGGGTGTGCGCGGGCGGGCACTGCCAGGCCCCCACGTGCGCCGACGCCGTGGCCAACGGCTTCGAGACGGACGTGGACTGTGGCGGCCCCTGCGCGCCGTGCGCGGACCGGCTCGCCTGCGGGCTGGATCCCGACTGTCGCAGCGGCGTGTGCGAGAACGCCGTGTGCCTGGCCCCGCGGTGCGACGACAACGTGCGCAACGGCCTGGAGACGGCCGTGGACTGCGGCGGCGCCGAGTGCCTGCCCTGCGAGGCCGGGGCGAGCTGCGCGGCGGCGAGCGACTGCCAGAGTCGCGTGTGCCGCGCCGGCGTGTGCCAGAGCGCCCGCTGCGACGACGCCACGCGCAACGCCGAGGAGACGGACGTCGACTGTGGCGGCGCCGAGTGCCCGCTCTGCGCGGACGCCCGGACCTGCTTCGACGCCGGCGACTGTCAGAGCCACAAGTGCGGCGTGGATCACCGGTGCGAGGTGCCCACCTGCGACGACCAGGTGCTCAACGGCAGCGAGATCGACACGGACTGCGGCGGCCCGCGCTGCGCCCCCTGCGGCGACGGCGAGCGCTGCACCGCGGCCGCCGACTGCGCCAGCGGCGTGTGCGGCGCCGACGCCCGCTGCGCGCTGCCCCGCTGCGACGACCGGCGCACCAACGGCGCCGAGACGGGTGTCGACTGCGGCGGACCCTGCATCGGGTGCTTCGAGGGCGCCGCGTGCGTCGACGCCGCGGACTGCCGCTCGGGGGTGTGCGGGGGTGGCGTCTGCCAGGCCCCGGGCTGCGGAGACGACGTGCAGAACGGCACGGAGACGGACGTCGACTGCGGCGGCGGCGGCTGCCCGGCATGTGTGACCGGGAGCCGATGCCACGTGTCCGGCGACTGCGACACCGGGCTGTGCAATGGCAGCTTCTGCGTCGCGGCCATCTGCCTGAACCGGGTGCTCGACCCCGAGGACGAGACGGGCGTCGACTGCGGCGGCGACTGCCCCGGCTGCGCGGCGGGCAACGGCTGCCTCGAGCCGCCCGACTGCGCGAGCGGCGTGTGCAACGGCGGGGTATGTATCGGACCCACTTGTCAGGACGGTACCCACAATGGCGACGAAGCCGACGTCGACTGCGGCGGGCCTTGCCCCCGGTGCCCGGACGGCGCGAGCTGCCGGGGCGACCCGGAGTGCGGGAGCGGCGTGTGCCGCGGCGGGGTCTGCCGCGGAGCGAGCTGCAGCGACGGCCTGCGCAACGGAGACGAGACCGCCCCCGACTGCGGCGGCCCGGACTGCCCCAACTGCGGCCCCGGGGGCACGTGTGCGCAGGGCATCGACTGCGACTCGGGCGCGTGCGTTCAGGGCGTCTGCCGCGTGCCGAGCTGCGTGGACGCCGTGCGCAACCAGGACGAGACGGCGACGGACTGCGGGGGCGCCGTTTGCGGGCCCTGCGCAGACGCGGCGCCCTGTTTCGTCGACGGCGACTGCCGCAGCGGCGTGTGCGCCGCGGGCCAGTGCGCGACGCCCGCCTGTCAGGACGCCACACGCAACGGCACGGAGACGGACGTGGACTGCGGCGGCCCCTGCCCGCCCTGCGCCGTTCTCCTGCGCTGCGCCGCCGGCCGCGACTGCGAGAGCGGCGTGTGTCTGGGCGGGCAATGCGCCGCACCCCGCTGTGGCGACGGCGTGCGCAACGGCGACGAGACGGACGTCGACTGCGGCGGTCTGACCTGCGCCCCCTGCCCCGACCTGGCGGCGTGCGCGTTCGCCGAGGACTGCGCGAGTCGGGTCTGCACGCAGACGGTGTGTCAGCGCTCCACGTGCGTCGACCAGGTGGTCAACGGCACGGAGACCGCCCTCGACTGCGGCGGCGACGCGTGCGCCGCCTGCGACGTCGGCCTCGCCTGTCGCGCCGGCAGCGACTGCGCCACGGGCGTGTGCCAGGGCGCGCGCTGCGTGCCCGTCACCTGCACGGACCAGCAGCTCACGGCGGGCGAGGCGGACGTCGACTGCGGCGACCGCTGTGCGACCTGCGCGCCGGGACGCCACTGTGTCCGCGGCAGCGACTGCCAGGCCGGCATCTGCCGCGCGGGTCAGTGTGGCTTCGCGGCCTGCGGCGACGGCGTGGTCAACGGGCAGGAGACGGACGTCGACTGCGGCGGCCCCACCTGCCCCGGCTGCGCTCGTTTGAAACACTGTGACGTGACCGCCGACTGCGCCGCCGGCGTATGCCGCGCCGGCCTCTGCCTGGCCCCCTGAGACACGCCCTTTACACGCCGTTCTGGAGATCCCCATGCGCTCGAACACCCGACCGTCCCTCGCCGCCTTCGCCCTGCTCGGCCTGAGCGGCCTCTCGCTCTTCGCCTGCGGCGACTCCACCGCGACCTCGAACCCCGACCCGAGCGGGACCGACATGCAGGTGGGGGGCTCGCTGCCGCCCGCCGGTGGCTCCGGTGGCTCGGGCGTGCCCGGCGGGTCCGGTGGGTCCGGTGGACCCGGCGGCCAGAGCGCCCCGGGTGGCTCTGGCGGCTCCGGTGGCGCCGGCGGCGCCGGGGGTCAGGCCCTCCCGGGCGGCACCGGCGGCGCACCCGCGGACGCCTCCCTCGAGCTCGACGCCGCGCCCGAGGCCGACGCGTTCGCAGAGCCCGACGCGTTCGCAGAGCCCGACGCCGCCCCCGAGCCCGACGCCTACATCGAGCCCGACGGCCCGCCGCTGGTTTGCCTCGACGAGCCCGCCTGCGGCGCCCCGACGCCCATCTGCGGCCCGCAGGGGTGCCAGGCCGGCGAGGAGGGCGACCCCTGCGCCGACGCCGCCCACTGCGGCCCGACCGCACCATTCTGCGGGCCCACGAACGAGTGTCAGGACGGCAGCGAAGGCGACGCCTGCGGGGACGGCACGACCTGCGGCCCCGACGCGCCCATCTGCGGCTCGGTGGGCTGCCAGCGCGGGCTGCTCGGCGATCCCTGCGCCTTCGACGCGCAGTGTGGCGGCCCGAACCCGGCCTGCGTCGACGGCCAGTGCCGCGGCGGCGAGGCCGGCGACTTCTGCCGCGACCCCGGCGACTGCGGCGCCGCCGCGCCGTACTGCGCGTTCGGTGTCTGCACGGATGGCGCGGAGGGAGAGCCGTGCCTCGTCGCCGAGGACTGCAGCGCCGCCGCACCGCTGTGCGCCTCGGCGGGCTTCTGCCAGAACGGCGACGCCGGCGACGTGTGCAACGTCGAGGCCGACTGCGGCGCCGGCGCCGCTCGCTGCGGCCCCCTCGGCTGCCAGATCGGCCTCGAGGGCGACCCCTGCACGGACGCCGCCCAGTGCGACGCCGCGGCTCCGCTGTGCGCCGCGGCGACGATGCGCTGCCAGAACGGCGACGCCGGCGACGACTGCGCCTCCCCGGCGGACTGCGGCCCGACGGCCCCCGCCTGCAACCGCGTCTGTGAGTGACCCGCTCACCTGTCCTGCGTCACGCGGGGGCGCGCGGGCGTTGCCCGGGACGCCGCCCCGCGCGTAGAAACGGGGCATGCGACACTCGCGTCACGGGGCGGCGTTCGCCGCCGGTCTCCTGCTCCTTGCCTGTGGCGCCGCGGCGCCGGTTCGCCCCGCCGGACCCGTGCTCGACGTCTGGGGCATCCAGCCCGTCTCGGCCCGCGTGAGCACGGACTCCGAGAAAGTCGACTTCCGCTATCGCGTGCGCGATCCGGCGAAGGCCGCCGCCGTGGTCAACCGCGACGTCCTGCCCACGCTGCAGCACAAGAGCTCCGGCACGCGCCTGGAGTTGCCCGAGCAGCGCAAGGTCGGCGGTGCGCGACCCCCCGTGAAACCCGAGCAGGACAAGAACTACTTCATCCTGTTCGAGAACCCCGGCGCCCTCGTGCACACCGGTGACACGGTGATCTTCCAGGTCGGCGCCTCGGACCCCGTCGAGCTCGTCGTCCAGTAGGCCCCACGCGGCCGACCGGCGTTCAGAACCGCCAGAAGATGTCGGCGTCGATCATCGGGATGGCGTTCGGCACGGAGAGGTTGACGACGGGCACCATGTAGTTCCCGTAGCCGCCCAGCAGGCGGAGATTGAACGTGTCCAGGCTCAGCATCACGCCCGCGGCGAGCCAGGCCTGGAAGCCGGACTTGAGGTCCGCCTCGGCGTCCTGGTGCAGGTCGAGCGTGGTGTATTCGTCGAACACATAGTGCTGGTCGCTGTTGCCCCGCGCGCGCTGGAACAGGACCACGGAGAGGTCGATGAGCACGGCGAACTCGCGCACCAGGTCCCACTCGAAGGTGGGGTTGAAGACCGCCGTGTCCACCAGGCCGACGCCCTGCACGTCGACCGTGTCGCCGCCCTCGCCGCGCGTGCCCACGGCCGTGTAGCTCAGGGTGAAGTGGTAGCGGAACTCGTTGCTCTCCCGGAAGGTGTAGGAGAGGCGCAGGGGGACGCAGTACACCGTCACGTCCGCGTTGTCCTCGTCGAAGTCCCGCGCGTTGAGCCAGTAGAGGCCCGACGACGCCGCGAAGGCGTGGGCGCCGTCGTTCAGGAAGCGCCACTTGCCGAGGAGGTTCTTCACGCGGAACAGCCACAGCAGCGGCGTCGTGCCGAGCGTGACGTCGTCCGTCGCGCCGACCTCGAAGCGGCCGAGGCCGAGCCGGAACTCCGTCTGCTTCAGCGTCTCGGCGCCGAAGTCCGTCTGGGGCGACGTGTCCGTGTAGGCGGACGCCCCGCCGGGCGTGAGGAGCGCCGCGAGCAGTGCGGCCGAGACGAGGTGTCTCAAAACTCGACCTTGTCCTCGCCGCGCTGGCAGGCGCCGTGCTGGTAGCCGGGCTCGACCGCGCAGCCCCAGACGCCGTCCTTGTCGCGGATGGTCAGGTTGCTGCCCTGCTCCGCCTGCGTTTGCAGGGTGACGAGCACGCGGCCGCCGCCGGGCACGGGCTCGCTCGTCGAGACGACGCCGTCCGGCGCGAAGGCGAAGTCGAGCACGAGGGGGGTTTCTTCGGCGTTCTCGTCGAGCCAGGTCAGGTCGAGCTGCAGGAGTCCGCCGGCGTCGCCGCCCTCGAGCAGCACCAGCGAGAGCACGCCCTCGAGGCGCTGCTTCTTCCCCGCGCCCGCGGGCAGCCGGCACTCCGCGAACTCGCCCCACAGATGGTCGGAGAGCCCCTTCGTGGAGTACAGCGCGAAGAGGTCGACGCGGCCGTTGGCGTCGGCGTCCGGCGGCTCTACGCCACTGTAGCCCTCGCAGATGTGTCGCACGCGCGCCCAGCCCTTCGCCGAGCCGCTCAGGCCCTGTTCGACGGTCGTCAGGCCCCCGGACCCGGTCTCTTTCGGGTCGTCCTGGGCGCCGAAGGCCGGCAGGATCTTCACGACCTCGGCCAGCACGCTCTGCCCCTCGGAGAGCTGCTGCAGCTTGGTGTAGACCCCCTGCGCGACGACCGGCGCGGCCTTCGCATCGAAGGTCCCGCCCGGGGGCGCGTAGGCGGCCCGCAGCTCGGAGATGTCCGGCGCTTTGGGGGTCTTCGCGGTCGAGCGCGCGCAGCCGCTCGCGACGACGGACGCGACGACAACGACGGCGGCGACGGGGACGCGGGGGAGCATCCCCGATCATGTATCACAGGTCGCGGTGGCCGTGCGCGTGGGTCAGGCGTCGCGCGACCGCGGCCACCGGCGCGCTGGCGATGTAGAGCGCGGCGCCGAGCGCGATGGCGGTGGGCAGCACGGGCGCGCCGAGGGGGTGCAGCGCCGCGGCGACGACCGCACACCCGGCGGCGAAGGCCACGAGGCGCAGCGGCGAGCGGTCCTTGAACGTCCGGTAGGGCAGTCGACCGATCATCAGCAGCGCGAGCGCAGGGGCGAGCACGGCGACCACGGCGGCCGGGACCTCGGGCACGGCGACCGCGCCGGCCAGCAGGAGCGCCGCCGGGAAGGTCACGGGCAAGCCGGTGCTGCGCGCCGCGCCGCGGAGAACCCGGGCAGGGCCGGGGTCCGAGGCCTGCACGTTGAACCGCGCCAGCCGCCAGGCGGCGGCGGCGGCGATCGTGCCCGCGAGGGGTGCGGCGGCCCAGCCGAAATCGGAGAGTTTCCACTGCCACACGGCCAGAGCCGGCACGAGGCCGAACGAGACGACGTCGGCGAGCGAGTCGAGCTGCGTGCCGAAGGGGTTGTCCACCTTCAGCGCGCGGGCGACGCGGCCGTCGAGCAGGTCGAAGACCAGGCCCGCGGCGACACACGCGAGCACGGCGGCCGGGGGCGCGTCGGCGGACAGCAGGGCCAGCGCGGTGGCGCCGGCGAGCAGGTTGCCGAGCGTGAGCAGGTTGGGGACGACGCGTTTCGGAAAGGGTTTCATCGGGCACTCCGGGTCAGTCAGGCCGCGTTGGGCGGCGTCCCGGAGGAGAGCAACGGGCGTGCCATGCCCCGGGGGCCCGTTCAGCGCCGCTCGGCGCCCCTCGACCCGCGAAACCGTGGACGGCCCGGCCCACCCGTGGCGAATTCGCCACAGGTCGGCGCAGGCGTCACTTCGTCTGCCAGCCCAGGCCCACGTGCATGCCGCGGTGGTTGCCCTCGCCCTCGAACGCCAGGGCGCAGCGGAGGCCGACCAGGTGCGACAGGAACTCCGACAGCGGCGCGCCGACCATGGGGCTCTCGGGCACGGTGGGTCGAAGCTCGCTGCCCACGCGATCGTGGGCCACGTCCCCCCGCGCGTCCGTCGTGAAGCCGCCGCCGTAAGGCGACACCGGTGTGAAGCCCAGCCAGGCGGTGGAGCGCGCGTCGCGCTCGGCGGGCGTGAGGCCCGGGAACGCCCACACGAAGAGCTCTGCGGCCCGGCTCGCCGCGCGGTGCGCCGAGGCCGACTGCGCCTCCGTGACCCCGGCGATGGTCCGGTTCATCCAGCCGTCCGGGCGCGTCGGCGAGTACTGGAGCGCCACCTGCGTGCGCACCGGCGAGGGGGTCGCCACGGCGTCGAACGCGGCGTCGATCCGCGCCTTGAGCGCCGTCTTGTTGAGGCTGAGGATGAACGCGTCGCCGGCGATGGCGTAGTGCAGGGACATGCCGCCGCCCGTCAGCATGCCCATCCCGCCCTGCGGCCGCTCGGAGAGCGTGACGATGGGGACGTCGCGGTGCATGCCGCCGTCGTCCCAGCGCACCAGGCCGGCCGCGGTCTGATCGACGGCCGCGCGGATGCCCGTCAGGAATGCGGCGAACGCCAGGCGGTCGCGGATCTGGATCTCGGCGAAGAGCGGCAGCCGCGCCAGCGCCTGCAGCGTCTGCGGACCATGGGGGTGGCGGCGCAGGCCGTGGACGTCCGAGTCCATGAGCGCGGCCTCCCAGACGGCGCTGCGGTCGAGCATGCCGATGCCGGCCCACTCCCCGAGCCAGCTCAGCGAGAGCGACTGCAGCCCGGGCAGGTTGCGGCCGTCGCGCTCCAGGTCGCGCCGCACCTCGCTGTCCGGGCCCAGCGCCACGCGCCACAAGAGGCCGTCGCGCGTTTCGGGCACGGCGAACGAGCCACCGCCGGTCAGGCGGATCAGATCGCGATACTCCGTGCCATCGATCAGCGGCAGCAGCCGCGCGTCCGCCGCCCAACCGGCGCCGTCCGCGCGGGGGGCGATCTCGACGCCGATCGGGTCGATGAAGGTGCGCCAGTACTGCTGGTACGACTCACGGAAGCGGTCGTAGGCCTCGCGCTCGGCGGGCGACACCCGCGTGACGTCGGCCACGCTCTCCGAGAGCGGCACGAGGCGCCCGGGCGCGCCCCAGGCCGACTTCGGGCCCTTCACCGCGTCGAAGGTGATCGCCGCGCCGTCGGCGTGCACGAGCTCGTCCGCGGCCAGGACACCGGCCTTGACGAGCGCGGCGGCGTCGGGTGCGGGCGTGCCCTCGAGCATGGCGTGCAGCAGCGCGGCGCCCGAGACGGCGCGCAGGTCCGCGGCGGCCTCCATGCGGCGCGCGGCGGCGATCTTGAACGCCGGGCTGGTCATGCGGCCCACGAAGGCGTCGCTCAGGAACACGAAGCCCCGCTTCTCCTCGGCCGGGTACAGGCCGCGGAAGTACTGGTAGTCCCCGGAGCCGGCGAGCGCCGGGTGTTTGGCGTCCGCCGTCGCCAGGATGCGCGCGATGGCCGCCGGGCTGTTGGCCAGCACGAGCGCGTTCCCGACTTTGACCTTGTGTTGCCGCACCGCGCCGTCCGGCGAGGCCAGCACGCTCACGGCGCGGCCGGCGATGGTCACGGTGCTCTCGACCGCGTCCGGGTGGCGGGTCTTCGCGTTGGCGGCGAAGGTCGACAGGACACCGTTGAGCAGCGTCTCGTTCTCCAGGTCGAAGAGCAGCGCCACGTCCGTGCCCTCGCGCAGCAGCGGATCCCCGACGACCACACCGATGCTGCGGACGGCCAGGTGGCCGAGCTTCTCGGCGAGGCCCGTGCGCTCCACCGCGAGCTGCCCTTCGTACCGCTCGGCCAGGCCCCACTCGCCCGGCGACATCTCCAGGGCGCGCGCCGCGGGCGCCAGGAAGCGATCGACGTCGCGCAGCAGCGTGACGAACGTGCGGATGTCGCCGAAGTGCAGGTACAGCGCGTCCGCGGGCGCCAGCGACGCCAGGGCCTCGACCTTGGGCGTGAGCTTCTTCTCGGCAATCATCGCCGCCCACGGGTGGCTCGGCAGCGGCACGCCCTCGACGGCCGACAGCGCCACGGTGCGGGCCTTCGCCACGGCCTTGACGTCCGGCCGCACGCGCAGGCCGCGGTCGGTCTGCAGGGCCTCCTCGGCGGAGGTCACCCCCGTGTAGAGCGACATCATCTCACCCAGATCACCGCGGGCCGCCGGGCCCGTCGCCGCGTTCGGGCGGGGCAGCTTGGGGTCCGCCAGCTTGCCGGCGCGGGCGGCGGCGTAGGCCAGCGTGGGATCGCTGCGCGACCAGTTGATGCGGGCGCGGGCCTCGAGCCAGCTCGCCATGGCCTGGAAGAACGCCGCGCGCGCGGGCTTGTGGTCCGTCCGACTGGCGCCCGTCAGGCGGAAGGTCTGCGTCGCGCCGGCGCCGGAGGGGTCCGTCTCGCCGTCGGGCAGCGGGAGCTCCGCGCCGCGCTGGCAGACGACCTCGAGGGGATCGGGCGCGGCCTCGGCGCCCACGAGGCGCACGCGCACGCCGGCCTCCTCGGGCACGGGCACCGCCACGGCGTGCCGCTTGCCGGGCACGCGGCAGGTGAGCCGCTCGATGCCACCCTCGAAGATGCTGACCGGCCCCGCCGACCCGGGCGCGATGGACTTCGGATCCTTCGCCCACAGGTACACGTGGCCGCCCTGCGTCTCCGCGGTGATCACGCTCAGCGAGGCCGCGGGGAGCGCCACGGGCTCCAGCGTTCCGGTGATCTGCGTCACGGTGGGCGCCGGGTCCGGCTCGGCCGCGACGCTCGCCGCGCTCGGGGGCGCCGTGGGCGCGGCCGAAGCGGGCGCGGGGGCGGGCGTGGGCTTCGGCTCACCGCCGCCACAGGCCGTCATCGCGGCGCCAGCGGACAGACACAGGGCCGCGAACAGGCGGCGATTGGCAAAGGGAGCACTCATGTCGCGATCTCCAGGGGCGGCAAAAGGGCCGCCAGTGGCGCACATTCGCAAGAAGCGCGCCAGCAGATCCGACCGCGACTCACTCGCCCAGGAGGACCCGCAGGAGATCCGTCGCCCGGGCCGTCGATTCGGGCGGCTCGGCCGTGAAACACATGCGCACGTGGGTCGGATACGCCCCGAAGCTCGTGCCGGGGGCCAAAAGGAGGCCCTCGTCGGCGCAGCGTTCCAGAAAGCCGAGCAGCGGCCGCCCTTGCAGGCGCGCCGCCAGGTCGACGAACAGGAAGGTCCCCGCCGCGGGCTCGGGCACGTCCAACGCGGCCGCCATGCGCCGCCCCGCCGCCTGGTACTCCGGTCGCCGCGCTGCCACGAACGCATCCCCCGGGCCCGAGAGCGCGCGCAGGGCCGCATGCTGCGCCGCCGTCGGGGTCGCGTAGAACGTGTGCAGGCTGATCTTGCGCAGCTCGGTCGTGAGCCCCGGTGGCGAGATCACGTAGCCGCAACGGTTCCCGGCCATGCCGAAGGCCTTGGAGAAGCTGTGCACCGAGAAGGTCCGGTCCGGCGCCAGGGCGCGCAGGGGCACGTGCGGCGCGGCATAGGCGTAGTCCTCGTAACACTCGTCCGCGAGCAGCCACAGGTCGTGCCGCCGGGCGAAGTCGACCAGCGCGCCCAGCCCCGCGGCGTCCAGCATGTGTCCGGTGGGGTTGTTGGGTGTGTTCACGTAGAGCGCGACGGTGCGCGGCGTGAGGGCGGCCACCAGCCGGTCGAACAGCCCCGGCGCGAGCATGTCCACGGCCACCGGCACGGCGTGGGCGCCCCGGACCACCCCCGTGATGAGCGGCCAGTAGGGTGCGAGCACCAGCACCTCGTCGCCGGGGACCGTCAGCGCGCCGAGGACCGCGCCGAGGCCGCCCGTCGCGCCGGCCGTCACCAGGACGTCGTCCGGCCCCGTCGGCACGCCGTGTCTTCCGGCGATCCGCACAGCGAGCGCCGCCGTGAGCGCAGGCTGGCCCTCCACGGGCGAGTATCGGTGCAGGCCGTCGATGTCGGCGCCGCGCAGGTCCTCCATGCGGCAGCCGGGCGGGGCGTCGTGCCAGGTGTCGCCGATGTGCAAGGGGTGCACGGGCCGGCCGCTCTCCGCCGCGCGCCGGGCGAGGCGCGAGAACGGTGAGGGCGGCGAGGCGGCGACGCCGGCGGCGATGTGGGGGTGGCGCGGCA
>CAINDO010000307.1 GCA_903847385.1 uncultured Myxococcales bacterium
CCACCCCAGCCTGCGCTGGGTCCCGGACGCCGCCGTGACGCTGGCGGAAGTCCGGCGGGTCATGGGGTTCTAGGCCGTTCTAGGCCCGCGCTACGCGGCGCGCGGCGCCTTGGTCACCGGAGGCGCGGGCATCGCAGCGCCATCGTAGACGCCGGCCTCGCGCGCGTCCAATTCGCACTCGAAGAGGATGTCCGCGTCGTCCACGGCCGAGATGCCGTCCTCCTCGGCCTGCTCGAGCTGCACCTCCGAGGGATCGAGCTTCGGCACGGCCAGGTTGAGGCCCGCGAGGATCTCCTTGAGCGCCGCGCACGTGCGCTCGCGGTCGGCCGCGCGACGCGCCGTCGGCGGCGGGGTCGTCCGCATAGCGTTCAGCAGGTCGGCGGTCGTCGTGGTGGGCGCAAGCTTCCGGAAGAACTCGTACCAGATGCGGTCGAGCTGATCGCCGCCCACGTGCGAGTCGATCCCGATCCCCGCGACGAGGGACCGGCACTCCAGCGGCACGTGGCGCGGCGACGCGTCCCGGATCCGGTCGAGGACGGGCGTCGAGAGGTCTTTCAGGGGGCGGAAGATGCGGTCGGTCATTTTCATCTCCTGAGGTTGAAGGTCATTGCGGCCTGCAGGGCGCGCCCGCTGGCAGAGCAGGCTTCGCGCCACCCGCATGGGGACTGGATCCGGCATCGCTCGCAGGGCGCGTCGCGGACCGTTTTCCGGCGGAATCCGTCGTTTCCCGCTCCGCGGCGCCCGGTCGTCTCGCCTTCGCGTTAGAGCGTGACGGTCACGTACAGCCGCTCGAGGTCGGCCAGCGGAATGTCGCGCTGGGTCACCTGCCGAGCCCAGGGCAGCGCGCCGGCGGGGTTGTGGAACGCGTTGGCCCAGTTGCTCTCGATGACCGTGACGTGGTCGATGAGGCCGGCCGGCGTGCGGGCGACGCCGACGATGATGGCGATGTGCGAGTCGCCGGTCTTGATGATGGCCTTGCCGGGGACGATGTCGGAGCGGCGGGTCACCGGACGAGTGCGATACGTGGCATAGGAGGCCGACGGACGTCCCACGCTCTGGACGCGCGTGTCCACCCACTCCTTGCACTGCTTGCGGATGCGCACCTCGTCGAGTGTCGCCTGATCTCCGACCGGCGGCGTGTCGTCGAACACGGCCGAGATGCGGCGGATGATGGCGTCGCGGTCGGACGCCCAGGTGTAGGTGGCGGCCAGCGCGTTCGCCATGGCCACGTACGTCGCGGAGCCGACGGCCGGCACGGCGTGGGTCAGCGCCCCATTGGCGCGCGCACCCGCCCACCCATTGTAGATGATGAAGGCGTTGCGCAGGCGCGCGCCGTCGCCGCCGGCCACGTCCGTGAACCACGTCGCGCCGCCAAGGGCCGCATTTCCTGTGAGCGTCGAGGCCGGCGAGTTGCCGAGACCCGCGCGGGCCGCGCCGGCGATCGCCACCTCGGCGGGGGTCTGCGCGGCGACGCAGGCGTCGTTCTGCCCGTCGCGGTTGGCCCCACAGGCCGCGTTGGGGCAGGCACGCACGAACGACCAGCGCAGGGTCGCCGTGCTCCAGTGGTACAGCGAGCCGAAGGCGTGGCCGTTCTGGCCGTCGCCGCACCAGTCGCCGGAGACCGGCTTGGCGGTGAGCGGCTCGCGCTCGACGGAGGTCGCCTCGACGCCGCCGTCCTGGTCGCGATCGTCGCGTCCGTCGGCGTTCTCGTCGACGAAGAGCATGTCGCCGCATGCGGTCGTCAGGGCGCAGAGCCCGGCGAGCGCCGTACGGCGGAGCTTGAGGTTGAAGTTGCGGATCATCTGGAGTCATCCTTTCCGTGCGGGTTTTGGTCTCGTCGTCCGTGAACGACGGTCCTTCCCTTCAGCACCGGTCGTGCCACCGCGCGACGACCCGCATGAATGCTCGACTTCCGGTCGGCGAGTCGCCGGCCGAGGTACGGGAGACGCGCGGATCCGCTGAAGTCCGCTCGAAGCCGCGCTTCTCGCCCGGTTGCATTTCCGGGGGGCCGGTGGCAGCGTTCCTGCTCCTGACGGGAGGTGAACATGGCCGACATCGCCGTCGACGTAGTGCAGGGCGCGTTGAGGCTCAGGATCGAGACGTCGCTCGCGCGCATGAAACACCGCGCCGTCCTGACGCCGTCACCACACGCGGTGGCGCGCATCGTCGGCGACCTGGCGAAGGTCGGCACCGACGCCGACCCGCCGACGATCTACGTGGGCCCGGACGGCGGTGCGGCTCTGCCGGAAAGGGTCCTGCGCCTGCCGCCGGACTTCATTCCGTCGCAGTTGAAGAACCACATCGAGCGGGTCGCGCGCACCCCGGAACGGGTGGTGTACGTCGAGCTCCCACCCGACCTGCAACGCGTCGCCGAGTCCGAAATCACCGTGCTGCTGCTCGGGGAGACCGGCACGGGCAAGGGCGAGCACGCCAAGGCGATCCACGCGGCGAGCCGGCGGAAGGACCGACCGTTCCACGCGGTCAACTGTGCTGCGTTTGCCGAGCAGCTCCTCGAGTCGGAGCTCTTCGGCCACAAGAAGGGCGCGTTCACCGGCGCCGACGGCGACCGCAAGGGTCTGTTCGTCGCAGCGGACGGCGGCACCGTGTTCCTGGACGAGATCGGCGAGATGTCCGCCAGGGCGCAGGCCTCGCTCCTTCGCGTGCTGCAGGACGGCGTCGTCAGACCGCTCGGCTCGGACACCGACCTCCGGGTCGACGTCCGCGTGATCTGTGCGACCAACCGCCCGCTCGCAGAGATGGTCCTCAGCAGAGAGTTCCGCGAGGACCTGTACTATCGCATCGACGGCTACGAGAGAACGCTCCCGCCGGTGCGGGACTGGCCGCGTCAGGATCGGGAACGGATGTTCGAAGCGTGTCTGAGGCGGGTGGCCGCCGCCCAGGGGACGACCCTGCGCCTGGCCTCCGACGCCATCGCGGATCTGCACGCCAGGCCGTGGCGCGGCAACGTGCGCGAAGTGATGAACACACTGGAACGAGCGTCGATCTTCGCGGACGACGGCACCGTCAATCGCACCGCGCTCCGAGCGGAGACGGCAAGCGGTACCCGCCCGCAGGCGGCGTCCGACCTCGAATTCAGGATGGGGGTTGCCGTTTCGGCGTGTCAAGCCGCCTATCCAACGTCGGATGACGACTTCAGGGCGGCGCTCGTCAAGCGGCTGGCGGACATCCTGGGCAGCACGAACAGCAAACACAAGGACCGTCTCAAGCGACTGGCGACGGTGCTGGTGGATGCGGAGGACGCCCGCTCCTTCTGGGAAGGCGTGGGACGGACCGCGGAATTTAAGACGACGCTCTGCCAACGCCTGGCGAGGCTGCTGGACATCTCCGAGAGCTTGCCGCGACCGTGGTCGCCCGACGACCCGCGGGCCTCGCGGCACCGCATCACCGTCGGCTGGCGCATGGTCCCCGGGGTCACGGATCAGGCGGTCCGTGAGGCCTACCTCGGCGTGCCGCTGCAGCAGCGCAAACCGCGCGCGGACGTCATCAGACTGGACGACTTGCGCGACCGGATCGTGCCCGGCGCGCGCATCCTCATCGTCGGCACGCCGGGCAGCGGGAAGTCCGCGCTCGCCCGCTATCTGGCCGCAATCTCGGGCGGCGCGTATCTCCAACTCGACCGCCTCAGGACGGTCCGGGGCAAGGAGGACGTCAGCACGTTCAAGAAGGAAATCGCGTCCGCGCGGGACGACGAGGGCGAGGCGGTTCGACCCGACTCTCCCATCGTGCTCGACGGCGTCGAAGAGTGCCCCTGGCCACCGGACACGCTGGGCCGCATCATCGCCGATTACCCTGATCGCCCGGTCATCGTCGCCACTCGCGACCATGTGGGTTTGAGATCCGGGTTGCGAGTGGACGACCGATGGATCGAGATCGAACCCGCCAAACTAAGCGACATTCAACAGAAATCGCTGCTCGACAAAGTCTTCCCCTCGGAGGCCGCCGGCATCTGGCCTCGAATCGAGGAGCTCGACAGCACGAGGCCGGAGCTCGCGGCCGACGCGAAGTGGCCCAGAGGGCTGATCGAGATGGCCGCCGCGCTCATCGAAGGGATCCCCGTCCTCACGCGGCGGGCAATCTACGGCCGCGTCGTGGGCCGGATGACATCGCGCTTCACGAACGACGCACGCATCGGCTTGGAGCGTCTCGCGTTCGAGGCGCTGCGCCTTAACCTCTCCCGTTTCGATGCCCTCGAGCTGAAGCGCTTCGTCCGGCGGACCCGGGCCATGGACGAGGTCAGCGTGGAAGAAGTGCTCCGGGGCCTCACACAGAACCCCGGCCTCATCGACGGCGACGGCGAGCGCGGCTGGTATGTCGCCCCCGTCGCCCTGTGGGAGCACCTCGCGGCGGCCTACCTAGTCGAATCCATCGAACGCCTGGCGCATGATCCCTCCGCAGCGCGTGCCCGGCGGCTCCAGGGCGCCATCGTCGACGCCGCCGCGATCTGTCGGGACGATGAGAACTTCGAAGGCTTCGACAGACTGTATCTCGGCGCTCTCCAGGCCTTGCATGGCGACGCCGATGACCGCCCGGCGTTGCGGCTCGTCGTGCGGCTCGGCAAGCTGCGTGAGGGCGACTGGGCCAACCCCACGGTTCGCGAGGCGGCTGCCTCCGTGGGGAAACTGCTCACTGCACGACTCGGCGACGTGGATTTCCTCGCGCAGGCCTGGTTCGCGGGAGGCATCGACGAGTTGCAGGCGGACATCGACGACATCGCCAAGATCTGTCGATTGGGAAAGCCGGCGGCCCTCGACGAATACATCACCCACGGCTTCGCTCTGAAGGAGTTCCTGAAGTCTCGCGTGGTCCTCCTCGACGAGGTCCGCAGTCACCGCTGGTCCTTCGACGTCTCGAAGCGCGTCTTCGCCCAGCAGGCCCTGACCTGGGCCCTGGCTGTCTTGCGGGATGGGCCCGGCAGCCGGCGTGGGGACTTCGCGTCGCGCGTCGCCGACAGTGCGGTCCGATTGCTGGGGCGGACCGGCAATGGCGAGTCCGACCCGCGAGTGTATCTCGCGTTTCGCGGACGGGAGTTTCGCGATGCGCCACGGCCCGTCGTGCTCTCGGGCGGGCTCGCCGGTCGCCCGAGCGAGGTGCTCGCCGTCCAGGTCCTCGATGCGGACCTGTTCCTGGCGGCCACCATCGACGGTCGAGTCACCTTGTGGCGGCGGTTCGACGACCAGGGCTGGTGCGCGTGCCAGGCCAGCGGCTCGCACGCCCACTCCGGGGAGGTCTGGGGGCTCGCCGCCCGCAAGATCGCCGACGCCGGGGACATCGTGGCGAGGGCCCTGTCAGCATCGGACGACCTCTCGGTCATCGGATGGCAGCTCGAATCGCGAAACGACGATGGTTGGCTGGAGGCGACCTCCCGGGA
>CAINDO010000308.1 GCA_903847385.1 uncultured Myxococcales bacterium
CGGCTGGCGCTGCTGCGCAACGAGCAGCGCACGGGCAACCACTGGCTGCGCGTGCGCCTGCGGGGCGCGAAGCCGAACCTCGACGCGATCGGCGCCACGGTCTCGATCGACGTCGCGGGCCGGCGCCGGACGCGCACTGTGATGCCGTACGGCAGCTATCTGTCGCAGAGCGAGCCGGTGCTGACCTTCGGCCTCGGCGCGGCGGAGCGCGTCGACGCCCTCTCCGTGCGCTGGCCGGGGGGTCGCGTGCAGGTCGAGGCCCCGCCGTCGGGCGTCGACCGGGTCCTGGAGATCGAAGCGCGCTGAGGCGCCGCCCTCAGCCCTGCATCTTGCGCAGCAGCGCGAACACGGCGTCCCGGGTGAAGGGCTTCTCGAGCACCGGCACGCCGGACGCGTCGATGGCCACGCGGGCCTCGCGGCTCAGCGCGCCGCCGGTCATCACGGCGAAGCGCGGCGAGAGCGCCGGGCGGTGCACGCGCACCCAGGCCAACAGCTCCGTGCCCAGGCCCGTGGGCATCTGCAGGTCGCACAGCACCGCGCCGAAGTCCTCGGTGGAGAGCTCGAGCTGGGCTTCTTGAATGCTGCCCGCCGTGCGGCAGTCGATGGGGTCGAGCAGCCAGGCCAGGCTGTCGCGCAGGTGTGGCTCGTCGTCCACGATGAGCACGCGCTCGGGCAGGGGGGCCTCGCGCTCGACCGGCGGGGCCGGGGCGGGGGGGCTCGTGGTCACGCCGTGCGCCGGCAGCAGGACCCGCACCGTGGTGCCCACGCCCACGGTGCTCGTGATCTCGATGCGACCGCCGTGGCTCTCGATGATGTCCCGACAGATGGCCAGGCCGAGGCCGGTGCCCTCGCCGCGCCCGCGGCCTTTGGTGGTGAAGAACGGCTCGAAGATGCGGTCGAGGTTCTCGGGCGAGATGCCCGCGCCGTTGTCCTGCACGGACACGGCGACCTCGCCGAGGGCGGGCGCGTAGACCTGGACGGTGATGGCGTGGGCGTCCGCGTTGCCGGTCTGCATGGCCTGGATGGCGTTGTAGAGCAGGTTGATGAACACCTGCCCGAGCCGCGCCTCGTTGCCCAGCACCGGCGGCACGTCTTCGGTCCTGACCTCGACCCGGGCGCGGTGGCGCAGGTCGTTGGCCCCCACGCGCAGCGCGAACTCCACCACGCCGCGCAGGTCGACGACCTCGCGGCGCTCGGCCTGGGCCCGGGTGAGCTGCTTCAGGTCGGCCACGACGGTGGCGATCCGGCGGCAGCCGTCCAGGGCGGTGCCGACCAGGCGGTGGGGCTCGCCGCGCTCGTCGGGTGTGCCCTCGGCGAACAGGCGGGCGAGCACCTCGGGCCCGAGGCGCGACGCCAGCACCTCCAGCGTGGCCACCACGTAAGCCAGCGGGTTGTTGATCTCGTGGGCCACGCCGGCGGCCAGGCGGCCGAGCGCCGACAGTCGCTCGACCTGCACCACCCGGGCCATCAGGGCGTCGTGGTCCGTGGTGTCCCGGAAGATCGCCACCACGCGGTCCTCGGGCGACTCGGTGTGGCGCACCCGGGTGAACGACGCCGCGTACCGCAGCACCCGGCCGTCGGAGAGGCGCCGGCGGAAGAGCGAAGTCTCGTGGGTCCCGCGCGCCGTCGCGGCGATCAGGTCGGCGATGCTCTCGCCGTCGGCCTCGGCGGGCTGGAAGAAGAACTCCAGCGGCCGGTTCTCGACGTCCATCCGCGACAGGCCGGGCTCGGGCGCCAGGAACGAGCGGTTCACCGAGAGCACGCGCCCGGACGGGTCCGTGACGCAGACGGCGTCGGCCACGTCGTCGAGCGCGCGCCCGAGCAGGGCGAGGCGGGCCTCCACGTTGACGCGCAGCGAGTGCTCCGTCTCCAGCGAGGCGTAGAGCAGGGTCGCCCGGTCCAGGGCCTGCCGGAGCCGCTCGCTCTGCTCGTGGAGCCGGGCGTGGAGCGCCGCGTGGACCTCGTGCACGCGCTCCTCGGACCCCTCGGGCTCGGCGGGCCCGGCGTCGTCGTAGAGCGCGGTCAGGGCCAGCGTGACCTTCTCCAGATCCCGCAGGCGTGCCAGGCGCTCGACGGCGCGGCCCTCCATCTCGGGGGTCGCCGAGGCGGGCAGGTCCTCGTCGAGGCAGATCGCCTCGGGCAGGTCGGCGATGGGGCCCACGGCCAGCACCAGGCTGCCGCGGAGCTGGGCGGAGTAAGCCAGCGCGAGGTCGGCGAAGCCCGGGGCGCCCTTGAGCACCACGACGTCCGGGACGATCTCGAGGCTGTGCACCCCGGACAGGCGCTCGGCGCCGGCGGGCAGGCCGAGGGGCTGGTCGGGCAGGACGAGGACACGCACGGCGGGCCCGCCTCAGCTCGAGTGCGGCGGCGCCGCCGCGCCGGCGGCGAGCTCGGCGAAGAGCGCGTCGACGGTGAGCGTGCGGCCGAGCAGGGGGAAGGCGAACTGCTCGCTCGCGGCCTGCTCCTGGGCGGTCTTGGTGGCCGTGACCTCGGCGAGCGTGACGACCTCGTAGCCGAGGTCGTAGGCCGAGCGCGCGGTGGTCTCCACACACACGTTCGTCAGCAGGCCGCACACCGCGACGGTGCGGATGCCCCGCTCGGTCAGCATCTCGTGCAGGGGCGTGGTGCCGAAGCCGCACAGGCCGCGTTTGGCCGGCACGATGGTCATGCGGTCCAGGAACGGCTCGAGCTCGACGATGGGCTCGGCGCCGGGCGTGCCCCGGGCGAGGGCGCCGGCGTCGCGAATCGCCCCCAGGATGCCTTGCGCGCGGGCGACCTCGCGGTAGTCCGGTGAGAAGGCGATGGGCACGAAATACACCGGGATCCGGGCCTCCCAGGCCCGCGCCAGCAGATCCAGGAGCTTGGGGATCACACCCCGCGCGACGATCTGTTCGGCGAGCAGGGGATACAGGCGGCCCTCCGGCGCGCAGAAGTCGCGCTGCAGGCCCTGGAAGACGATGGCGGTGCTGTCGGGGGTCATGCCCCGAGAGTCCCCGATGGGGTGCCCCGGGCGCATCCGGTGGTTCCCGGATCGGCATCCGCGGAAGCATCGGGCGCGTGGGCCTCGCAATTCGCCCCGCCCCCGGTGAACACTGCGCCCATGCCGGAACCCCTCGCCCTCGCCGCCGCGTCCCTCGCCGCCCTCGTCGCGGGGGTGATCAACGCCGTGGCCGGGGGGGGCACGCTCGTGAGTTTCCCCACGCTGGTGGCGCTCGGCGTGCCCGCCGTGGCGGCCAACGCGACGAACACCGTGGCCCTGTGCCCCGGCTACCTGGCCGGTAGTTGGGCGCAGCGGGAACAATTGAAGCCGCAGCTCGCGCACGCCCGCAGCGTGGCCGTCGCCGGCGGGCTCGGCGGCCTCACGGGCTCCGTGGCGCTGGTCTACACACCCGAGTCGGCGTTCCGCGCGGCGGTGCCGTTCCTGGTGCTGCTCGCGTGCGCCATGATGCTCGCGCAGGAGCCCCTGCGGCGGCGCATCGTCGCCCGGCGCCCCGCCGCCGCGCCCGAGAACACCGACGCGCCCCCCTCGCCGGCGCTCGTCGCGGCGGTCTTCGCCGGCGCGGTCTACGGCGGGTTCTTCGGCGCCGGCCTCGGCATCATGCTGCTGGCCATGCTCGGTCTGTTCTCCGACGCGCCCATCGTGAACCTGAACGCGCTGAAACAGGCGCTGTCGCTGGTGATCAACACCATCGCCGCCGTGTTCCTGTCCGTCTCGGGCCACGTCGAGTGGCCCTATGTGTTCGCGATGATGCTGGCGGCGTGGGCGGGGGGGCTGATCGGCGGGCGACTGGTGCAGCGGATCCCCGCGCGGACACGGCGGATGGTGGTGGTCGTCTTCGGGGTGCTGGTGGCGGGGCGGTTCTTCTGGGGGTGAGCGTGAGCGTGAGCGTGGCCGCGCCCGGAGCTCAGTTGCGAGCGACGGACACGTAGTCCAGGCGCAGCAGGATGTCCTCGATGCGGTCGAGGCGCAGGCCCGGGCTGCCGTCCAGGCTCAGCACCGAGGCCGGGATGAACAGCGCGTAGTCGCCGAACAGACCGCGGCCGGCCAGCTCGGTGGTGCCGCCCTGGGCGTAGTCCTCGCGCTCGAGCTCCACACGGCTCACGTTCAGGTAGGGCTGCATGCGGCCCCGGGTATAGGCCTCCGTCGCCTCGGCCGTGGGGGGCTGGCGCAGCGGATCCGCGGGGTCCTGCAGCAGGTTCACCGCCGGGCGCACCGACGCGATCTGGAACTCGGGCTCGTCGGGTCCCGGCGCGTCACAGAGCTGCGAGTAGAACGTGTTCGACTTCAACAGATCCAGCCGGGTGAAGCTGGCCTCGTTGCCCTCGAACACACCGGCGCCCACGACGGCCGCGTTGACCGACCACAGGCGCTCGGCGCAGTCGTTGTCGCCCACGATGGGCAGACCCTGGGCATTGCCCAGGCCCAGGTGACCGAGCGGGTGGATGGCGAACGGGATCTGCTGGCCCAGGTAGGTTCCGTCGGCGGCGCGCACGGCGTACTGCGGGCTCGCGAGCATCAGGCGGAACCGGTCGATCTCGCCGAGCGCCAGCTCACCCGCCGGGTCGCCCGCGCGGTTCCCGAGCTGGAGCAGGTGCTCGCGCAGGCTGACCACGGCGTGCAGCTCGTCCGGCGCGGCGCCGTTGATGCGGCCGGTGGCGACGAACTGGATCGCCGTCTGCAGGGCGGCCTCGAGCTGGTCGGGGCGGGTGGCGGCGAGCACCTGACCGCGGGCCCGCAGGCTGGTCTGGAACTCGTACTCCGCGGCCCGCACGGCCAGGTAGGTCATGCGCTGGGCGTAGGCCATGCGCTGGCTGAACAGCTCGGCGGCCTCGCTGACCACGAACTGGCTGGGCAGCGAGCGCTCGATGCGGCGGCGCTCCATCTGCACGGCGGCGCGGCCCTCGTTGTAGATGCCCAGGGCGTAGGACTTCAGCCCGCGCAGGTTGATGATGGCCTTGGCCTGGTCCTGCTGCGCGCGCTTGATGCGCATGAGGGCGGCGCGGGCGTCCACCAGCTCGATCTCGGCGTCGTTGAAGCAGATGGCCTCGTCGATGTTGCCGGCCAGGGTCTGCACCTCGGCCTCGTGCGAGCGCTCGGCCTCGCTCATCTGCAGCTCGTACTCGTTGGCGGCCACGTTCGCGGCGCCCTCGACGGCGGCGAAGGCGCACACGCCCACGGTCGCGCCGGTGATCAGGTCCTCGGCGCCCGTCGCGCTGGCGCAGTCCTTGCCAGCGGCGGCCAGGTCGGCCACGTCCGCGGCGATCGCGCGGCTGCGATCCAGGTCGTCCATGGTCTCGTTGTGCGCGGCGAGCTGATCGTCGAGCGCGTCGTTGCCGGCCTGCAGGATGATGCAGCTCTGCTTCGCCAGGTCGTAGCGGTCGACCACGGCGTCGAACTCGGCGCGCGCCAGCTCGATGTCCAGCGCCGCGGAGCGGATGGCGATGGCCTGCTCCGTGATGGAGCCGTCGTAGTAGCAGTCCACGGTGTCCTGACCGTCCGTCGCGGCCTTGGGGGCGCAGTGCCCGGCGGTGCAGACCTCGTTGGCGGGGCACTCGTCCGCATACCGGCAGTCGGCCGGGGGGGCGGCGGGGCGCAGCGCGAGCGAGGCATCGCGCGAGGTCGCGCAGCGCTCGTTCAGCTCCGACCAGTAGCGCTGCACGGGCGAGATCTCTTCGTCCACGCCGTCCTCACCGGGCGTGGGCGTGACCGCCGACGGGGGGATCTTCACGTCCAGGCCGCCCAGGGCGTCCAGCGGGACCTCGAAGCGGGCGCCGTCGAGCTCCATCACGGCGACGCGGTCGTTGGCGGCGCGCTGCTCGAGCGAGACGATGCGCGGCGCGAACGCCGTGCCCGCGCTCCGGCTGGTGCGCAGCGACCCGGAGACCGTGGTCATGGCCTGGTCGAGCGCCGGCGTGATGCCGACGAGGTTGGCCCCCAGCGTCTGCCGCAGTCCGTCGTAGACACACAGGCCCATGTTCAGATCCGCCGAGCTGAGCTGCTCCAGGAAGGTCTCCGGGCGCCCGCGGCAGGCCTCCTCGACGAAACACACCTCGGTGTCGATGGCATCACACTCCATGACCTCGATGGAGCCGGGGTTCAGGCAGGGCGCCTGACCGGGGCCGGCGTAGTTCGTATCGTTCTCCAGCGAGGCGCCGCAGTGGATCGTCACGATCTCGCCGTAGCGATACTTGATGTCCTGGATGCGGCGGTCGGCCACGTCCAGCACCTGCAGGCGCTCGCGCCAGCGGTTCTGGGTGTTGTCCAGGGCCGCGCGGGCGCTGCGGATGGCCACGGCGGCCAGGCCGTCGCCGTCCACGGACTCGCCGGTGAGATAGCGCGACACGGCGCTGAAGCGCTCGTTCGGGCCCACGGGCGTGTCGCGGTAATACAGGGGCAGATCGTCGTCCTCGATGCCCAGGGGGTTCTTGCCCGAGGTCACCTGCTCGACGCGATTGAGCAAACGCTCCAGGTCCGCGCGGTAGTTGGTCTCGATGGCGGTCCAGGCGCTGTCCCAGGTCCGGGGCGTGGCCGACGTGGCGTCGTACACGCCGTGGGCGAGGTGACCGGCCAGGCGCGCGGCCCGCATGAAGCGGGCGGCCGTCGCCAGGCGGGCGTCGATGCGGGCCTGATTCCCCTCGAACCAGGCGCGCTTCAAGAGCTCGTCCAGCAGGCGCGCCTGGGTCGACGCCGTCTCCATCAGGTCCACGGCGGGGTGGACGCGGGCGTCCGCGGGCGCGTCGACGACCCCCTGGTCGCCGATGCCGGGGATGGCCGGGCGCGGATCCGGGGCGGCGCCGACCTCGGCGCTCGTGGCCAGCATCGGGCGGGTGATCCAGGGCAGAAGCGCCGTGTCCCAGACCATGAGCGAGGCATCGAGGGCGTCCGAGGCCGCGGCCGTGGGATCGGCGTCCCGGGCCAGGGCCAGCGACTCGCGGTACTGGTTCAGGCCCTCACGGGCCAACAGACCGTGGGCCTGCAGGAAACCCTTGAGCGCGTGCAGGGCGATGCGCTGGGCGCCGGGATCGCCCGTGCCCCCCACGGTGCCCTGCATGCCGCGCTCATAGGTCAGCAGGAAACGCCCGCGGTCGACACAGCCCGCCGTGCCCACCAGGGCGTCGAGCGTGGGGCCGTCGGCGGCGCGCGCGGTGTCCTCCAGGCAGGCGTCCAGCAGCAGCGCCAGGTCCGCGCCGTCGTCCTCGGCGGCGCCGAACTGGGGCTCCAGGCCGTTCGAGCAGGTCGGCGCGCCGCTGCGGGCCGAGAGCAGGCCGGCGAACTCGGCGGCGGGGTCGGCGTTGGGCGCGTCGGGGTCGAAACAGGACGCGTTCTCTGCGCAGGTCGAGGGGCTCGGGCGCCGCAACGGCCCGAAGCGACACACACCCGTGGGCCGATAGTCGCGGCCGTTGGCCGTCCACGTCCCCGTCGGGAAGTCGTCGACCTCGCAGCCGTACTCCGCGGCGAGGGCGTCGCAGTCGCCGAACGTGACGTCCTGGTCCACGTAGACCGGCTGGGGCGTGCAGTTGGCGCGGGTGCACTGCGTGTCGCAGGCCGTCGTCACCTTCTGGACCACGATGTTGTTGTTCTCGCGCAGGCCGGTGCACATCGTGCTGCAGTGGTCTCCGCAGCTGAGGTCGGAGTTGGTCAGCTGCAGCGGGCACCAGTCGAAGAACACGGGGGCGTCGTGGCTGCAGCCGCCGTCGCAGGTGAACTGGCCCTGCTGCCACACGCTGCACGAGCTGTTGTTGGGTCCGCAGTCGGACCGCACCTCGGTCAGGCACGCGTCGCGGCACTGACCGCAGCCGGTGCCCACCTGGATCTGGTCCGTCCGCGTCCACTCGCAGGTCGCGTAATAGTTGCTGTCGAGGTCCGCCGGGTCGCAGCCGTCCACGCACCCGGCGTTCATCAGCTGGCCGAGCTGTGTCGCCACGACGGCCGCGCCCTGCGAGCGGTCCCGGAGGATGGTGTAGGTCTGCTCGACGATCGCCCTCTCCGCGGGCGAGGCGAAACACGCCGCGAACGTGGGCGACGCCGGCGAGCCGACGAAGGGGGCCACGTCGTCGCGGGGATAGAGCATCGGGTTGCCCGCATCGGCGATGGCCTGCGCCGCCTCGAACACGGGGGAGGGCGTCGAGCCGCGCGTCGGCTCCTGGGTGTCCGCGACGTCCGGCGTCAGCTCGGGGATCACGAACGCGGCCGGCAGGGGGCCCCGGCGCAGCGCGTCGATGCGCAGCAGGATCTCGCCGGACGGGTTCTGCACGGCCAGGCCGACCACCGGGATGGAGACGTCGAGCTCGAGGTGGCCGCCGCTGAGGTCGGCGAAGAACGGTGCGCCCGCCGGGCTGAGCACCTCGGTCACCAGGCCCTCGGGCGTGAGCCCCTCGAAGAGCCGGAAGGCCGGCGCGGCGCCGAAGAACAGCGAGCCCGCGGCCAGGCTCCCGTCGACGACCAGCGGGGCGGCGAGCACGAGGCCGTGGCGGTCGACGATCTCGAACCGGGTGCCGACGCCGACGTCGTAGACCCGCAGGTCCACGGGCACGGGCAGGAGGCCGCCCAGGTTCAGCGTGCCGGCATAGACGCCGGCCGTGGGCAGGTTCGCGTTCGGGGTGGGCTGCACGACCACGGTCTGGGCGTCTCCGGAGTCACCGAACACCACCAGGGCGGGGCTGTCGACCCCCGCCGCGCCACCCACTGCGCGCATCTGAAGCTGCACGTCCAGACCGCCCGCCGGCACGTTCTCGAAGCGACACTCCGTGGTCCAGTCGGCCTCCGGCGCACAGCGGACCGCGACGGGGCCGCGGGCGAGCACGCGGGCGCGCCCCTGCCCGACGCTGGCGGGTCGGATGTGCACCGTGCGCGGGGCGTCGGCCACGACGAAGCTGAGGGACAGCGGCGAGACGACCATGCGTCCGCGGGGCGAGATGTCGATGGGCGCGATGCGGCCCCCGGGTGCGTCGGCGCGGCAACGGCCGAAGTCGTCGCAGACCTCGCCGCCGCCGCAGTCGCCGTCGTTCGCGCACGTCGCGACGCACTCGCCCAGGTCACAGTGGGTGCCGCAGGGGCACAGATCGTCCGTGCGACAGACGCGCCGCGAGTCGATCTCGGCCTGGACGCGGACACAGGCGCCCACGGCCGGGCCGCTGCCGCCCGC
>CAINDO010000309.1 GCA_903847385.1 uncultured Myxococcales bacterium
AGGGCGCGGGCCAGCGCGGCCCGCACTCGCGGGTCCGGGTCCGTCGCCCAGGTCGGGTCCGGGTGTCCGGCGCGCGCCCGGGCCCACAGGGCGGCGACTCGCGTCGCCCCGGCGGACAGGCGCCCCAGCGCGGCCTCGGCGGCCTCGCCCCACGCCAGATGGTCCAGCGCGCCGGCGTCCCCGGCGGCGGCGGCCTCGACGACCCATGCGGCCTCCGGGGCGCCCGCGGCCAGAAAACGACGCGCGTCCGCCAGGGCGTCCCCGTGGCGTTCCAGCGCCTGAGACAGCGACACGGCGTTCGGGGTGTGTTCACGCTCCACCAGGGCGGCCAGCGCCGAAGACACCACGGCGGCGTCCACATCGGTCAGCGCGGCCTGCAGCGCGGCCTCGGGCGCGGCGGGCGTGGCGGCGGCGCGGCGCACGCGGGGCGAGGGATCGCGCAACAGATCGGCCAGGGCGGGCTCCGCCTGCGGTGACAGGAGCGACAACAGACGCACGGCCGTCGCGCGGTGGCGGTCACTCGCCGCGTCGTCGCCCACCAGCGCAAGCAGCAGCGGGCGCACGCGCGCCGGTTTCGCCTCGCCCAGCAGACGCGAGGCCCGCCGGCGCGTGACCCGGTCCGGTGCGTCCAGCGCCCGCACGAGCGCGGCGAGCACGGCCGGCTCGCTCTGCGCGGCCAGGCGCCCGCGCGCGGTGTCGCGGGCGATCACGTCCGCGTCGTACAGGGCGGTGTCGAGCGCCTGCGCCGCCTCGGGGCTCAGCGGGGCCGACACGCTCAGGCGATGCGCTCGAGGATCAGCTCGGGCTCGGCGACGGGCTCGGCGCCGAAGGTGAACGCAAGGGCGAGCATCTCCCGCGCGGCGTCGACGCCGACGCCGTTGTGGTGCACGTGCAGCAGCGGCTGGCCGGCCTCCACGCGCTGCCCCAGGCGTGTGTTCATCATGAAACCCACGGCGGGGTCGATGATGTCCTCTTTGGTGTTGCGGCCGGCGCCGAGACAGATGGCGGCCACACCCACGGCGCGGGTGTCGATGGCGGTCACATAGCCGCTCTGCGTCGCCCCGAAGGGCTCGACGTGTTTCGCCGTCGGCAGGCGGTCCGGGTCGTCCACGGAGAGCGGATCGCCGCCCTGTGCCGCGACGATCTCGCGGAACCGGGCGAGGGCGCGGCCGTCGTCCAGGGCGCGGGTGGCCTCCGCCGGGTCCACGCCGCCGAGGCGCAGCATCTCCTCGGCCAGCACCAGCGTGAGCCGCCGCACGTCCGCCGGCCCGCCGCCGCGCAGGATGTCGATGGTCTCGCGCACCTCGAGGGCGTTGCCGATGGCCGCGCCCAGGGGCTGGTTCATGTCCGTCAGATAGGCGACGACGGCCTTGCCCATGCGGGCGCCGATCTCGGCCATGGTGCGGGCGAGCTCGCGGGCGCGCTCCGGCGTGCGCATGAAGGCGCCGTTGCCCACCTTCACGTCCAGCACCAGGGCGTCGATGCCCTCGGCGAGCTTCTTGGACATGATCGAGCTGGCGATGAGCGGGATGCTCTCGACGGTGGCCGTGACATCGCGCAGGGCGTACAGGCGCTTGTCCGCCGGGGCGATCTCGGCCGTCTGACCGATGAGACCGCACCCCAGAGTCGCCACCAGCTCGCGGAACCGGCCGGCCGTCTGTTGCGTGGAGAAACCCGGGATGCTCTCGAGTTTGTCCAGCGTGCCGCCCGTGTGTCCCAGCCCGCGGCCGCTGACCATGGGCACGCGCACGCCGCAGGCGGCCACGATGGGCGCCAGGGGCAGGCTGATCTTGTCGCCCACGCCGCCGGTGCTGTGTTTGTCCACCTTGCGGCCGGGCATGTCCGAGAAGTCCAGGACCTCGCCGGAGCGCAGCATGGCATCGGCCCAGGGGGCCAGCTCCTCGGGCTGCATGCCCCGGAAGAACACCGCCATCAAGAAGGCGGCCATCTGGTAGTCGGGCAGCTCGTCGCGGGTGAAGCCGCCGATGAGATACCGGATCTCGTCGGGTGTGAGGACCCCGGCGTCGCGCTTCTTCTGGATGAGATCGACGGCGCGCATCACTCTGCCTGAGCCACCGAGGCCTCGGCGGGCGTGGCGCGATCGAGGAAGGCCTGCGCGACCGCGAGGGCCGTGCGGGCCTTGTCCACGTTGCCCCGCGTGTCGGTGAGCTGACCCTGAAGGTCGGCCACCTGGGCGTCGAGCCCCGTGACCGTCGAGGTGAGCTGGGCGATGTCGCGCGTGCGGGCCGCGACCTCGTTCTCGCTGTTGGCCAGCTCGTCGCTCAGGGACTCGATGGTCGAGTCCTGCTCGCCGATGCGCTTCACGTGGGCCTCGTTCTGGCCCACGAGATCCACGATGCGGGCGTCACGCTCGGTCACGTCGTCCGCGCGGCCCTTCTTCTCGGCCTCGAGGGCGGCCTTCAGGGCGGCCTCGGCGGCGTTGAAGCGGGTGGACTCCTCGTCCAGCAGCGACTGGCTGGCGGTGAGCTCCTCGCTCAGGCGGCGGCCCTCGGCCTCGGCGGCCTCGGCGCGGCTGGTCTGGGCGGCGAGCTGCCCGGAGAGGTCCGCGATGCGGGCCTGGGCGTCGTCGCGGACGAGGCCGAGCTCCTTGTCGTGGGCCTTGCGCTGCCCCTCGAGCGTCGAGGCGCTCTCGGACTGCATCCGCTCGACGGTGGCCTTGTGGGCCTCGGCCTGGGACTCCAGGTCCGAGCCGAGCGTGGAGATCTCGTCCCGAAGGCCGCCGATCTCCTCGTCGTAGGCGCGGCGCGTGGAGGCCATCGCGGCGTCGTGCAGGCCCTTCTGGTCGGCCTGGGCGGCCTCGTGGGCGGCCTGGGCGTCCGCCAGGGCCTGGGCGTGGCGCGTGTCCTGCTGCTCGCGGGCGGCGGTGTGTTCGGCGCGCAGCCGGGCGAGCTCGGCGGCGTTTGCGGCCTCGGCGTCCGCCAGGGCGGCGGCGTGTGCGAGCCGCAGGTCGGCGAGCGCGCGCTCGTGTTCGGCCTTGGCCTCGTCGAGCTGCCGCGCGGCGTACAGGCGACCGGACTCGGCGGCCTGCTGCGTGTTGGCCAGCCGGGCCTCGGCGCCGGCCAGGCGCAGGTTGAACTGGTCCTCGGCCTCGGCGGCGGCCTGGGCGGCGTTCTCCTTGGCGGCCTGCAGATCCTGGGCGGCCTTGCGCTGGATCTGCTTGATCTCCTCGTAGGTCTTCTCGGCCTCTTCTTTGGCGCGGTCGAGGCGCACGCGGGTCTCGGAGAGACGCACGCGGAAGTTCTCGATCTCGCGCTCGGCCTCCTCGCGGGACTGCTGCGCAACGGTGGCGCGGGAGTCGGCGGCGCGGACCTCGGCCTCGGCGCGCTCTTTCTCCGTGCGCAGGCTGTCGAGCTGGTCGCCGAGGTCGACGAGCTGGCGATCCTTGCTCGTCAGGCGGTCGCGCAGCTCGAGGACCTCGCGCTCGCGGCGGTTGAGATCCTCGCGGACCTCGATCAGCTCGCGCTTGGCGGCGCTGTCCGACGTGCGCTGGGTGGAGACGTCCGCCTCGCGGCGGGCGACGTCCTCGCGGGCCATGCGGATGGCGTGCTCGAGCTCGCTGACCCGGGCGCGGAGGCTGCGGTTCTCGCGCTCGATCTGCGCGACCTCGTGGGCCTGATCCTCGGCCTCGGCCACGGCGCGGTCCCGGGCGGACTCGGTGCGCTCGAGCGCCACGGGTGGGGTCGGGGGGGGCTCCGAGGGGAGGTCGTCGTCGTCGACGGCGAACTCGAACGAGTCGGCAATCTCGCCGGGGGCGGCGCCCGCACCGGACACGACCGAGGGCGGCGCGGCGATCTCGGAGATCTCGCCCGAGTCCGAGGGCAGGGCGGAGAGGGGGGCGGGCGAGGGGGTCGCCGGGTTGTCGAAGCCCGCGGCGGCCAGGTCGAAGACCTGCGTGCCGTCGTCCATGCGCATGATGCCGCCGCCGGTGGCCGGCTCGACCACCAGGGGGTCGGCGCCGACGAGGTCGAGATCGTCGACCTCGAACTCGCGGGAGCCGCCCAGGGGCACGGGGTCGACCACGATGGACGAGAAGGCCTGCTCGGCCTCTTTCTCCAGCTCGCGCAGCTCGTCGTCGTTGAAGAGGCTGCCACCCAGCAGGGAGTCGTTGGGCACGATGGCCGTCTCCCCGATGACCTCCTCGGGGTCCGTCGGGAAGGAGACGACGCCGGGCACGAGGCGGTCGATGGTCTGCGCCAGGCGCTCCATCGTGAACGGCCGCACCAGGTAGGCGTCCGCCGAGGTCTTGAGGGCCTGGTGGCGCTCGAGGCGCTCGGAGCCCTCCTCCTCGCGGTCGATGACCATGATGACCGGCACGGTGGGCGCGCGGCGGCGCAGCTTGCTGCACAGGCCGTAGCCCGCGCCCTTCGTGTCCATCAGGCCCAGGAAGACGACGGCGGGCTGGTCCAGACTGGCCAGATCGACGCCCTCGTTGCCGTTGGTGGTCGTTTCGGCATCGAGGCCCAATCGTTGCGCAGCGTCCTGAAGCTGCTCGATGAGCTCGATGTCACTGTCGATGATCAGCGCCTTTTTCGACATGGGCCGCACGCTAAGCCACCCCATGCCCCAAGTCAACGTGCGTCACCCCCGCGCGGGGGCCCGGCGCGGCGCGTCGGTTTACATTCCGGCGCGCGTCCGGCAGAGTCGCGGACGCGATGAATCAACGTGTGCTCGTTTCGGGGGGACTGCGCGTGGGCGACCCGGCTCGGGCGCTGATCGGCGCTGCGCTCGCCGAGATCACCGGGCAGCCCGCCGAGGTCTTCGACGATCGTCTGTCCGGGCCGACGCCGTGGCTGCTCGACCTGCCGACGGAGGCCGAGGCCCGGCGCCTGGGCGACTGGGCCATGGCGGCGGCGGGCGTGCGGACCATGCTGGCGCCGGCGGTGGGCGCACCGGCGGCGTCCCGGGCCGCGGGGCTGGCGTTCCTGGAGTCGCGGCTGGGCGCCGACTCCGGGCGCGAGCGCGCCCAGGTCGAGGCCGAGGAGGCCGAGCAGACCCGCCGGCAGTCCGAGGCCCAGAAGAAGGCCCGCACCCTGGCCGAGGACCGCGCCACCCCACCGCGGGAGCCGCGTCAGAGCGGACCCATCCGACCCCAGCCCGCAGGGGAGCGCCTGGAGCTCGACGACGCCGTCCGGCCGCGCAGCCGGCGCGAGTCGGCGCCCCTGCCGCAGGACATCGAGCGACCCCATCACGACCTGGAGCTGCAGCCCGAGCGTCGGCCGATGACGCGGGTGGCCCTCGGCGTCGGCGCGCTGCTGATCGTCGGCTTTCTGGTGGGGCCGAGCATCTTCGGCCCGGTGCACCGCGGGGCCGTGCAGGACGAGCTGGGCACCGCGCTGCGGGCCCTGGTGGACAACCCGCTGGTCGACGAGCGCTCGACGCGGCAGGCCGTGGCCGGGGCGCTGCGGGCCGAGCGGCTCGACCCCGAGGCGTTCGAGATCGAGGTCTTCGTCGCCGAGGACCGGCTCGCCGTGGGGCTCGAGGCCGACCGCGGCTTTGCCCTTCGCACGCCCGAGGCCGGCGTCCGACTGCGTGTCCGCGCCCGCGGCGAGGGTCACTTCCTGGCGCGGACCTATCCCATCGACGCCTATGTCGACGTGCTCCTGCCCGCCGGTCAGCTCAAGGGCAAGTCCGCGCCCTTCTGGGGAGACTTCGTGCGCCTCGACACGCCGTGAGCGCACTGGCCGTGACCGCACACGCCACGATCGATGCCCGCGGCCGCGCCGCGTGGCTCGCCGCCCTCGCCGATCTGCTCGAGGCCGAGCCGGACGTGGTCCGCGCGCTGCGGGCGCTCGAGGGCGGGGGCGAGGCCGCGGCCGAGCTCGCCCGCACGGCCGGGGCGGCGGTGCGCTCCGGGCGCAACCTGGCGGCCGCGCTGCTCGAGGTCCGGTGCGTGAGCGCGGCCGAGGCCGAGGCCCTGCGAAGTCTGGACACGCCGGCGCTGCGGGCGGGCGGGCTGCGCCTGCTGGTGGACCGGCGGCAGCGGCGGGGTCGGCGGCTCAAACAGGCCGCGAACGCCGTCGTGAACCCGCTCGTGCTCACGCTGGTCACGCTGCTGGGCATCCAGGCGCCGCTGCTGGTGCTCGACATGGTCACGCCGGCGCAGGCGCTGCGGCCGACGCTGTGGTTCCTGGGCGGGCTGGCGGCGGTGGCCGGCGGGGTCGCGCTGATGGTCACGCGCGGGACGCCGGCCTTCTGGGCGGGCCTGGCCAACCTGCCGGGGTTCGGCGGCTGGCTGCGGCGACAGGCCGAGGTCGAGGTCGCGCACGCGCTGGCCGTGCTGGGCGAGGACACGCGCACCACCCCCGCCGCCTGGACGACGGCCGCCGCGCTCGTGCCCTTGCCCGCGCATCGGGCGACCCTGCGGACGCTGGCCGAACACGCGGCGGCGGGCGAGCCGGCGGTGCCCCTGACGCCCTGGCATCCGGCGCTGCGGCTCACGGTG
>CAINDO010000310.1 GCA_903847385.1 uncultured Myxococcales bacterium
CAGCGACGCGTCCCATTCCTGCTGGTTGAGATTCTGGTTTTGCGTATAGATGCGCTTGCCGTGCGGGAGCAAGGATGCGGGCGTGTTCGTAACTACCTGCGCGGCGATATTCAGCAAGAGTGTTGTCAAAAGAAGGTTCAACTTCATCTGATACAGCTCCTTGATTGTCCACACCCTACACTTGCATCTAATTCCAATTAGACGTACAATTATTCTTGAATGACGCGCATCAGCGGCTGCGCTGACGCCCATGTCCCACGCTCACCCCAGCCCCATGCAGCAGCACCTTGCGGACTATCGCGCCTACCTCGAAGGCGTGAAGATGCGCCGACCCCGGACAATCGAGAGCTACTGCGCCTCAGCGGCAGAGTTCGCCGAATTTCTCCCGACGGGCACAGCATTCGAGTGCGTGGACCGTGCGACCGTTTTGCGGTTCCTCGCGAGTGCCGCACGCATGGAAAGCGGGACACCATCCCGCGCCACGTTCAACGGCCACCTTGCCGCTATCCGCAGCCTGTTCGACTTCCTCGTCAAGACAGAGGTGACGACCATGAACCCGACCACATCCATCGACCGGCTGAAGATCGCGGCCCGCGCGCCCCTGCCGCTCTCGCTCGACGAGATGCTTGCGCTGACCGCTGCGATGGAGGCTTCCGAACGCGGTCAGGGGGCACGCAACGCCGCGATGGCCTTGGTGTTCATCCATTGCGGCCTTCGTGTGGCCGAGGTCGTCGGGCTGAAGCGGAACCAGGTCGACCTCGGTGCGCGGTTCCTCATCAACGTCCGCACCAAGGGTGGCAAGAATCTGAGCGTTCCTCTGAACGACGTCGTCGCCGAGGCCATCGAGGCCTACGTCGCCGAGCGCGATGTCGAACCGACCGAGGCCGACGAGCTGTTTCTGTCGAACCGCTTGGAGGCGCTCTCAGTCCGAGCGGTCCAAAACCTCGTGACGTCCGCCGGGAAGAAGGCGGGTATCGAACGCAAAGTCAGCCCCCACCTCCTCCGGCACTCGAGCGTGACTGAACTGGTCGAGCTCGGCGTCAGCATCAGGACTGTCCAGGAGATCGTCGGCCACGCCAACGTCACGACAACGGAGCGGTACGCCCACCTCTCCGGCCGCGACCGACGCGAAGCCCTTGACACCCTGGCACGTGCCTGGGTAGCCAGGAAAAAGGAACGTGCGGCGTGACGCGAAGTCCGTCGACAACGACGTCTAATTGGAATTAGGCGAAGTTTCGCCCACTTGTGGCCGCTCGAACTGCACGGTCCCCCGTCTGCCGGGCTCGCGATGGGCCCGCGAACAGGAAGCCGGTGTTTATCCACCGCCCTGAAGCGGCGAGCGCGACGGGCAGACATGATGAAGCCGGAGTCCTTTCGGAACTCCGGCTTTCGAAATCGGTCACGCAAGCTGGAACAGCGTGCCACAAGTGTCGCAGCGGATCACCGTGGCGTCGATCACTTTCTTGCTGACCCGAATGATGTAGGGCGGGTCGCAGGCGCAGGTCGCCTTGCGGCTCCTGCCCTGCAATGTGGGGTCTTCCTCATCACGACCATTGGCCGGTGTTTGACCACCGGTTGGCGGACCCGCAACCGGGACAACGACGAGCACCGGTTTGCGCCGATGCACGAGCGTCTCCCCGAGCGCGGTGATGACGTCGACGTAGAACGCCTTCGTGCCCTCGGCGAGGACCGTGTAGGCCCAGCCATAGTTCGGCACCTTGGCGACCTCGAGCCCAAGCTCTTCGGCCGCCTCTTTGAACTTGCCGTTGTGGTACTGGCTCGTGGACGAGCAGTCGTGGATTCCACGGTCGAAGTTCATCGCATGCGCGGCCTCGTGGACGAGCGTCTCGAAGATGTCCTCGGCCGTGCGGTCGAGGTGCTCGGCGACGACCACGACCTCGTGGAGAAGGTTGTGGTCGGCCTGCCGCGTCTTCCAGCGAATCGGCGCGAAGTGGCCAAGCACGTTCAGGCGTCCGCGCTGGGCCGGTGCGGGCAGAATGAGCACGCCCGGCACCGAAGGGTGTCTCGCTCGGATCGCCGTCCAGCAGTCGGCCAGTGCGGAGATGAGGTGCACCGAAATGCGCTCATCCATATGCAGCCTCCCGAGACAGGGCGTGTCGCAGCTCGTCGAGCACACCTCTGTGGATGCGCGAGACGTGTGAGCGCGAACAGCCCAACGATCGCGCATGTGCGGCCCCTGAGGCTCCGCTCTCGTCGAAGTCATAGACAGCGACAATGACGGCGTGTTCGGATTCCGAGAGCCGCTGCAGGGCAGCCCGGAGGGCCCACAGGTCGTTGGCCCGGCTCACCCTCTCCTCGGGCGCCGGCCCGGTGTCCGGCACCTCGACATCGAGAGTGCCTTCAATCACGGGCTGTCGCTCCGATCGTTCCCAGGTCCGCCGCGAGAGCGGGAGGTGGGCGCGAATCTCGTCGAGCATGGCACCGGTGACGCGCCGGTTGGCGTAGGCACCGAAGGGAACTCCGCGTTCTGGATCGAAGCGAATCCTCGCCTCGATCAGGCCCAGCGCCCCGGCCTGGGCGACATCGTCTTCGATGTGCTCTGTACGAGTTCGGCGACACAGGCGTTTGGCCCGGCGCCGCAGGTCGGCATAGACGTCGATTGGACACACGTGTCCCGCGGCGGCGCGCATGCCGCCCAGGTTCGGATTCATGATTGCTCCTGGCGTTGAAGGTGGCCCGAGGACCGGGCCGAGTTGGTCAGGTGGCCGTCGGCCGCGGCCGGTACTCGAGCTCTTCGAGGTCGAGAAGCTGGATGCCGTTGATGAGCCACCTCAGTGCCCGCACCGACAGCTCGTCGGGCTTGACGCCCAGTGGCAGTCGCACCGCACGGACCGTCACCCGGCCGCCGAGCTTTGCCTTTGCGGCCTCCGTGGCGGCTCGGCCGGCGTCGTCGCCGTCGAGGAGGAGAACGACTTCCGGGTAGGCCGAGAGCAACTCGACCTGGCGGTCGGAAAGCTCGCAGCCCATCGATGCAACGACAGTGTCGAATCCGGCCTGGTACAGCGCCAGAACG
>CAINDO010000311.1 GCA_903847385.1 uncultured Myxococcales bacterium
CCGGCGCCGCCGGACGCGCCGGCGTCGGTGTCCGGGCCGTCGACGGCGCTGCCGTTCGAGGTCGTGCACGCGGGCGAGGCCGCGGCGATGGACAGAAGCAGCGCCAAAGCGCGGCAGGAGGACCAGGCGAACGAGGTGGACTGAGACACGCGAACCTCCCGGCGCCATCAGTGCGCCGGGGGCATCATAACCGAAGGGGGGCTGTGTTCGAGAGGCTTCGAGGCGGGCGGGGCTCCGCGGCCGGGGCGGCCGCGGATGGAGATCACATGGGGAGGCAGGCCTGGATGCCCTGGCAGTCCGCGGCGCCGGCGAAGCACTCGAAGACCGCGGCCTCCTCCGCGTTGATCGCGCAGGAGAAGACGCAGACGTCCTGGTCGTAGTTGATGGGATCGATGTTCGGATCGTCCGGCGGCAGGCAGGAGATGTAGGTGCCGCAGGCCGACTCGCACGTGGCCGCCTCATTGGCCGGACCGTTCGCGCAGAAGCCCTGGAGCGGGCTCGGCTGCTCGGGGCTGCCGTTGATGATGCTGTCCGTGACCATGGCGAGCTGCTGGCAGGTGGCCGCCTCGAACTGCGCCGCCTGGGGCTCGATCTGGGCCCAGTTCTGGTCGCAGACGAGGATCATCTGGGCGGTCAGGCCGGCCATGAAGTCGGCCGCGGGCGCGCAGGCCTCGGCCACGCACTCGGCCAGGTGGGCGCCGATGCCATCGCACTCGGGCTGGTGCTCGCCGCCCGGATCCGGGTTGCCACCACCGCCGCAGGCCTCGGAGTCGGGGCCGTGGCAGGCGCCGCAGAAGTCCGGGCTCGAGGACGAGAACAGGTCGACCATGTCACCGCAGGAGCCAGCGGAGTTCAGCAGGCCGAGGAAGTTGTCGGGCTGCTGACCGCAGGCCTCGTTGCAGCTCGCCTCGAATTCGCCGGCCGCCTCGGCCGGGAGGGCCTCGCAGGTGTTGCCGGAGGTCGCACAGGCCGTCAGGGTCGCGCAGCCCTCGGCACAGTCGCCGGCCGGGGGGACCACGGAGCCACCGCCGCCGATGTCGCCACCGCCGCCGACGTCCCCGCCGCCGCCGACGTCGCCGCCGCCGCCGATGTCGCCACCGCCGCCGATGTCGCCGCCGTTGCCGATGGTGCCACCGCCGCCGATGGTGCCGCCGTTGCCGATGGAGCCGCCGAGGTTGCCGTTGCCGCCCGCCGCCTCGCCGCCGGTGTTCCCACCGCCGTTGCCGCCGACGCCGCCGTCGCCGCTGTCGTCGCCGGTGTCGAGGTTGCACGCCATGGTCAGGCCGGCCACGGCCGTCATCGCCAACAGAATCCGCATCTTCATCTGGTGATTTCCTTTTCCCGGGCTCTCCTCCCGGGCGTTCCTACTGTCCGACTGCAGTCAGTTCCGTTTCTCGGCACACCGCGAAACGGGGGGAATCTACAGATGTGCGACGGTTGTGTGCAATTGTTGCGACGCGACGCGTCAGGCTGCGGTCAGATCGCGGGCGAGCATGCGCTGGATGGGCCGCAAGGCCGCCTGGCGGACGTCCTCGGGCAGCTCGATGCGAGGCTGCAGATCGCGGAGCGCCGCGTGCAGTTTCTCGAGCGTGTTGCGCTTCATGAACGGACACTCGTTGCAGGCGCAGTTGGCCTCGGGCGGCGCGGGGATGAACGTCTTGTCCGGCGCGGCCTTGCGCATCTGGTGGAGGATCCCGCTCTCCGTGACCACGATGAAGGTCGACTTCGGGCTGGAGACGGCGTGGTTGAGAATGGCCGCCGTCGAGCCGATCACGTCCGCGTGGCGCAGCACCGGGGGCTCACACTCGGGGTGCGCGAGCACGACCGCGTCCGGGTGCTGGACCTTGAGCGCGATCAACTTCCGCTCGCTGAAGACCTCGTGGACCTGGCAGGCCCCGTTCCACAGCACCAGGTCGCGGCCCGCCTGCTTCTGCACGTAGGCGCCGAGGTTGCGGTCCGGGGCGAAGATCAGCGGCTGGTCCTTCGGGAACAGGTTGACCATGTCCACGGCGTTGCTGGACGTGCAGATGACATCGCTGAGCGCCTTCACCGCAGCCGAACAGTTGATGTAGCTGACGACCTTGTGGCCGGGGTGCGCCGCGATGAAGTCGGCGAAGCGATCCGCCGGGCACTGGTCGGCCAGCGAGCAGCCGGCCTCGAGGTCGGGGAGGACCACGATCTTGTCCGGGTTCACGATCTTGGCCGTCTCGGCCATGAAGTGCACGCCGGCGAAGACGATCACGTCCGCGTTCGTCGTCGCCGCCGCCTGGCTCAGCTGCAGCGAGTCGCCCACGAAGTCGGCGAGATCCTGAATGTCGCCCTCCTGGTAGTAGTGGGCGAGCAGCACGGCGTTGCGGGACTTCTTGAGCGCGAGGATCTCGTCGACGAGATCGAACTTCGGGGCAGCGGAAGCGGAACCAGAGGACTCAAGCATCTTTCGGGGCTCCCTGGGCCAGGGCCTTGACGATGACGGAGGCGGCGTAGAGGCCGAACGCTCCCGTGACGAACGAGGCGCTGCCGTCGATGCGGTTGCGCCGATCACACTCGAACAGACCGTTCTGCCCCTGGGGGCAGACGCACTTGAAGCCATCCTCGCCGTCGTAGGCGAGCGGGTGCGGCGCCTGCACGAACTCCTCGCTGAACACGGCGGTCACACCCCAGAGGCCGCTCTTCGGGAAGCCGTGTTTCTGCCGCAGGATGTCGCGCACGGCCACGCCGAGGCGGCAGTTCCGGGTCCGGTTCAGGTCGGCGATGCGGATCTGCGTGGGGTCCCAGCGCCCGGCGGCCCCCAGGCAGGTGACGAGCGGGATGCCGCGCGCCTTGCACGTCGCGATCAGGTGGCACTTGGCCGTGACGTTGTCGATGGCGTCCACCACGTAGTCCGGCGAGCCGTCCAGCAGGGCGTCCGCCGTCTCCTCGTTGTAGAACGCCTTGACCGGCTCGATGACCGCCTGCGGGTTGATGAGCTGGAACCGCTCGCCGAGCAGGGCGGACTTGGGCTTGCCGATGTTGCCCTTGAGCGCGTGGAGCTGGCGGTTCGAGTTGGTGACGCAGGACTCGTCGAAGTCGACCACCCGCACCCGGCCCACGCCGCTGCGCACGATGGACTCGGCGGCGAAGCTGCCCACGCCCCCGAGGCCGATCACGGCCACGAAGCTGTTCTGCAGGCGCTGCATGCCGTCGTCGGAGACGAGGCGGGCGAGGCGGTCCCAGCGGCGGTGGAGCTTGTAGGCGTCACCGGCCTCGGCGGTCGACGGCGCTTCGGTGGGGGCGAGGTCGTTCACGACGGACATGAAGAAGAGACTCCGGCGGGGGGGCGCGATTCGGCGCGTAGAGTGAAATCTCCGAAGAGTTCGGCGCAAGCGGCGGCGCTGCGGGCAAGGAGTGCAGACGCCGCGTCCCCGCGCAGGGCGGCCACGGCGCGGGCCACGGCGAGCAGCGCTGCGGGCTCGTTGGGGCGCGGCAGGTCCGGCGGCGTGAGATCCGGGGCGTCCGTCTCCAGCAGCAAGCGCGAGTCCGGCACGGCCCGCGCGGCGGCGTGGACCTTGCGGGCGTCCGGGCGGCACACCGTGCCGGCGAAGCTGATGTGCAGCCCGAGCGCGACGTACTCGCGGACGAGCTCGGCGCTGCCACTGTATGCGTGGACCATGCCGCCGGCCCGGGGCAGGCCCTCGGCGCGCAACACGCCCAGGGCGCGAGCGTGGGTCCCCTGCCCGTTCAGGTGCAGCACCACGGGCACGTTCAGCGTGCGGGCGAGCGCCAGGGACGCGCGAAAGACGCTCTCCTGCCGGGGCAGCGTCTCGCGGGCGCAGAAGCGGGTGTCCAGGCCCGTCTCGCCCAGACCGGTGGCGGCGTGGGCGCCCTCGAAGGCCCCGGGCAGCGCCGCCATCGCGGCCTCGGCGCCCTCGGCGGTGAGCGACGCGACCGCGCAGGGGTGGAGTCCCGCGGTCCAGCGCACGCCCGCGCGCCGCGCGCAGAGGGCCCGCTGCCGCGCCCACGACGCCGGATCCACGCCGGCGACGACGAAGCCGGTGACCCCCGCGCTCTCGGCCCGCGCGAAGACCGCGTCCTCGATCTCGGCGAGGCGCTCGTCGTCGAGGTGGCAGTGGGCGTCGACGTACATGGGGCCGAGATTGTATCGTCCCGACGTGCCCCCTCGCATCACTTTCGGCCGATGTGCCCTCGTCGGCGCGCTGATCGGCGCGGCGCTGACGGCCTGCGACGACGCGTCGTCCGGCGCCCGCATCGACGCCGTGTCCCCCGCGCCGCTCCGGCCGGGCGAGGCGTTCGTGATCACGGGCCACGGTTTCGGCGGCGCGCCGGCCCCCGGGGACGTCGTGGCCCTCGCCGGGCGCCCCCTCGCCGGGGTCGACTGGTCGTCGGGCCGCCTGCGCGCCGAGGTCCCGGCCGACCAGTTCGCCGGCGAGACCGTGCTCACCGTGCGGGCGCAGGGCGACACGCTCACCCCCTACCCCGTGCGGGTGGGCGGCGACCGACGCCGGCCCGTCGAAGACGCGGGCGCCGGGGGCGTGCCCGGGGACGCGGGCGACGCGGCCCCGTCGACGGACGCGCGGCCCGGTCTCCCCGACACGGCGCTGCCCGACGCCGTGCTCGAGGGCGCGCGCGCCGAGTTCATCCCGGACACCGTGAGCGAGGCCGGCGTGCACCTGGAGGGCCGCGCGTCGCCCCCCGGCGAGCTGCGGCTGGACGTCGTCGCGGACGCGCAGGCCTGGGGCCTGGCCTTTCACGTCACGTGGGACCCGAACCTGCTGCGCTTCGTGTCCGCCAGCCCCGAGTCGCAGGTCGACGGCCCCCGCACGGCGGTGTGGCGCGAGATCGAACCCGGCCGGCTCGCGTTCGGCGGCCTTCAGGGCGACTCGACGGTGCTCTCATTGCGGTTCGCGCTCGTCGGCACGGGCGAGGGCCGCGTGGAGATCCCCGCGCGCTTCGCCACGGCGCGCGACGCGCAGAACACACCGTTGCGCGGCTGGGGCTGGACCACGGGCACCGTTCGGTCCCGCGACGTGACGCCGTGAGGCGCCTCGCCCTGCTCTCGGCGTTCGTGCCCGCCGTGGTGAGCGCGACGCCGGCCGACCTCGCCGAACGGGAGGCGACCCGCGCGGAACTGCTGCGCGGCGAGCGGGGCTCCCCGGCGGCGGGCCCCGCGCGCGGCAAACCGGATGCCCCGGGCGCCCTGGATCTGGACACGCTGCGGATCCACGCGACGCTGCCCGCCGACGGCCTGCCGCAGGGGGCGACCTTCGAGCTCACCTTGCACCCCGTCTCACCCTTTGGCGGGGTGATCTCGCTGCTGGCCATCGACTGGCGGCCGCTGGAAATCCTCGACGCGGACACCGGCGCGTCGCTGAGGTTCGAGGACGCCCCCGATTCCGCCGAAGTCCTGGTCCGGGTCGACCGGCCGCTCGGCGTCGGCGAGACCCTCAGCCTGACGATCACGGCGGCGCTCGAGATCCCGTGCACCAACCCCGCCCAATGCCAGGCGCGCGACATGCCGCGACACCTGGTTCAGTTCGGCTGGTATCCGGCCGACTTCGACGCCCCGCTGGACGATCGGTTCCGGCTCGAGCTGGTGCTCGACAGCGCCGACGGGTCCCGGATCTGCACCACCGGTGAGCCCGGCGGCGCCCCGACGGGCGAGCCCGGGGGCGTGTCGACGCACCCGGTTCCGAGCACGCTGCCGGGGTTCGTCTGGGGTCCCCTCGCGACGACGCGCTGGCCGGCCCAGCGACTGCTGACGCTGGACGCTTGCGCCCAGCCCGGCGACGAGGCCGCGGCCGAGCGCCTGGCCGGAGTGGCGCGGGACGTCTTCGACCACCACGCGGGGCTCTTCGGCCCGCGGCCCTTCGATCGCCTGACCCTGGCCGAGGTGGTCAACGGCACCGGCGGCGGCCTCTCGCCCCTGGAGCTGATCCTGCTGCCGCGCTTCGTCTGGACCCGCAACGGCGCCGAGGACGACGCCCTGCGCGACGCCCTGATGGGCCACGAGATCACACACCAGTACTTCTTCAACGCCATCGGCGTGACCGCGCCGGCGGACGCATGGGTGTCGGAGGGCATGGCCGAGTATGGGGCGTGTCGCTTTCAGGAGGCGCGGACCGGCACGGACGCCGCGTTTCGCTTGAATTACTGGGGCTACGTGCTCGGCGTGCCGAGCGAGACGGACGCGCCGGTGGCCAGCGAGGCGGCGAGCAGCTCGCGGGATGCCTTCGAAATCCTGTACCAGAAGGGCAGCATGGTGCTTCGGCGCCTGGAGCAGCGGGCCGGCCGCGCGCGGACGGATGCGTTCCTGCAGTGGCTGGTGACCTCGTCGACGGGCCAGATCCTGACGACCGAGGAGCTCGTCTCGGCGGCCTCGCAGCGGCTCGGTCAGGACCAGGCCGCCGCCCTGCTCGAG
>CAINDO010000312.1 GCA_903847385.1 uncultured Myxococcales bacterium
GGCCGATGCCGCGCCCGACGCCGTCGTCCCGTCGCCGGCCGACGCCGAGCCGGACGCGGCCGCGCTGCCGCCGGACGCCGGCCTGGCCTGCGCCCGCGACTTCGACTGTCCCTTCGACGCGTTCTGCGTGAACGGGGTGTGCCATGCCGGCGGCATCGCCTGCGCGGACCTGGCCGACTGCCGCACCGGAGACGTCTGCCGCGCGGGCTTCTGCGCGCCCGGGGCCGCCGACTGCGGCGCCGACGCCGACTGCGTGGCCGGCGAGATCTGCGAGGGCGGCGCGTGCCGACCGGCCCAGTGTCTCTCGGACGAGGAGTGTGTCGCCCCGGCGGTCTGCGCCGAGGGCAGGTGCGGCATCCCCGGCGCCGTGGAGGCCTGCAACGGCCTCGACGACGACGGCGACGGCGACGTGGACGAGGGCGCGCTCTGCCCGGACGCGCAGCTCTGTCGTCGCGGCGAGTGTGTGGTGCCGGCCTGCGTGGACGGCGAGACGCGCCTCGTCGGGGGCATGACCCCCAACGACGGTCGGCTCGAGATCTGCCTGCGCGGCGTCTGGGGGACCGTGTGTCTGGCCGGCTTCGACGCCCGCGCCGCGCGCATCGCCTGCGGCTCGGCGGGCCTGCCCACGGGGGCCGCGACCTTCGGCGGCTCGCCGGGCGGCGCCCAGGGGCGGCCCATCTGGCTGGTCGGCTTCCGCTGCGCCGGGGATGAGTCGAACCTGCTCGAGTGCGCGCCTGCCGAGGAGCTCGGCGCGATCTGCACGCACGACTTCGACGTGGGCCTGACCTGCCCCGAGGGCCCGCCGCCCGAGGCCTGCAACGGCCTGGACGACAACGGCGATGGCGCGGTGGACGAGGGTGAGCCCTGCGGGTTGCGCGGTCGGTGCATCGCCGGGGCCTGCGTGCCCATCGAACCCGAGAGCTGCAACGGCGCGGACGACGATCTGAACGGCTTGGTGGACGACGGCGTGCTCTGCGGTCCCGACGAGCAATGTGTCGCGGGCATGTGTCGCGTGGTCGTGCCCGAGACGTGCAACGGCGTCGACGACGACCTGGACGGTCAGCTCGACGAGGGCGACCTGTGCCCGGCGGGCGAGCGCTGTGTGGGCGGGGCCTGCATCGCCGGCCCGCAGCCCGAGACCTGCAATGGCGTCGACGACGACCTGGACGGCGCCGTGGACGACGGCGTGCTCTGCGCCGCCGGCGAGGCCTGCATCGCCGGGGTCTGTGTGATCACCCCCTGCGACGAGGGCCGGCTTCGCCTGGTGGGCGGGCCCACGCCCGACAGCGGGCGCGTGGAGATCTGCCACGCCGCGCAGTGGGGCACCGTGTGTGACGACGCCTGGGAGGCCCAGGACGCCGCCGTGGTCTGCCGCCAGCTCGGCTTCGGCCCCGAGGGTGCGCAGGCCATCAGCTTCGCGACCTACGGCCAGGGCGTCGGTCAGATCTGGCTCGACAACGTGGCCTGCGGGGGCGCCGAGGGCGCGCTTTCGCAGTGCGCCGCCCAGGTCTGGGGCGACCACAACTGCGTCCACAGCGAGGACGCCGGCGTGATCTGCGGCGCCCCGGAGGGCGGCGGCGGCGGCGCCTGCGTCGAGGGGGCCGTGCGGCTGGTGGATGGCGGCGCCGTCGACGCCGGGCGCGTGGAGATCTGTCACACCGGCCGCTGGGGGACCGTCTGCGACGACGCCTGGGACGACGCGGACGCGGCCGTCGTGTGCCGGCAGCTCGGCCTGCCGTCCGCCGGGGCCTTCGCGCTCAGCGTGTCGGCCTTCGGCGAGGGCGTGGGCGACATCTGGCTCGACGAGGTCGGCTGCAATGGCGCCGAGGCCTCGCTCGCGGCCTGCCCCAACCCCGGATGGGGGTTGAACGACTGCAGCCACATCGAGGACGCCTCGGTCATCTGCGGCCTCTGAGGCCCGCGCCTCAGCGCGGGGGCGCGTTCGAGGCGGGCGCGTCCACGGGCAACGAGACGACGACGGTCGTGCCCTGACCGGGGGCGCTGCGGAGCGTCAGCGTGCCGCCGGCGGACTCGACGGCCCGGGCGCACAGGGCGAGGCCGATGCCGCTGCCGTGGCGTTTGGTCGTGAAGAACAACTCCGTGCAGCGCGCCAGGACGTCCGGCGGCATGCCGCCCCCCGTGTCGCGGACCTCGAGCTCGAAGCGGCCGCCCGGGGCCAGGCGCGCCTCGACGAAGACCTCGCCCCCCGTGGCGCAGGCGTGCACCGCGTTGGAGACGAGGTTGAACACGATGGCGCGCATCACCGCGGCGTCGAGCCGGAGCAGCGGCAGGAAGGTCGGCGTGAAGTGCACGGCGACCTTGGACTGCGCGGCCGCGGCCTGAACGACCCGGACCGTCTCCTCGATGGCGTGGTCGACGGCCTCCCAGGTGTGGCTGCGCAGCGCGCGGCCGACGGCGCCGAGGCCGTTGAGACCCAGGAGCGCGCGCCGGACCTCCGTGAGGATCGCGTGCAGATCGGACTCGATGGCCTTCGCCTCGGGCTCCTCGAGCAGGACCTCGACCATGGTGGCGATGGCCGCCAGGGGGTTGCGCATCTCGTGCAGGATGCTGGGGAGCGCGCCGCTCAAGGCCGCGAGCTGCAGCAGCCGGTCGCGCTCCTGATGCAGCGTGCGCAGCGAGGTCAGGTCCTGGAACAGGCACACGAAGTGGACGTCGCCGTCGTCCCGGCCCGCGGGCACGAAACGGGTCAGCGAGATGCCCACGGCGCGGCGGCCACCGCCCGGCAGCGCCAGCTCGACCTCGGTCCGGCCGCCGGCGGCCCCGAGCAGCGTGGGCAGCGGCGCGATGACCTCGGCGATGGTGTGGCCGGTGAGCGTGTCCGCGGCGCGGCCCAGGATCTCGGCGGCGCGCGCGTTGGCAAGCACGATCACGCCGCCCGGGTCGACGACGAGCACGCCGGCGCCCAGCGCGTCCAGCGCGCCCATGGCCTCGGAGCGGGTGGCGGGGCGGTCCTGCCCCTCGACGTGCACCTGCGGAGGGCTCATGGCCGCGCCCCCCCGCCCCGCTGCGCGGGGACTGCCCCCCCGCCCTTCGGGCTCAATCCCTTCGGCGGCTGATGCCGCCTCGCGATGGGGCTTCGCTCCCTGTGGTCGCTCACGGAATGGCCTGGCCGGCAAGGATGCGCTCGATCTGCACCAGGCTCGGGTCGAGCACGTCCGGCGGCAGGAAGAGGCCCTTGGACACGGCGGTGAGCACGTAGCGCTCCTCACCGACCCGGAACAGGCGGTGCAGCACGATGCGATTGTCCTCGTCGCGCAGCACGGCGGCGATGGGCGGCGGATCGCCGCTCTGAGCGATGCGGTCGGCCAGCGTCAGCAGCAGCGACGTCGTGGCGGCCAGCGTCTCCGAGTTCTCGCACGTGTCGTTCGTGGCCAGGGGCAGGCCCTCGGCGTCGCTGATCAGCACGGTCATGAAACCGCCGCGCTCGGCGATGAGCGACAGCAGGCGGGGCAGGCCGCCGCGCGTCTGCACGTCCCGATCGAGCTGGCTGAAGGCCAGGCCGAGGCGCTCTCGCTCCACCATCGGCCCCAGCAGGCCCTGCACGGTCTCCCGCAGGTTGCGGGCCTCGGTGTCCCGCTCCAGGAGCGGCCCGAGCAGGGTCTTCAGGGCGTCGTCGATCTGTTCGCGCACGACCTTGGGATCGCGGCCCGGGGCCTCCGTCGGGCGGGGGCGGGCCAGGTCGACGCGGGCGCCGGCGAGCTCGCTGCGCAGGTCCTGCGCCTCGATGCGGGCGACCTGAAGCTCGGTGCGCATCGCCTGCGACTCGGCGCGGGTGGCCTGGAGTTCGTCGCTGCGACCGGCCAGGTGGCGGCGCAGCGTCTCGCGGGCGGCCGTGCCGCGGCGGACGCCGAACAGATACCCGCCGGCGAGACACAACCCGGCGGCGACGAGCGCGAGGACGAGGGATTCGAGCATGGCATCACCTCTGGGGGGCGTCCGAGGGGCAGGCGGCGGCCCCGATGACCTCGAAGGACACCCGGCGGTTGCCGGCGTCGTTCTCGGCGCGGCCGGGCAGGGGCGCATAGGCGCCGAACGCGCGCACCGTGAAGCGCTCGCGGGGCAGCCCGGCGGCGGCGAGGGCGTTGCCCACGCGCGCGGCCCGCAGGTGGCTCAGGGCCAGGTTGGCCGAGGTCGAGCCCTGGGCGTCCGCGTGGCCGTCGATGGCCAGCGTCACGCCGGGGTGTTTCATGAGCCACTCGGCGGCCCGGCGCGCGGCCTCCGGGTCGAAGCGCGGCGCAGACTGACCGTACTCGAACGTCGCATCGAACAGGGGCAGGCAGTCGGCGGGGGCGGCGCTGACGGGCGCGGGCTCGGCGGTGACCACGGCGGCGGCCGGGGCGGCGGTTTCGGGCGCGGGCGCGGCCGTGGCGGGCGCGGCGCTCGAAACGGTGGCCATCGGCGGCGGGGCGGGTTCGCGCACCGGCGGCGCGCTCAGGCGGCTCGAGAGGGCCAACGCGGCGGCCAGCCCGATCAGGGTGGTGCCCAGCGGCGCGACCAGCGGCCAGCGCTCACCCACCAGCGGCGCGATGACCAGCGCCTCGCGCTGGAGGAGGTGCTGCGGGGTCATGCTCGTCCTCCCGGGGCGAAGCCCAGATCGCGCAGCCGCTGCAGGTTGGCGCGCACGCGCGGGTCGTCGGGCCGCAGCTCGGCGGCGTCGAGGAATCGGTCGTAGGCCGTGTGGAAATCGCGCCCGAGCAGGGCCTCCACGCCCGCGTCGAAGGCCGCCGCGAAGCGCTCGGCGTCCCGATCGCGGGGCGGGTCCGGGGTCGCCTCGGGCGCAGGCACGGGCGGCGGCGGGAGCGGCGGGGGCGGCGGCGGCACGACGGACTCGACGGACTCCAGCGCGCCGGAGAGCGAGGCGTCGATGTCCTCGTCCAGGTCCACCAGGGCCTGCTGCCCCTCGTCGATGGCGCAGGCCGACTCGAGCATCAGCACCTGCCAGTTGGTCGTCACGTCCCGACGCACCGCCGGCGCGCGGAGCGAGCGACAGCGCGTGAACGTGTCCGTGCCGCGCAGGGCGTCCCGCGCGAACATGCGCTGGAAGGCCGCCTCGCCCGCGCCGAAGGCGTCCCGGGCCGACCAGAGCTCGCCCCGGTTGACCTCGATCGTGCCGACCACGCGGCCGCGCTCCTCCAGCGTCAAGGAGACGCTGTGCGCGCCGATGCAGGCGATCTGGAGATAGTCGACCATCGAGAACGGCGCGTCGTCCGAGGTCGCGCGCCGGGCCTCGGTGTCCACCCGCAGCCGGGCCTCCACGAAGCCACGCAGGCGCTCGAGCGAGACCGGCTTCTCGTGGATCTCGATGTCCGTCCGCCGCGGGATGCGCGACTGGAACGCCCCCAGGTAGGCCGTGATGAAGATGATCGGCACCCGCATGCGCAGGCGGTCGAGCACGCCGATCAGCTCCTCGCCCGTGCCGTCGGGCAGGCTCAGGTCGGAGATGATCAGGGCGGGTCGGCAGGCTTCGACCAGGCGGGTGGCCTCGGCCATCGTCGCGCCGTCCACGACCTCGATTCCGGGCATGCGCGCCAGACCGCGGACCATCGAGGCGCGCAGCACCGGCTCGTCCTCGACGACCAGGACGACGGGGGTGCCGCCGTTCTTGCCGGGCAGGGGGGCGAGGGGGCCAGTCATGTCACTGCCTCGTCGCGCGCGGCGCATCCGGCCGCGCGCGCGTCACTTCTGCGGGACCTGGTACAGGCCCTCGTAGATGTCGATGCCGCACTCGAGCTGGTCGCACCAGTCGAGGAACTTGCCGACCATCTCCTTGCCCTTGAAGTAGGCCCCGTGCTGCGGCGCGATGGTCTCGATGTCCAGCGTGCGCACCATGCGGACCCAGGCCTTGAGCGCCCGGCCGCTGGCCATGTAGCGCTTATGGAAGCCCTCCATGAAGCGCAGGTGGGCGTCGAAGTCCGGCACCTGGATGTAGTCCTGCCCGAGCGAGGCGCCCAGGTCACCGGAGTACAGAATCTTCGAGATGGGATCGTAGACGTGGAAGTTGCCACAGGAGTGCAGGTAGTGCGCGGGCAGGATGACCAGGTCCATGCCGCCCAGATCCAGGTGCATGCCGGCGTCCGGGATGGCCTTCAGGCGCCCTTCGACCAGGCGGTCGAGGCCGAAGTGCGGCACGAACCGGGTCCAAAGGGCGGAGCACCAGGCCTCGGCGTCCGTGGTCATCAGCCAGCCATTGGTGGCGGCGACGATGTCCGGATCCTGATGGGACAAGAAGAGATACTGCAGGCGCCCGCCCTTGAGCAGGGCCGTGGTCTCGGCCAGCACGCGGTTGTAGACCTTGTGCCCGCCGGGATCGAGGATCATCCCCTTGCCTTCGTGGACGATCAGGTGCTGGTTCGCCTGGACGGCGAGGCCGTGGCCGTAGTCCTCGAGCAGGATGTTTCGGTGCGTGCCGTTGTCGAACAGGACGGTGCTGGGCATGGATCGGGCTCCGGTCGGGTCGGGCGGATGGGTTTCAGAGCACGCGCTTGATGTCGGCCACGGCGCGCCGCATGTCCAGGAACAGGAGGCCGAGTTTGGCCTCCTTGCTGGCCATGCAGAGCAGGAGCGTGCCCGAACCCGAGGACAGCATCACGGCGAAGCCGTTCTTGCCGCGCACGAGGACGTCCTCGACCTCGCCGCGTTCGAGCTCGGTGGCGGCGCGGGTGCCCAAGCTGAGCAGCGTGGCGGTCATGCCGGCCACGCGCGTCTCGTCGATGTGTTGGGGCAGGGCGCTGGCGATCATCAGGCCGTCCTCGGAGATGAGGGCCGTCGCCTCGACGTCCGGGGAGCCGCTCTGGAGCGAGCGGAGGATTCGATTCAACTGGTCGACGCGGGACATGTGCGCTCCTTGGGCCCTCGAAGTATCGGCCGATGGCAGACGACGATCAGGACAGACGTCGGGTGTACGAACGAGCGTTCGTTCGTGCGACCCGTCGGAGGATGGCCATCCTACGGACCTTCCGCAACGTGCGTGGGGCATCACATCCGGGTGATGTGATCTTGATCAAGGAATGCCCGGGCTCAGCCCTCGTCGAGCGCCCGAAGCGCGCGAAACAACTCTCGAAACGCACGGGAGGGCTTCTGCGTCTCCTGCTCTTTTCGGGCCTGACGCAGCAGGTTGCGCAGGTTCTGGCGATCGGCGCCGGGGAACTCGGCGAGGAGCGCGTCGAGCGCAGGGTCGCCGTCGGCCATCAGCCGGTCGCGCCAGCGCTCCCAGGCCTGGAACCGCGCGGCCTCGACGCCCTTGCCGGCCTCGAGGCGCATGAACGCCGCCTGCAGCGGCCGGCGGTCCCGCTGGCGCAACATGCCGGCCAGCGTGCGGATCGTGCGGCGCTGACCGCCGTCCGAGCGCATGGCCCGCGTGCGGCGCACGGCCTCGTGCAGCTCCTCGTCCAGGCTGAGCTGGGCGAAGGCCAGGTCCGTCAGGTCGATCAGCTTCTGCGCCAGCTCGGACGCCTCGTCGGCGACCTCGCGGCCGGCGCGTCGGCGGGCGTCGCGGTCGCTGATCCCCGTCGGCTCCTCGCCGTTCGTGGTCCAGTCGATCGGCTGTTTCCCGCGGGGGCGGGCGCGGAGGTTCTCGTCGTCGGCGTCACTCATCTCGGGCGCTGCCATACCGCTTTTGCCGGTCCGCGCGCAACCACGCCGGCAGCCGCGCTCGGGAAACGGCGCCGCTCAGGGCGTCGTGCAGAAGTAGCCGCCGGCGTCGGAGATCCAGCCGCAGACCTCGCCCTGCGCGGCGCAGTCCAGCGTGTAGAGCCGCCCGGCGTCGCACCAGGCGGCCGTGTCGCCCCGGCACTCGCCCAGGTAGTCGAGGCCGCCGCACTCGTCCACGGGCGCGGCCACGGTCACGTCCGTGCAGTAGTTGCCGACGACGTCGTTGATGTAGCCGCAGATCTGCCCGCGGCCGGCACAGTCGACCTCGACCAGCTGACCGTCCACGCAATAGCGCGCGGTGTCGCCCTGGCACTCGCCCAGGAAACCCAGGTCGCAGCCCCCGCCGGCGGGGGGCGGTACGAAGGCGTCGGGCTCGGGCGCAGGGGGCGGGGGCGGGGGCGGGGAGAAGCCGGCGTCGGCCGCGCCCCCGGCGTTGCCCTCGGGCGCCAGGCAGTAGTAACCCGTGACGGCGTCGATGTAGCCGCAGGGCGTGCCATACATCGTGCAATCGACCCGCTGGAGCGCGCCGGCGTCGCACCAGACGGCGGTGTCGCCCTGACACTCGCCCAGATAGTCGATGCCGCCACAGCCGTCGCCGCCCGGTGGCGCCGGCTCGTTGCCCGGGGGGGCCGGGTCGTCGTCCGGGGGCAGGGGGTCGTCGTCCGGGATGCCGGGGTCGACCGCGCCGCCGGCGCCGCCGTTGCCCGGGTCCGCGCCGCCGCCGTTGCCCGGGTCCGCGCCGCCGCCCGGGTCCGCGCCGCCCAGGGGGGAGCAGCGGAAGCCGCCGCTCTCGGCCAGGAACTCGCAGGTCGTGCCGAGGGCGCGACAGTCCTGGGTGCGCAGCGCACCGGCGTCGCACCAGAACGAGACCGAGCCCTTGCAGATCCCCGCCTCGTCGATGTCGCCGCACGCGCCGGCCTCGGGCTTGCCCGACGGGGGCGCCTGGGGACCATCGACCCCACCGCCCGTGCCGCCGGGGTTCGTCGACCCGGCCGGCGGCTTGCGAAACGGATCCTCGCCGGCGGAGCTCAGCGCGTCCGCCGGGCCGGCGTCCAGGGCGTCGCCGAGCGTGCCGCCCGCACAGCCGGCCGTCCAGACGCCCAGACCGGCGAGCGCCCAGGGGCCCAGGCGGGGGATGGGGGACCAACGGTTCGAGCGCGTTCGGGGCATCGACTCTCCTGTCGCGGCCTGGACCATGCAACCACCGTGCAAGCATCATGCAATCGGGGGCGCGGCGCCAGCGATCCGGCGGAATTCGGGGCGTGACGCGCCCCGGCGGAAACGCGTATGGTTCCGGACTCGTCACCGGGACGAAACAGGAGGTTTCCGTGCGCGTCCGTCCGTTCGAACTCGGCCTCGGGGCCGGCCTGGCCCTGCTCGTCGCCCTCGCCGGGCCCGGCCACGCCCAGACGCCCCCGGCGGCGCCGGCCCTCCCCACGATCGAGAACAACATGCTGGTCATCGAGGCCCCGGTGCTGTTCGAGACCGGCTCGGACACGCTCGAGGCCGGCGACCAGCCCGCGCTGCAGGCCATGAAGGCGTTCCTCGACGCCAAGAGCTACGTCACGACGCTCCGCATCGAGAGCCACACGGACGCCGACGGCGACGACGCCGCGAATCAGGCGCTGAGCAACAAACGCGCGTTGTCCGCGGCCCGCTGGCTGGTCGCGCAGGGCGTGGACTGCAAGCGCCTGCTGCCCGTGGGGTTCGGCGAGAACAAACCCGTCGCGGCCAACGACACCCCCGAGAACAAAGCCAAGAACCGCCGCACGGTGGCCTTCGTCGCGGCCCTCCGCGAGCGCGCCATCGGCGGCATGCCCCTGGACGGCGGCGGCCTCGTGGCCGGCGACCCCTGCGCAAAGTGAACCGGAAGTGACCCGCATGAAGCATCGGCCCTCGCCTCTCTCCGCGTTGCTCTCTCCGCGCCCCCTCGTGGTGGCCGCCCTCTGTCTCGGCGCCTGTGGTGGCCCGCCCAAGCGCACGGACCCGTTGCCCGTCGAGAGCGACGAGCCCGGCGCCGTGACCATCGTCGAGTACGAGAAGAAGACGAAGGAGCTGGTCGAGACGAGCCGCAAGCTCGGCGAGCTCCGCGGCAACCTGGACGAGCAGGCGCGCCGCCTGGCGGTCATCTGCGTGGACTACCCGGACCACCAGGTCTGCCAGCCCCAGACGCAGGCCGAGTACGCCCGCGACGCCTTCTGCTCGGACCCGGAGTTCACCGAACACGTGAACCGCGTGGTGGACGCCTGCCACCAGGGCGAGTGCAAGCAGGTGGATCAGGCGGAGCAGATCAGCCGCTCCGAGTACATGATCCTCACGCAGCGGCTGCCCCACCTGCTCATCACGTTCAACGCGTCGAGCACGGCGCTCGACTCGAAGGACAAGACGCGCATCCAGCAGTTCGTCGAGGCCGTGCGCGGCGAGAAGGGCTACATGATCATCGTCGGCCGGGCCAGCAAGGACGGCAACTGGCGCGAGAACCTGAAGCTCGCCCTCGGCCGCGCCGAGAACACCCGCAAGTTCGTGGTGGACGAAGTCGGCGTGGACCAGCACCGCGCCGGCTACATCACCTACGGCGCGGACAAGATGTACCTCACGCAGCTCGACGCCGAGCGGCTGACCGAGGAGAAGCTGTCCACCACGCAGGCCAACCGGAGCGCCCTGGTGTTCTCCTACCCCTGCTACGATCCCAACAAGGCCAACGAGCCCCGGCCGGTGCGTCCGGAAGACACCCAGACCCGGCCGGAGCTGCCCCGTGTCCAGTGACCGCAAGCGCGCCTTCTCATGGGCCAGGGCCGCCGCGTTCTTCGCGGCCGGGCTCTGCGCCGCATCGACCGCCCGGGCAGGGGACGCCCCGGATCCCGAGGACCCGGCCGTGCTCAAGAAGCGGCTCGACGGCGCCCTCGGCGAGATCACGACGCTGCGCAACCAGGTCGAGGACCTGAAGGGGCGGCTGAACCTGATCGAGCAGCGGCTCGGGGTCGTCGCGTTTCAGCCCCGCGCGCTCGTGGGCGGCGGGGGGCATCGGCTCGAGCTCGGGGGCGCCGCCTCGGCGAGCTATGTCGAGGGCGACGGCGCCGCACCCCGCAAGCAGAAGCTCGCGCAGGCCTTCAAGGGCACGCCCGGCGGCCTGGTGGCGCTCTGGGCCACCTGGTGCAAGCCCTGCACCAGCGACGAGGAGCTCGCCCGACTGCGGTCGATGCAGGCCACGTTGCGCGGCGAGGGGCTGGCGTTCGTCAGCCTCGCGGTGGACGGCCTGGACAAGGTGCGCGGCGACGCGCGGGCGCCGAAGTGGGTCTACCCCTTGTGGCAGGCGGACGACGCCCACCTGGACGTCGTGCCCAAGGCGCTCATCGACGCGCAGGGCGTGAAGCTGCCGATGTTCTTCGTCGTGGCGGCGGACGGCACCATCACGCACTACCGCATGAGCGCCCTGGACGACCGTTCGCAGGCCGAACTGCTGACGGCGGCGCTCCAGCTGCGTCGATGACCCGGCGCGCCTCGGGCCTGCTCGCCGCGGTCTGGCTCCTGGCCGGCGGCGGTGTGGCGGCGGCGGCCGAGGCCCCGGCGCCGTTGCACGTGCGCTTCGCCGACGCCGCGGGCAACCGCTGCGAGCCGCGGGGCTGTCGCGGTCCGGCGGGCGTTTTCCTTCAGGCCGCGCGCGCCGCCGGCGTGGCGGTCACGAACTGCTACGGCCTGCCCGCGCCCTACCTGACGGCCCACGCCGAGCGCGCCGAGAAGCGCTCGGGGCAGCGCGTGCCCGACCTGACCCAGTGTTTCACGCTCGCGCCCCGGACCGAGGCCGAGGCCGCGGCGTGGGCGTCCCGCGCGGCCAGCGCCCCCGGCGTGCAGTGGGCCGAACGCGCCACGCCGGTCTACCCTGCGCAGATGCCGGTGCCCGACTTTTCCGGGGAGCAGTTCATCCTGGACGACGCCCCGAGGGGGCTCGGTGTGCGCAGCTTCTGGGCGCAGACCGGCCTGCGCGGGCAGGGCGTGAACTTCGTGGACATCGAGCTGGGCACGGACCCGGGGCACGTGGAGCTGCGGCGTTTCGGGGACCTGCTGGACGCGCTCGGCGCCGGGACCTCGTTCCTGGACGAGGCGGAGACGGACGACCACGGGCTGGCGTGCATGGGCATCGTGGTCGGCGCGGTGGACGCCCACGGCATCGACGGCATGGCGCCGGACGCTCGGCCGCACTTCTTCCCGGCCTACCCGGTCGAGTACACGTGGGGCGTGGGCGCGGCGCTTCTGCGTGCCCTCGACACCCTCTCCGCCGGGGATGTGGTGCTGCTCGAACTGCAGCGCCCGGGCCCCAACTACGACGCCGGCCGCGACGAGAGCGGCCAGTGGGGCATGGTGCCCGTCGAGTGGTCCCGGGTCGACCAGGACGCGCTCCGGGTGGCCAGCGCCGAAGGCGTGACCGTGATCGAGCCCGCGGGCAACGGGTTCCAGGATCTGGACGCTCCGGAGTACGAGGGGCGCTTCACCGAGGTCGACTCCGGCGCCCTGATGGTGGGCGCCGCCAACCCGCCCGGCGGCGAGTACGGGCCGCCCCGCGAGGCCATGAGCTACTCCAACTTCGGCACGCGGGTGGACCTGCAGGGTTACGGCGCGGCCGTCGTGACGGCCGGGTACGGCGACCTCTGGGGCGCCGCCGGCACGCCGGACCGCTACTCGGCGGTGTTCGGGGGCACGTCGGCGGCGTCCCCGCAGGTGGCCGGGGTGGCCGTGCTGATCGCGTCGCGGCTGCGGACGGACGCGCGCTATCTGATGCCCGCGGCCCTGCGGGCGGTCCTGGCGCGCACGGGCACCCCCGGTGCGCCGGCGCTGGGGCCGATGCCCGATGCCGCGGCCGCGATCGACGCGGCCGTGGCCGAGTCGCGGGTCGAGCCGCCGCCGGAAGCGCCCCGGGACTGGTCGCTGTGCCGGGTGGACGCCGACTGCGGCGGCGCGCGCACCTGTGTGCAGGTCACGCGGACGGAGCGCTACTGCCTGACTGCGTGTGAGCCCTTCGCGCCCCAGGACGAGAGCGGCTGTGTCGCTGGTTTCGGGTGTGCGCTGCAGGTCTGGGGGGGCGGCCTCTGCCAGCGGGTCGAGGGGCGGGGGCGCACGGGCGATCCGTGCCTGGACGAGCTCGACTGCGCGCTGAACTACTACTGCGATGCGTTCGAGGGGTGCAAGCCGCTCTGCAGCGTGCAGCGCGACGCCGGCTGCGCGCAGGGACAGACCTGTCTGTTCTCCGGGGAGTTGTACGGCGACTGGGGGGTCTGCGAGCGTGTGTCTCCCAACCCGGACGGCCTGCCCGACGGCGCCGCGTGTATGCAGGACGCCGAGTGCCAGGGCGGCACCTGCTACGACCCGGGCACGGGCCTCGGCTTCCGATGCACCACGCTGGGATGCCGCGTGGACGCCGACTGCCACGGCGCCGGCGCCGTGTGCGTCTCGGCGCCCGAGGTCGGCGTGCCCTATTGCACCGCGCCCTGTCGCGCAGACGCCGACTGCGGCGCGGGGCTCGTCTGCCAGGACTCGGCGTGTGTGCCGGCCGGGGCCGGCTGCTTCTTCGACGAGGACTGCGGCGTGGGTCAGGTCTGCACGGACGCGCGGTGTGCCCCGGCTCAGGCCTGCCGGACCAGCGACGACTGCCCGCGCGACCGCTGGTGCCGCGCCGGCGGGTGTTTCACCGAGCCCCTGTGTTCGCGGGACGCCGAGTGTCATGCCGGCGAGGCCTGCGTCGACTTCACGTGTGTGTCGTTCTCGGGCTGCCGCCGGGACGCCGACTGCGCCCGGGGCGAGGTCTGTCGTGACGGCGCCTGCGAGGTGCCCCCCCCGCCGCCGCCCCCGTGCCCGCCCCACCGCGTGCCCCGCGGGGACGCCTGCATCCCCGATGGCACCTGCGACGTCCAGGCCGACTGCCCCGACCGCTATCGGTGCGAGGACGGGCGCTGCGTGCGCTTCGCGGTGTGTGTGGCCGACACCGACTGCGGCGCGGGTTTCGTGTGTCGGGATGCCTTCTGCGTGCCGCCCCGCTGCACGGCCGACCGCCAGTGCGGCGCCGGGTACGCCTGCGTGGAGAACGCCTGCACGCTGCGGGCGCCACGGCGGGACGCCGGCCCCGAGGTGAGCGACGCGTGGTCCGGGACCGCGGACGCCGGCGCGGACGCCGAACTGTTCATCAACCCGCTCGCCCCGGACGCAACGGGTGGACCGAGCGTCGCTCCCGGCCGCGGGTGCGGTTGCCGCGCGTCGGGCGGGTCTGCGGACGCGTCGCCGCTCGCGCTTCTGCTCCTCGCCGGTGTGCTCCGGCGGCGGCGTGCGTCAGCGCGGTGCCCCGCGTCGCCGACGTAGGCGCAGCGCGGCGCAGAGGCCGAGGGCGAGGCCGGGGAAGGCGCCCCCGGCGGTCCCGGGCGTGACGGCCCGGCAGCCGCCGCTCTCCGAGGCGCCCGGAGCGTTGCCGGGGCTGGCCGCGTCGCCGGTGCCGTCGGGTTGCGGGGCGGCGTCCTCCGGCGAAACCGCGGCGTCGGCCACGACCAGCGTCGCGTCCTGCGGCAGTGTCTCGGCGTCGGGCACGGTCGGCGCGGCGTCCGGCTCGGCCGTGAAGCCACAGGGCTCGAGCGCGGCCGGGTCGCCCAGGCAGAACTGCACCTTGGCGCTGTTGGCCGCCCGCTCGGGGTAGGTGCCGCGCAGCCAGTACTTGCCCGCGGGCAGGTCGCCGAGGTCCACGCGCTCGCCGGCGGTGGGTGAGAACGGTCCGTAGGTCTCCGAGAGCGCACCCGTCGGGAGGGTGGCGTGCACCGAAAGCACCAGCGACGAGGCGTCGTCTGCGGCGCCGAAGGCCAGGGGGCCGCCCGGATGGTCGAGGATCCAGTAGCTCGCGGCCAGCGGGTAGAAGCGGTGGTCGGCCATCAGCGTCGCGCCGCGGTCCTCGGCGCCGAGCCCCTGGAGCGATGCGGCGAAGGGGTACACCGCGTCCGCGTTGGTGCGCGCCGCCGTATTCAGGTTCGCCACGGTGAAGTCGACGAACGCGTCGCGCAGCGTGTCCTCGCGGCCCTCGAGCGCGGCCTCCACGGCGTCGAGTCCCTCGGCCGTCGCGGCCTGCGCGAGCAGCTCCGGCAGGAGCGCGTCGTCGTGCCGCAGCGTCAGGAACTTCCAGAACAGGCAGGTGCCGTAGGCGAAGGCGGGCACGGGCCCCACGGGCGGCCGGTCGATGGGGCGGTCGGCGTCCTCCAGGTAGGCCTCGGCGAACTGCTGGAAGTCCAGCACACCGGGCTGGAACAGGTCCTCGGCCCAGACCGCCGTGCCCTCGGACAGCCACACGGGCAGGGTCTCGCGGTAGGCGGCCTGCACGGCGTGGAACATCTCGTGCGAGCTCAGCACCCGCACCGCGGCCGGGATCGAGGGGTAGTTGAACTCGGCGAAGTCGTTGTCGACGAGCATGTGGCCGGCGCAGAGGCCGTCGCGGCACGCGTCCACGGAGAACGAGCCGTCGGCGCCGCCGCCGAAGTCGACCAGGTAGAAGTCGAAGGCGTCCGTGCCGCCCAGGGGCTCGAGGCCCACGGCCGACTCGTTCAGGGGCGAGCGGAAGCCCGCCGCGGCGAAGGTGTCGAGCACCGCGTCCGCCGTCTCGGCCACCTGCTGGGGCATGTCCGGCGTGCCGTCGCCGTCGGCGTCCGCCAGGCGCGTCTGGTTGGGGCCCGAGGTGCTGAAGTGCACCCGGATCCGGCCCGAGGCCGAGTCCACGAAGGCCAGAACGTCGTCCGGTGCGAAGCGGTGCAGATCGCCGCCCATGTCCGGGCGACCGGCGCGCGCGAGGCCCGGCGCGACACCGGCCGCGACGACGACGAGGGCGACGGGGCCGGCGCGCCTCACGGCATCGGCCGCCAGCGGAGGGTGAAGACCGCGGAGACCGCGCCCTGGGGCGCCATGCCCTCGGCGTTGCAGGTCGCCTGCGCCGCCGGGTCCTCGTAGTACTGATCGACGACGAGCTTGATGACGGTGCCGTTGGCCAGGCGGATCAGGTGGGGCACGTCCGTGGTGGCCACGCACCCGGGGTAGGACCACCACGGGGCGAGAACGACCTGCGGCGAGCCGGGCAGGCCGCTGGAGTCGTTCACGATCGTGCAGTCGTCCGTGTAGTAGTCGTCCACCAGGTAGTCGAGGCCCTCGGGTACGGAGTCGATCTGCTCGTAGGTCTTCTCGAGCAGGCTCACGGCCCCCACGCACGAGGGGCCCGAGTCACCGCCGTTGAGGCGCACGATGAAGCGGCGCAGCGACATGTCCCAGTCGAGGGACTCCAGCGCGGTCTCGTCGTCGATGTCCACGCGGGTCGCGCCGTTGGCCCGGAACTTCAGGTAGACCCACGGGTTGTTGTCGGACTGGCCGAAGCCGCCGGCCGTGGCGTCGACGACGGTCACGAAGTCATCGCCGTCACGAGTTGTGGTCACGGCGCCGTCGCTGACCTTGTTCGCGTGGAGCGAGAGGTCGAGGATCATCTGGTCGACACACGCTGGGGGCGCGCCACAGGCGGGGGCGGCGGCGTCGGGGGTGGCGGCGTCGGGCACGCCGGCGTCGGCGACGACCTCGCCCCCGCTGCCGCCCGTGCCGCC
>CAINDO010000313.1 GCA_903847385.1 uncultured Myxococcales bacterium
CGCAGGCCGCTCAGCGCCCCCCGGGCGCGGGCCACGGCGGCCGAGAGGTCCGGCGGGGCGAGCTCGGCCCCGGCGCTGCGGGCGCTGGCGGCGGCCCGGGCCTCCTCGGCGCAGCCCTGGTGTATGGCCGCCTGATTCGTATCCCCCTGGGTCGACCGCAGCGTCGCCAGCGTCTCGTGGGCGCTCGCCACGAGGCCGTCGTACCCGGCGACGGCGGCCTCGGCGACCATCATGGTCAGGCGCGAGGCGGCCAGGTCGACCTCGCCGAGCGCGAGGAGATCCCGGCCCAGCAGCCACTCCTGCCGCAGCCGCTGGTAGTCGCGACCCTGGGCGGTGAGCCTCCGGTTGCTCTCGGCGTACATGCCCAGCGCCGTCTCCCAATCGCCGAGCGCCACCGCCAGGCCCCCGCGCCCCGCCCAGAGGAGCGCCTCGATGTAGGGCGAGTCGGCGTTGCGGCAGAGCCGCTCGGCGCGGTCGTAGTGCTGCCGCGCGTCGCTCCACTGTTTGGAGCGCGTCAGCGCGCCGCCCAGGTTCACGTGGCAGTGGGCCATCGCGCGTTGGTCACCCAGCGTCGTGAAGATGTCCAGAGCCTGCTGCGTGAGCATCTCGTACGAGATGGCGTCGTCGTCCTCGCCGTGGGTGTAGGCCAGGTTGACGAGCAGCCGGGCCTCGGTGGCCTTCGCCCCCAGCCGGCGGGCCAGGCGCAGCGCGCGGCCCGCGGTCAGGCGCGCCTCGGGGCGGTCCCCCACGAGCACCCAGGCGTTGACGAGCAGCACCAGCGACGCCAGGAGCCCCTCGTCGTCATGCGCCGCGCCGAAAGACTCCGTCGCCGTGGCCAGGGACTCCAGCGCGAGGCGAACGTCCGTCCGGGCGAGGCCGCAGGCGCCCAGCGCGAGCCACGCCCACGCCGACATCCACGGCGGCGCGTCCGCGGGCAGCTCGGCGAGGAGCTCACGCGCGCGCGCCTCGACGGCCTCCGGGCGCGTACCGGCCTCGACGTGCAGAGCCTTGAGTTCGGCGGTCACCATGGGTTCGCTGATCCAATCAGTTTGTGCGGTCGCGTCAAGCCCCGGCCTCTCGGGACGCCCGCGGCGACCAGATCAGGACCTCGTATCGCACGCCGGAGACCTCGAACCGACCCTCCGTCGCGGCGGCCCGCGACGCCGCGCTCAGGCGCATCGCCGCGTCCTTGGCCATCAGGATCTCCGAGGCCGGCGCCAGGTCCTCGCCGAGTTTGGCCGCGGTGTTCACACAGTCGCCGAAGAAGTCCGCGTTCGGGATGTGCAACAAGGGCCCGGCGGCGATCCCGATCGAGACCGAGACCCGGTCCTCGGGTCGGGTGACGGGTTCGGCGGCGCAGGCGGCGATGATCTCCCGCGCCGCGGCCAGGGCCGTCTCCGGGTCGGGGAACAGCGCGTACAGGTTGTCGGCCTCGTACTTCACCACCACGCCGTCGTGGGCTTCGACGCGGGGACGCGTCAGGCGCTGCATGCGGCGCACCATCGACAGGTAGGGCACGATGCCGCGGCGCTTCACGGTCTGCGAGAAGCCCGACATGTCGAGCACGAGCGCGGCGCCCTCGGTGCCGAAGGCGGCCCAGATGTCGGCCTCGACGGCCGGCCGGGCGGCGTCGTCGGCGGTGTCGAAGCGCTCGAGGGCGTGGTGCAGCTGCGCCAGGGAGTTCGTGGCGTCGGACATGGGGGCTTTATCGGCTGCGTCGGAGGATCATGCCAGCAGAACCGACCTCGGCTTGTCGTCGGGGGGCCGCCGATGCTACCGGTGGGCATGCGCCGCGCTCTCGCTCCCCGACCGCTCGCCCCCCTGCTGCTCGCGCTCGCGCTGCTCTGGCCGGCCGAGGGCATCGCCGGTCGCCGGACGCCCTGGGCCGCGCAGAAGACGCCGGCCCCCGGCCCGCCTCAGGCCATCGGCGGCTACTCGGCGGGCTGCATCGTCGGGGCCGAGGCCCTGTCGCGGGCGACGCCGGCGCTGGATGTGCTGCGGCCAGGGCGGCACCGGCACTACGGACACCCGGTCCTGCTGGACTTCATCCGGACGCTGGGCGAAGCGGTGCAGCGCGAGAAGCTCGGGCGCCTGCGGGTCGGCGATCTCGGCCAGCCGCGCGGTGGTCCGGCGCCAAGCGGGCACGCCAGCCATCAGATCGGTCTCGACGTCGACCTCGCCTTCGCGCTCGGCCGGCGGACCGCCCAGGACCCCCTGCAGGTGCCCATGGTCGACCGCGCCGCCGGCAAACCCGCCGCGTCCTTCGGGGCGGCGCAGCGGCGCCTGCTCCAGTTGGCCGCCGAGGACCCGCGCGTCGCGCGGATCTTCGTGAACCCGGTGCTCAAGCGGGCGCTGTGCGAGGACCCCGATCCCGGGCAGGACCGCGCGTGGCGGGCCCGCATCCGGCCGTGGTGGGGCCACGACGAGCACCTGCACGTGCGGCTCACGTGCCCGCCGGACAGCCCCCTGTGCCGCAACCAGCCCGACATCGGGGCGGACGAGGGCTGCGCCGACCTGGACTGGTGGTTCGGCGCGCGCGACTCGACCGATCGCCAGAAGGCCGCCGCCGACTACGGCAAGCGGGTCTCCGGCCGACCCACCCTGCCCGCCGAGTGCGACGCGCTCCTGCCCCCGCCCCGCGGGCGCCGAAAATCACCGAAGCCTTGACGCCCGCGGTCGTTCCATCGGATGCCTTCACCATGGACTCGACCCCTGCCCCCCTGTTGCCCCGCGCCGCCGACCTCGTCCGGCGCGTGCTCGACCAGAACCCCATGCACCGCGGCTTCATGGAGCGCGCCCTGGCGCACCTGCAGGTCGACGAGCGCGACCGCCTCGAGACCTATCTCGAGTTCACCGCGACGCGGGGCGTCACGCCCGACTACCTGGCCGAGTGTTACCTGATCGTCGTCGGTGACACGCTGCGCGAGCAGATCTTCTTCAACCGCAACGACCGCTACCGGCACAGCCGCTACGCCGAGGTGGCCGCGGACGTCTACCACGACGCCGACTACATGCATCAGTACATGTACGGCCTGGCCATCACCGCGTTCCTGTGGCCCAACCACCTGGAGATGGCACGGTTCTTTCGCCGGGTGCTGCCCCGCGATCGCGGCGGTGCCTACCTGGAGATCGGGCCCGGGCACGGCTACTACCTGATGAACGCCGTCGTCTCCGGCGGCTACGACAGCGCGCTCGCCATCGACATCTCGGCGGCCAGCATCGCGCAGACACGGGCGGTGCTCGAGCACTTCTGCCCGGACCACGCGGGCCGCTACCGCCTGGAGCAGAAGGACTTCTTCGACGCGACGGACCTCGTGCCCGCGAGCATGGACGCCATCGTGATGGGCGAGGTCCTCGAGCACGTGGAGCGCCCGGACGTCTTCCTGCGCCGCATCGCCGAGCTCGCGAAGCCGGACGCGTTCATCTTCGTGACCACCTGCGTCAACGCGCCGGCCATCGACCACATCTTCCTGTGGCGCGCGCCCGAGGAGGTCGAGGCGTTGATCGGCGAGTGCGGCCTCGACGTCGTCGACGCCCTGCGCATGCCCTACGAGGGCAAGACGCTGGCCGAGTGCCGGACCGAGCGCCTCGCGGTCAACGTCGCCTACGTGCTCCGCAAGCGCGCGGCCTGAGGCGGCGTGGCCGGACACCTCTTCGTCGTCCGCGGCGATCTGTTGCGCCTGGCCTGTGACGCCTGGTTGCTGCCCACGGACAAGGCGCTCCACGTCACCGACGGGTGGTGGCACGACGCCGCGCTCGCCGAGCGCCTGCGCGCCCGCGGCGCCGCGCAGAAGTGGCGGTCGCGGCCCTGGGCCAAGGTGTTCACCGGCGGTCGACGCGCCGTGCCCCTGGACGCCGCGCCCGGTCCCCGCCCCTACTTGACCCAGATCGGCGCCAGCGGCGAGGGGGCCGACTGGTACGTGTCCGGTGTCGTCGAGTTCATCGACGCCGCCCTCGCCGATGGCCCCGTGCGCTGGCTCGCCCGGCAGCGACCGCTCCTCGCCCTGCCCGTCGTGGGCACCGGCTGGGGCGGCGCCGGGCACGTCGCCGGCGCGATCCTCGACCACCTGGTGCCGCAACTCGCGCACCAGGCCGCGACGCGGGACATCGACCTGGTGCTCGTGTGCCGCGAGGCCGCCCACTTCGCCGCTGCCCAGGCCACGCGGCGGCAGCTCCAGAGCAGCGGCGCCTTCGATCTGTGGCACGGCCTCGACGCGGCGACGCGCGCCCAGGCCGAGCTCCTGGCCAAGGACGCCCTGCAGCACCACCTCGTCCTCTTCCTGGGGGCCGGCGTGAGCATGGGCGCCGGACTGCCGAGCTGGCGCAAGCTCCTGGACGAGCTCGCGCGCGCCGCCGGGCTCTCCGAGGCCGACCTGCAAGCCTTCGAGTCCGTCGACCTGCTCGACCGCGCCCAGCTCATCGCCGAGCGCCTGCGCCGCAGCGACGGCGCGCCCGGGGTCGGTCAGCACATCCGCACGCTCCTGGAGCGCCATCGCCACCACGGTCTGGCGCACGCGCTCCTGGCCTGCCTGCCCGTCGAAGAGACGATCACCACGAACTACGACACCCTCTTCGAGCTGGCCAGCGCCGGGGCCGGCCACGAGTCCGTGCGGGTGCTGCCCTATGCACCGACACGCAACGGCACGCGCTGGTTGCTCAAGATGCACGGCTGCGTCGAGCACCCCGAGGACATCGTGCTCACCCGCGAGGACTACATGCGCTACGTGGAGCGCAACGCCGCCCTCGCCGGCATCGTCCAGGCGATGCTGATCACCAAGCGCATGCTCTTCGTGGGGTTCTCGTTCTCGGACGACAACTTCCTGCGCATCGTGGACGCCGTCCGGCGCGCCGTTCGTGGCTGGGGCAACCAGGCGCCCGAGCCCGAGCAGCTCGGCTACGCCCTGATGCCCAACGCCCACCCGCTGCTGCGCACGCTGTGGGAGAAGGACCTGCCCTGGATCTGCCCGGCCGGCCCCAACGCCGAGATGCCCGACGGCGCGCGCAGCGTCGAGATCTTCCTGGACCTGCTGACCCACCTCGCGGCCTCGCACGGCCACCTCATGGACAGCCGCTTCGACGAGGTCCTCAGCCCGCCCGAGCGGCGCCTGCGCGACGCCCTCTTCCAGCTCGTCGACGGCGCCGACGCCTACCGCGACGCCCCGGAGTGGCGCGCCGTCGAGGTGTTGCTCACGCAGCTCGGGCTGAGGCGGTGACGCGTTGAACGCCCCCAACCGCAAGCGCCGGGCCGTCTCTGCCGGCGCGCCCACGCAGCTCGACCTCTTCGGTGTCTTCGTGCCCCACGACACGCTGCGAGACCTCGTGCTGCGCATCGAGGACCCCGTCGACTTCCTCGGCGCCCTCGATCGCCTGCAGGCGCTCGGCTGGCTCGGCGTCCCCGACGCCGTGGACGTCTTCGTGCGCGCCCGACCACCGCTCGAGTTCAAGGCGCTGCGCGAGGTCGTCGAGCAGCGCGGCGGGCGCGTGCCCGATGCCTACGCCCGTCGGTTCGTCGAGCTGGCCGCTGCCCATCATCGGCACGACGTCTTCGACGAGACCAACGAGCCGCTGCTGGCCCACCCCGGCGTGGACGCGGCACACGTCCGCACGCTGCTCGACCAGGCCGTCACCGCCAACGCCATGGGCCTGTGCATGTTCCCGGCGTCCGTCGGTGGCCTGTGGTTCTGGCTGGCGAGCGGCGCCCGGTGGGCCTATCCCACGGCCGCCGAGCGCGTCGAGTGGTTCGTGCAGGCCTTCTGCGCCATGGTGCCCGAGGTCGAGGCATCACTTCGCGCGACGCTGACGGCCTGCGTGCTCGACTGGCTGGATGCCGAGCACGAACCCGACGATCGCCACGCCGCCTTGGCCCTGCTCGACGCCACCCGCGCCCGCTGGGCCCGGATTCTCGAGCCCGAGACGGTCGAGCCGCGGTTCGCGGCCCTGCGCGTCTCTGCGGAGTAGCGCCCAGAAACGCAAAAAGCCCAGCCGGTTTCCCGACTGGGCCTCTCAACAGGTGTCCTCTTCCAGGGCACCCTTTTTCGACTTTGTAGCGGGGGCAGGATTCGAACCTGCGGCCTTCGGGTTATGAGCCCGACGAGCTACCTGGCTGCTCCACCCCGCATCAAGGTGTGCGGACAATAGGCTCAGAGGGGGCTGCCGTCAACCTTTTTGCGGAGCGGCCTTACGATTTTTGCGAGCACGGCTCGCGGCGCCGCGCAGACGTGCCAGCTCGTCCTTGCGCAGGTTGCGCCACTTGCCCGGCCGGAGGTCTTCCAGGTCGAGCGGGCCGAAGCGCACGCGCCGCACGGTGAGCGCCGGGTGACCCACGGCCTCGAGCATGCGCTTGATCAGGTTGTTGTGGCTGCCCATCACGGTGAGCTCGACCATGGCCGCCCCGCGCATCTGCCCGGGGTGGTCGCCGGCGAAGATCTCGACCTTGAGGGCCTGCGCGAGGCCGTCCTCGAGCTCCACGCCGACCTTGAGCTTCTCGACGATGTCGCGGTGGACGAACCCCTTCACCTTGCAGCGGAAGACCTTCTCGATGCCGGCGCCGGGCTGCGTCAGGGCGGCAGCGAGGTCGCCGTCGTCCGTCAGGAGCATCACGCCCTCGGTGTCGTAGTCGAGCTGTCCCACGGGGAACACCCGCGCGTCGCAGCGCACCAGGTCGAGCACGGTGCGGCGGTTGAGCTCGTCGCTGGCCGTCGTCACGACGCCCGTGGGTTTCCACAGCACGATGTAGGTCGGCACGCGCGGCATTTCGAGCCGGCGGCCATCCACCTCGATCTTGTCTTTGAACGGATCGGCCTTGGTGCCGAGCTCGGTGACGACCTTGTCGTTGACCTTGACCCGGCCGGCCGTGATGTACTCTTCCGACTTGCGGCGCGCGGCGATGCCGGCCCGCGCGATCAGCTTCTGGAGGCGTTCTTGGGCCATGGGGTCAGAGTGCCAGCTCCCGGTCGATCACGACCTCCTGGCCGCCGGGTCGAACCCAGCGGGTGAGCACGGGACCCTCGCCGATTCGGCGCCCGCGCTCGTCGAGACGATGGATGCGCACCAGCACGCGGCGCTCGTCGAGGGTGTCGATGAAGCCGTCGTACGAGATGGAGAAGTGGCGCTCGTTCCAGACCCAGTCGCCCTCGATGTCGAACATCTGCCGGTAGTACTCGTGGAGCTTCCAGAGGTTGTCCGTCAGCGCAGGCTCGGGTTTGATCACGTCGAGCTGCAGGCGCTGCTCGCAGTCGCGCCGCGTGAACGGAAAGCTGGGGAGCAGATCGCCCTCGCAGAGCTGGCGGCAGATGGCGTCCACCCGGGCAGAGTCCTTCTCGGCGGCCAGATGGGTGCCCAGGATGCGACGCACGAGGGCCTCGAGGCCGTTGTAGGCGCGGTCCACGGCCCCGACGTCGCGGAGGTCGAGGCGCTGCATGGCGGCGGCCCGGTCCGTGGGCGACAGGGCGCGCAGTTCGCCCCGCAGGCGCTGCAGCTCGGGGCTGAGGCTCCAGGGCTCGAGCGGCGACAGGCTCGCGACGTCCGTCATCAAGAGTTCGTCGCCGCCGAGGGCGAGCATCGTGGCGCCGGCCGAAGCGGCGAAGGGAACGATGCTGGTGAACCGCTCGAAGTGCTCACGCAGCGCCGAGACCACCCGCCACGCCTCCGGCGAGGTGGGCCCCTGCCCGTCCACGTAGAGATCGATGGCGTTGGTGCCGCGGAGCGACCGCAGGATGCCGACCAGCGGGTCGATGGCCGCCCGGTCGAGGAGCACGTGCGGGGCCAGAACGACCGCGAGGATGCGTCGCTGCCGGATGTTGGTGATGTCCTGCAGGAGCAGGCGATTGCTGGTGAGGGGGAAGTGCCCCTCGAGGACCTCGGCCAGGCTCGGCCCCTTCGCGGTGTTTTCCATGACTCGCCTCCACGCTGTTCGCGCCGCAAGGTCGCCCAACCCGGGCCCCATGTCAACGCGGGCGGGTGCCCTCGACGCGGACGCGCGCCTTGCCCCGAGGCCCCGGCCGTGTTAAGCCACTGAGCCATGGCCGACGTCTTCCACGATGCGATCACGAAGCTGGTGAGCGAAGTTCCGGGCGTCACGGGCGCCGCGTTCACCGATCTCGACGGCGAGGAGATCGCCATCCACCCGAAGGCGCGGCGCGAAGAGCTGCGGCTGTGCGCGGCCTATCAGGGCATCGCGCTGCGCCGCCTCGCCGCCGCCGAGCAGAAGTCCGGCCACGCCGAGCTGCGCAGCCTGACGGTGCATGGCGCCTCGGGTTACGTCGTCACGCTCAAGGTCGGCGACCAGTATCAGTTGCTGGTCCAGGCGGGCGCCACCACCCTGCCCGCCCGGCTGCTGTCGGCCGCGCGCCGCGCGGTGGACGTTCTCGAGGAGAACATCTGAGCGTTTCGCTGCTGGTGCTGTCCGTGCTGCTCGCGCCGCCGGTCACGGTGCCGCCGCCGCGATACACCGGCTCGTTCTACGGACTGGAGGCCGCCGGCGGTCTCGAGCGCGTGAACGGAGAGAACGGCTTGGCGCTGGATCTGGGCGTCCGAGCGTCCTCCGTGCTGCAGATGGCGGACGTCGCCGCTCGTTACGAGCTCGCGCACCTCGACGACGGCACCCTGCACGCCGGCGTCGTGAGCGCGCAGTTCCACCCCTTCTTCATGTTCATGCTCGGCTCGGACCGCCTGTGGACGACGCTCGCCTCCGTCTACCTGCGGCTCGGGCTCGGTGGCGGACACGCGACGCACGTGGGCTTCACGGGGCTGTGGGACTGGGGCGCTGGCCTGGACACACCCATCACCGAGCCGGACGCGGGCAGCAGCCTGTGGCTCGGCTTCGAGTACCGCCGGACATCGTTTCTCGACACCTCGGGCGATCCGCTACAGTCCTTCCTGCTTCGTGCGGGATGGAGATTCAATGCGCTCTAGTCGCTTCGGTGTCGTCCTCGCCTTCTGGCTCGCCCTCTGCTTCGCGCTGCCGGCGCTCGCTCAAACCACCTTCGACCACGCCCCCTGGGACGCCGCGCTGAAGGTCGCCGTGAAGGACGGCCGCGTCGACTACGCGGCTCTGTCGCGGGACCCCCGCGTCGCCGAGTACGTGGGCCGGCTCGCGGCGTTCGACCCCGCGCAGCTGCCCACGCGCGAGGCGAGGCTGGCGTTCTGGCTCAACGCTTACAATGTGCTGGCGGTCAGCGGCGTGCTGGCCCACTACCCCGGCCTGAAGAGCGTGTCCGACGTCGCCCCCGACTTCGGCTTCTTCAAGGCGCAGAGCTACAAGGTGGGTGGCAAGGCCCTGTCGCTGAACGACATCGAGAACGACATCGTCCGCAAGACCTTCGCCGATGCGCGGGTGCACGCGGCCCTGAACTGCGCGAGCACGTCGTGCCCGCCGTTGCGCGCCGAGGCTTTTCAGCCCGAGACGCTCGAGCGGCAGCTCGACGAGCAGATGCGGCGGTTCGTCCGCGATGCGTCGCGCAACCGGATCGTCGCCGCGACGGGTGAGGTGCGGCTGTCGAGCATCTTCGACTGGTACAAGGACGACTTCAAAGGCGTCGGTGCGTTCGTCTCTCGCTACCTGGACGCGCCCGAAGCCGCGGCCGTGCTGGCGGCGGAGAAGGCCGGCAAGCTCGGCTTTCTGCCCTACGACTGGTCGCTGAACGGCCGCTGAGGCCGGTCAGGCGGCCCGGCCGGCGGCGACCTTGGCCCGCGTCGAGATCAGGCGCTTGAGCAGCGCGTCGACCTCGACGATGAGCGCCTCTTCCTCGGGGCTCATCTTGGGACGGCCGGTGTTGCCCACGATGAAGCGGTCCGGCGGCTTGGAGCCGATGAGCGGCTCGGCCCTGCGCATGCATGCGAGTAGCTGCTCTGCGCGCTGGAGCATCAGCTCGTAGCCCGGCATCTCCTCGGCGGACATCTGGGCGCGGGCCGCCGTGACGGTTCCCCGGATGTGCTCCTCGATGGCCCCCGCCAAGCGGTGGTAGATGGCGCGTTTGGCCGTGCCGAGGAAGTCCTCGCCGCCCTGCCCGAGCGTGCACGACGACTCGAGGAGCTCGCCGGGCCGCAGGTCCCGCGTGTACACGAACACCTTGGCGACGTCGTAGAAGAGCTTCATCACGCCGAGGCGGTCGGTGAACTTGACCTCGACCTCGACCTCACCGGTCGGTGCGACGAGTTCGGGCGCGGGCTGCGGCGCCTCGACGACCGGCTGGACCGGCGCAGGCTGCGGCGCCTCGACGACGGCCTGCACCGGCGCGGGCGCTGGCGCCGACGCGGCCAGC
>CAINDO010000314.1 GCA_903847385.1 uncultured Myxococcales bacterium
CCCGCCCGGGAGCGCCTGGCCCCCCGCGCCGCCCGTGTCGCCCCCGGGGAGTCCCTGGCCGCCCGCGCCGCCCGGCCCGCCGCCGTCCGCCCCGCCGTCCGCCTTGGCCGGGCCCAGGTCCGGCGAGTTCGCCGCGTCCACGGTCGAGGCGTCGGACGCCGCATCACTGCAGGCGCAGAGACAGAGCGTGAACAGCGCCGCCGCGGCGCCGGGAGTGATGCGAACGTTCATGGGTCAACCGTCCGGGCAGAGCGTGGCGTCGAGCACGCAGTCGGGCAGGCAGCGGTAGCGCCCGCCGGGGGTGGGGCAGGCGGGCAGGCCGTCGTCGCCGTCGCACTCCTCGTTGCCGTTGCGCCGGCCGTCGCCACAGAACGCCCGGCAGCGGGCGCCATCCAGCGAGCAGTCGTCGCGACACACGAAGAAGCCGTCGTGGCAGCGCGGCACGTCGTCGCCGTCGCAGGTCTCCGGGCCGTTCTTCACCGAGTCGCCGCAGTAGGCGCGGCATTGGCGGTCGTCCAGCGCGCAGGCGTTGCAGGCGAACACGCCGTCCCAGCACTGGCGGTCGAAGCGGTCCAGATCACACTGCTCGCCGGCGTCGATGTTGCCATCGCCGCAGAAGCCGCCGGGGCACTGGTGCACCACCAGCCGCGCGCAGTCCGGGCTGCAGGCCAGCACGCCGTTGTTGCAGTCGAAGGCGAAGTCCGCGCCGTCGCAGACCTCGGGGCCGTTCAGGTTCAGGTCGCCGCAGAACGCCCGGCAGTTCGTCGCGTCCAGCGTGCAGTCCGGGTTGCAGGCGAGCACGCCGAAGCCGGGGTGGCACTGCGTGGGCAGATCCTCGGCGTCGCAGTCCTCGGGGCCGTTCAGGCGGCCGTCGCCGCAGTAGCCCTCCGGGCACTCGGCCAGGTCGAGCGTGCAGTCCGGGTTGCAGCGGATCGTGCCGCCATTGTTGCACGTGGGCACGTCCGCGCCGTCACAGGCCTCGCCGGCGTTGCGCACGCCGTCGCCGCAGTAGGCCAGACAGCCGGCCTCGTTGAGCGTGCAGTCGCCGTTGCAAGCGAGCGCGCCGAAGCCCGCGTGGCAGGCGTAGGGCAGGTTGGCGCCGTCGCAGATCTCCTGGCCGTTGCGCACCCCGTCGCCGCAGTAGCCGTCCGGGCACGCGGACACGTCCAGCGTGCAATCCGGCCGGCACGTGGAGACGCCCCCGTGGCAGGGCGGCAGGTCCTCGGCGTCGCACTGCTCGGGGCCGTTGCGCAGGCCGTCGCCGCAGAACGCCCGGCACTCGTCGTCCAGTCGCGCGCAGTCCCGGCAGCGGAACCGGCCGTCCCAACACCGCTCGCGGAACAGTTCGCCGTCGCAGCCCTCCAGGGCGTTCAGGGCGCCGTCGCCGCAGGTGCCCCCCAGGCAGCCGCTCGTGTCCACGAAGTCGCAGGTGAGGCTGCAGGCGAGCACGCCGTCGTTGCAGTCGAAGGCGAACTCGGCGCCGTCGCACACCTCGATGCCGTTGCGCAGGCCGTCGCCGCAGTAGCCGCCGCAGCCGCTCAGGTCGAACGTGCAGTCGGCGTTGCAGCGGATCTCCCCGCCGCCCGCCGCGCAGGTCAGCGGCACGTCCGCGCCGTCGCAGTCCTCGGGGCCGTTGACCACGCCGTCGCCGCAGAAGCCGCCGGGGCAGGGGGCGGACACGAGCGTGCAGTCGGCCGCGCAGCCGAGCGTGCCCTGATGGCAGGCCGGGACGTCATCACCGTCGCAGGTCTCGGCGGCGTTCGTCACGCCGTCCCCGCAGAAGCCGGCGCAGTCGACGGCGTCCAGCGTGCAGTCGGCGTTGCAGCGTAGCTCGCCCAGACCCGCGGCGCAGCGCGGCACGTCGGCGCCGTCGCAGGCCTCGTCGCCGTTGATCACGCCGTCGCCGCAGTGGCCGCCCGGGCACTCCGCCGTGACCAGTCGGCAGGCGGGGGTGCACAGGTTGCGGCCCGCGTGGCAGAAGGGCACGTCGTCGCCGTCGCAGTCCTCGCCTGGGTCCAGCTTGCCGTCGCCGCAGAACGCGCCGCACTCGCCCTCGAGCGTGCAGTCCGCGCCGCAGGTGACCTGACCCTCGCCGGTGCACAGGGGCACGCCGTCCAGGCCGTCGCACTCCTCGCGGCCGTTGAGCAGGCCGTCGCCGCAGAAGCCGCCCACGCAGCCGGACACGTCCGCGCGGCAATCGCCCGTGCACACGATGGCACCGCCGTAACACGCCGGCACGTCCAGGCCGTCGCAGGCCTCGCCGACGTCGCGCTTCTCGTCCCCGCACCAGGCCGAACACTCGCCCACCAGGTCGCACTCGGGGCCGCAGGACAGCGCGCCCGTGCCGGTGCAGGCGGGCACGCCGGCGCGGCCGTCGCAGACCTCGGGGCCGTTGAGCCGGCCGTCCCCGCAGAAGCCGCCGCCGCAGGCCGCCGTGTCCAGCGCGCAGCCGACGCAGGTCAGCGTGCCCGCGTGGCAGGTGGGCACGTCGTCGCCGTCGCAGGGCTCCTCGCCCGTGCGCAGGCCGTCCCCACAAAACGCCGGACACATGGTGCGGTCGAGCGTGCAGTCGGCCAGGCAGCTCAGCGTGCCCCCGCTCGCGCACCCGGGCACGCCCGCCGCGGCGTCGCACTCCTCGTCGCCGTTGACCACGCCGTCCCCGCAATAGCCCCCCTCGCAGGCCGCCGCGTCCAGCGTGCAGTCGTTCTGGCAGCGGTTCATGCCGTCGTGGCAGGGGGGCAGGTCGTCGCCGTCGCAGGCCTCGCCCTCGTCCCGGCGGAAGTTGCCGCAGAAGGTCAGGCACCGCCCGCGGTCGAGTGTGCAGTCGGGCAGGCAGGGCACGCGCCCCGCGCGGTCGTCGGACATGCACACGGGCGTGCCCTCGGTGCCATCGCACTCCTCTTCGCCGTTCACGACGCCGTCGCCGCAGAAGCCGCCGGTGCAGGCGGCCGTCTCCAACGCGCAGCCGGGTGTGCAGGTCAGGCGGCCGGTGTAACAGGCGGGCACGTCGTCCGCGTCGCAGACCTCGCCCGGGTCGCGTTGCGCGTTGCCGCACCAGGCGGTGCAGCCCTCGATGACCAGGTCGCAGTCCGTGTTGCACCGCAGCACGCCGCCGCGGTCGCACACGGGCACGGCGTCCGTGCCGTCGCAGGTCTCGTCGCCGTTGCGCACGCCGTCGCCGCAGTAGCCCGTGCTGCACTGGTCCGTGACCAGCGTGCAGCCGACGCTGCAGGTGAGCTTGCCGCCGGTGTGGCACACGGCCACGTCGGTCCCGTCGCAGGCCTCGCCGGGGTCGCGCTGCCCGTTGCCGCAGAACGCCTGGCAGGCCGTGGTGTCCACGCGGCACGTGTCGTCGCAGCGCAGCTCGCCGCGCTCGCAGGTGGTCAGGAACTCGTCGCCGTCGCACGTCTCGCCCGACTCGATGCGGCCGTTGCCGCACACGGCCAACCCGGCGTCGCCGTCGGCCAGGCAGCCCCCCGCGAACATCGCGACGCCGAACACCCAGCGCAGCGCCGCCCTCACGGCTGACTCACGAGCACGTCCAGCGCGCGCCGGCCCACGTAGGGCGCGAAGCCGGCCTTGCGGGCGGCCTCGACGAACTTCTGCGCCGACTCGGGCTTCGTCACGTAGTCCACCGCCAGCACGCGCCGCCCCGCGGCCCGGTAGCGCCCCAGCGCCGCGATGACCTCGGCCTGCGGCTTGAAGGGGTTGTTCTCTTCCTTCTCGCCGTAGAAGAACGTGTCCTCGGCGCCGATGCCGTCGATCGCGGCGAGATAGGCGGCGGCCTGCGCGTCGGGCACCTCGTCCAGGATCGTCGCGCCGTTCTGCGGCACGAGCGCGAAGTCCGGGTGTTTCGCCCGCGCGGCCTCGCCCAGCATCAGCACGAAGGCGACCATGTCGGCCGCGGCCGCCTTGCGCACGTCCTTGGCGCCCACGGCCCCGCCGGGCCCCCAGAACTCGTAGGCGTCGATGATGTCCAGGTACGCGCCGTCGAAGCCGGCGTCCGCCAGCTCCACGATGCGCGCCTGGATGAGCGCCTGCCACTCGGGCTGCCAGTAGCGGACCTTGTAGTTGCCCTTCCAGTCCGGGTTCTCCGGCCCCAGGAACGCCGGGCGCGACGCGGGCGTCTTCCACTCCGCGCGCCAGTAAGTCCGGTACGACTCGGCCTCGCCGATGCTCAGGTAGGCCAGCACGGGCCGGTGTTTCGGGCCCTGCAGGCGCGTCAGCTCCTCGCGGCTCATGGGGCGCTCGCCCACGCTCGGCTCGACCACGAGCAGGTCCGCGGCGCTGGCGGCCAGGGCGTCCACGGGCAGGGCGGCGTCGCCATGTCCCTGGAGCACGTAGGCCCAGCTCGAGACGACGGGCAGGCGCGAGGCACCGCCGGCGGGGGCCATCAGCCCCACGGCGGGCAGCATCAGAAAGGGCAGGACAGCAAAGAGGCCGAGCATGCCCTCCTCTTTGCCACGATTCAGCCCCGCGTGAAAGTGGCGGCGCTCACGTCCCCTCGGGCCCGGCCTGCCGCGACTTCTTCAGGTCGCCACGCTGCTTCTTGGCCGAGATGCGGCGCTCCTGCGAGCCCCGCGTCGGCCGCGTGGGCCGCCGCGACTTGGGCACGAGCAGGGCCTCGCCCACGAGCATGGCCAGGCGCTCGCGGGCCGTCTCCCGGTTGGAGAGCTGGCTGCGCTCGTCCTCGGCGGAGACCTGCAGCACACCCTCGCCGTTGATGCGCGAGGCGAGCTTGCGCATCACCCGCGCCCGGGCGCCCTCGTCCAGGGCCGTGGTGCCGGAGAGGTTCCAGTAAAGCGTGATGCGGGTGCTCGAGGTGTTCACGTGCTGGCCCCCTGGCCCGCCCGCGCGGCTGGCCGTGAACCAGAGCTCCCACCCGGGGATGACGCGCCCGTCGGGCAGCGTGAGATCGGCTTCCATGGGGCGTTTGTACCACGCCCCGGGGATTTCTCAGCGCGCGTCCGTCACGGCCTGGGCGCCCCAGGCGAAGGCCTTCTCGTTGAGCGGGATGAGCGCGGCCTTGTCCTTCAGCGCGGTGCGCAGCGTGTTCAGCAGCGTCTCGGCCGGGAACAGGTTCGTGGCCGCCTGCAGCGCGCCCAGCGCCACCACGTTCTTCACCATCACCTTGCCCAGGTCCCGGGCGATGGCGGTGAAGGGCACGGCCAGCACGCGCACGCCGGGGGCGAGCGGCGGGACCTCGTGCACCACGGTGCTGTCGTAGATGACCGTGCCGCCCGCGCGCACCTGCGGCCCGAACTTGGAGAGGCTCGGCGCGTTGAAGGCCACGAGCACGTGCGGATCCGGCGAGGCCGGGGACAGGACCTCCTCCGAGGCCACGTGGACGTCCGCATAGGACGTGCCGCCGCGCGACTCCGGCCCGTACGAGGGGATGTACGTCGAGTCGAAGCCCTCGGCGATGGCCGAGCGGGTCAGGAACAGGGCGATGGTCTGCGCGCCGTCACCGCCGGCGCCGGCGAGCTTCAGGCTCACGTCCGTCGGGTCGAGGTGGGTCGGGAACGCCGTGGCGAAGCGGGGCGGCGCGTCCGGGCTGGCGTCGATGACCTCGAGCAGGTGGCCGGCGTCGAAGGCGGGGCGGGGGATCGTGGGGAAGTTCGGCCCCTCGGCCGTCACGTCCTTCTTCACGCCCAGGGGGAACACGGGGACCATGCTCTCCTGCACCCACTTCTCGGCCTGCTCCGGCTCCATGCCCAGGTGGGTGGGGCACTCGGCCAGGACCTCGACGAAGCTGAAGCCCGTGCCCTTGACCTGGCACTCCAGGGCCTTCTTGATCGCCTTCTTGGCCTTCACGCGTTGTTTGTTGTCGTAGAGCGCGACACGCTCGACGTACACGGGGCCGTCGAGCTGCGCGATGAGCTCGGCCATCTTCAGCGGCTGGCCCATCATCGGCGTCCGGCCCTTGGGCGAGGTCGAGCTTCGCTGACCCATCAGCGTGGTGGGGGCGAGCTGCCCGCCGGTCATGCCGTAGATGGCGTTGTTCACGAAGATGACGCTGATCGGGATCCCGAGCTGCGCCGTGGACACGATCTCGGCCAGGCCGATGGAGGCCAGGTCGCCGTCGCCCTGATAGCTGATGACGATGGAGTCCGGGTTGGCCGTCTTGTGGCCGATGGCGACGGCGGGGGCGCGGCCGTGGGCGGCCTGTGTGTTGCCCACGTCCAGGTAGTAGAACATGAACACCGCGCAGCCCACGGGCGACACGGCGACGGTGCGGTCCTGGATGCCGAGCTCGTCGATGGCCTCGGCCAGGTACTTGTGGGCGAGGCCGTGGCCGCAGCCGGCGCAGTAGTGCGTGGCGTGGCCCTTCAGGCCCTCGCCGTGGGCGTGGCGCTCGAAGCGCGAGTAGAAGGTCGGCGAGCCGAAGGTCGTGGCGGAGCTCATCGCTGGGCCTCCTGGGCGCGACCGGCGAGCACCCGCTCGACGATCTCGTTGGTCTGGGGCAGCACGCCGCCCATGTGCCGGATGTGTTCGATCTTCGGTGTGGCGACGTCTGCGTAGCTCAGCGCCAGGCGAAGTTCGTCCTCGATCTGCCCGGGGCTCGCCTCGACGACCATGATGCGCTTCAGTTGCGGCAGCAGCGCCTTCAGCGCGTCGATGGGGAACGGCCAGAGGGTGATCGGGCGGAACAGACCCGCCTTCACGCCCTGGTGACGCAGCGCCCGAACGGCGCCCTTGGCCATCTGGGCCGGCGTGTTGCAGGCGATGAGCAGGGTGTCGGCGTCGGCGCACTCGTAGAGGGCGGCCCGCTGCTCCTCGGCGGCCATGCGCGCGTACTTGGCGTTCAGGTGCTCGTTGTGGACCTCGAGGTCGCGCTCGCCGAGCACGATGGAGTTGATCACGTTGCCGCGGTGGGCGGCGTCGCCGAACACCGCCCAGGACGGCAGCCCGGGCTGCAGCATGTGATCGGGCAGGCTCACCTTGCCGGTGATCTGTCCCAGGTACCCATCGCCCAACAGGACCACGGGGTTGCGGTACTTGAAGGTCAGCTCGAAGGCCAGGATGGTCAGGTCCAGCATCTCCTGCGGCGTCGCGGGGCAGAGCACGAGCGCGTGGGTGTTGCCGTGGCCCAGGCCGCGGCAGGCCAGCTTCACGTCCGCCTGCTCGGGGCCGATGTTCCCCAGACCGGGGCCGCCGCGCATGATGTTCACGAACACACCGGGCAGCTCGGCGCCGATCATGTAGCTGACGCCCTCGAGCATCAGGCTGAAGCCCGGGGACGACGTGAAGGTCATGCAGGGCACGCCGGCGCCGCTCGCGCCGTACATGATGTTGACCGTGGCCACCTCGCTGACGGCCTGCAGAAACACGCCGTCCAGCTTGGGCAGCAGCTTGGCCATCAGCTCGGCGCCCTCCGTCGAGGGCGTGATCGGGTAGCCGTAGACATGCCGACAGCCGGCCAGCAGCGCGCCGAGGGCCGAGGCGTAGGTGCCCTTGACGACCAGGGGCTCCATGGGCGGCAGGGGCACCCGCACGGCCGGGATGTCCGTGGGCTTCTGCGCCGTGCTCGGGCGCGCGCCGAACATCTTCTCCGGGTCCTGCAGGTCGAAGTCCGCGCCGGGCGCGGGCTGCAGGCCGAAGGGCTCCGGACAGGCCGCGATGCACAGGCCGCAGCCGTTGCAGTTGTCCAGGTGAAGTTCGATGGGCACGAGGCCCGTCAGCGCGTTGATCTCGGTGCCGGCGTGAATGCAATCCTTGGCGCAGGCGCCGACACAGCGGCCGCAGCCCTTGCAATACTCGGCGAAGACGAACGGCTTGGGCCGCTCGTTTCCAGGGGAACTGGGCATGTCAGGCTCCGATCTCGGTGGGCACGATGATGAGTGCGTCGGGATCGGCCGCGGCCTCGGCGGCTTTGCGGCCCGCGGCGACGTCGCGCTGATAGGACAGCGCGCGGCCGCAGCACTCGCATTCGCGCCCGAGGGCGTCGCAGGGGACGCCGTCGGCCTGGGCCTCGCCGCAGGGGGCGGTGCCATTGCACTCACAGAGGGATTCGAATTCGGACTCGGAAAGAACGGGCAGGCGCTTCTCAGCCATGGAGACCTCCACGACAGAGATCTAGACCCGGCGGGCTTTCCCTGCTTTGCGGCAGATCAAGAAATGGCCCTTTAGTTTTTCGCGGCGCCGCGGGGGGCCCGGGACAGGGCCCAGACGTTGAACGCCACGCCCACGAACTCCGCCGCGAAGAGCCCCCACATGAGCGGAGTCAACCCCCCACTGAGGCTGCCCGCCACGAGCCGCGTCATACCGAGCCCGCCCAGCACCAGAATCGTCAGCGCCAGCCCCGCCCGGGCCCACCCCGGCTCCCGCCGGCAGGCCAGCAGGAACATCCCCGTGCCGAGCTCGTAGCCGCCGTACATCGCCCGCGCCTCCGTCGCCCCGGAGCCTGGCGAGAGCGCGATGCCCACCGCTTCCAGCGCCGGCGCCGGATCGGCCAGGAACCAGACCCCGAGCGTGAGGAAAACCAGGGCGTCCAGGAGCAGCACGGTGTGGGCGAGGCGAAGCGAGCGTTCAGTCATGGGCATGCGATGCGGGACCTCGGGCGGCGGTTGCGGTGTGGGAACTCACCACGCCTGGAACGTGTCCCAGGCGTCGTTGAACGCAGCGCCGTCGATGGCGCAGCGACAGAAACCCTGTGCGTCGCCGTTGCCGCGGCAGGCGTCCAGCGGCACGGACCCGGGGGCGTAGGCGTTCGCGATCGCCTCGGCCATCCGCGCGCCCAGGACCTCGTACTCGCGGGGCGACCGATAGCTCTGCAGTGCGAACGAGATGCGCCCGTCCGGGTGGGCGTTGCCGTCGGCGTAGCGGCGGTTGGCATAGATCTGTTCGGTGATGAACATCTGCATCTGTTCGAGCGAGACGTCCGTGTCGCCGTAGCCGTTGGCCGGCGTGCTGCCCCAGACCGCGTTCAGCATGGGCACGAAGGCCCGCGAGAAGTAGCTCTGCGCCGGGTTCACGCCCGCGCCGTCCGGGGCGACGACGCTCAGTCGACCCACGTGCATGGCATAGCGATTGATGTGTTGAGTGCGGGCGTCCAGATCGCCGGCGACACACACGCGCCGTGTGTCGCAGTAGCTCTCCTGGGCCCACCACCGCACGTTGGGCGCCACGCCCTCCCAGAAGTCGGCGTCGGCCAGCCAGTTCTCCAGGTTGGCCTTGTACACGCCGAGGTTCACCGTCGATTGCGCCATCCCGACCACGGCCACCGCGCCGGGCGCGTCGTCCGCGGGGCCGTCTTCGCCCTCGTGCAGCGACCGGAACAGGTTCACCCAGCGGCCGCGCGTCGCCGGCTCCGAGCGGATCGAACTGTGGACCTCGTTGACCATCCATCCGTCGCCCTGACCCAGGCAGTAGCCGGCGGCCGCCGCGCGCCGGCGGAACTCGAGCCCGGCAGCGACCCAGGTGGTGTCGTTGGCCGTGCGCCACTCGCCCCACGCGCCGTCGGAGAACTCGGCGAGGGCGTGGAACTGTGGACCGTGGGCGCGGATGCGGGCCGCCTCGCCCGCGCGGAGCGTGGTCTTGTCGCCGGAGAAGGGCGGCACGGAGATGAAATACTCGGCGCAGGGGGCGGGGTTCGCCGCGAAGGCGTCGGCGAGCAGGTTCCACCCGCCGACCGTCCAGATCACGACCTCGACGGGGAAGGGGCAGCCGTCGGGCCGCACGTACTGTGCAGCCGCGCAGGGCGCCTCGGGGGGCGGCTCCACGGGTGGGGGCGCGGCGTCCGGTGTGGACGTGGCGGCATCGGCCGTCGGCCCCGGCGGCAGTGAACGGTCATGGCCGCGCAGGCCCACGTCGTCCGAGCCCTCGGGGGTCTCAGCGTCGGTCGAGCGCGCCGCGTCGGCGGGTGCCGTCGGCGGCCCGGCCTCGCGCGCCCTTGCGGCGTTCGCATCGCGTGACCCCAGGTCCACGGCGGCGCGGAGCGCGTCCTCCGACGTCGCGGACGCGGTCAGGTCGCCCTCGCAGGCCGCCAGGAGCCACGCGCCCACGCCGAAAATGACGACCGCCGATCCGCGCATGGCGCCCAGCCTCGCGCGCCGTCGAGCGGGTGTAAAGGGGGCCGACGCGCCGGCGCAGCGGGGGATGCGCCGACCTGAACTCGTCAGGCCCGGCATCGCCGCCGGCGAAGTGCCAGGAGGCCCACGACCCACGGCAGGCCCGTCGCCGGGCCGGGGCGCTGGCTGCAGCCGCCGTCGGTGCCCTCCGCGTCGGCATCTGCGGCCGATTCGGAGTCGGCCGTGTCCGCGGCGCTCGGCGGTGGCGCCTGGTCCGAGCCCGCGCTCGGCGCGTCCGGCGCCGGGGCGTCGACGGAGTTCTCGGAATCCGAGGGGTCCATCGGAGTTTCGGCCGCGAAACCGTCGGTCGGCAGGCAGCCCTCGGGGTTCACGAGCTCGTCGCGTGTGAAGCCCGGATCGCCGAACACGTCGTCGGGCAGCTCGTCGGTCACGCGCGCCCGGCAGGGGTCGCAGGACCGGGTGACCGGGCCGCGGCCGCCCGCGACGTTCTCGACGAAGAACTCCAGGCAGAACGTCCCTCCGGACTCTTGTGCCGAAGGTACGATGTGCATGGAAGGCACCTGGTTCAGGTCGCTCTCGAAAATCCGTTCGCCGTTCAGCATCCCCACTGCGTACAGGCCGCGTGCGAGCGGCTGGGGAGCGTCTTCGAAGCGGTACTGGAGGGTGGCGCCGATCGCGTCGCCGCAGCTCTCGGGCGCGAGTGTCGCGTAGTCGTAGACGTCGAAGGCGAAGCGCGGCAGCGACTCGGTCACGTTCTGGCCGAGGGGCGGACCGGCCACATAGTCGATCACGAGCGGCTGGCACGCGGCGCCCCACTCCGCCGCCTCGGCCGGGCACGGATCGCCTTCGATGTGAACGGCCTGGCCGTCCAGGGGCGCGGGTGACAGCAGAAAACTCCGGCCGCCCATCACGTCACCGGCGGGGACGAGACGCGCCGGGGCGCCGTTCACAGTGGCATTCAGTCCGCCCACGTCGAACTGGTCGCCCGCCAGTCGGATGCGGGCGTCCGCAGGCCACACGGTCTCGTCGCTGCGAGGCCCGGCGGCCCGAGCCCCGAAGCTCGGCGGCGACTCGGCCAGGGCCAGCGCGGGCGTGAGGAACGCAAGGGAGAGAAGTGCGGTGTGGCGCGAGAGAGGCTTCATGGGGAACTCCGGTGTCAGGGTGTGTCCCCGCTCGGTTGCAGCGCACGTGCCAACGCACCTGCCTGAGGAATCTTCGCTGCCGAGGGCGAGTGTGAACCGCCGTTCACGGTCGGGCGTGAACGCTCGGCACCCGAGGCGTCGAGACGCGCCGCAGCCAGCCCTCGGTCGGCTTCGGGAGGTGGGCGAGGAGGTCGCCGCCGCGACCGACGATCATGAGCCGCAGCACGTTGCGGGCCTCCAGGATGACCTCGAGGAACGGAACGAGCGCCTCGTGATGATCTGACTCTTGGGCAGGCTCAGCGCGCTGGCGGCTCTGCGAGGGCGGCGTCCCGGCCACCGGGAACGGTGGCTTCGAGCGGCAGAAACTCGTCTCCGGATGGCCCTCCCGGGGTCACAAAGCCGGCGGCGAAGCACGCACGACCTGGTCGCCGGACTTTGCACCGCCGACGGCGCCGCTGGAACAGACGCTGAACCGAACTTGCAGGGGCGAGCGATTTCAATGGGTTGCAGGCGCTGTCCCCGACGTGGAGCCGTTGCCCTGATCCGGGGGTCACGCGTCGGTGTCGCCTTCGTCGGCAGGGAAGAGTCGATGACCCTCGAAGACCGTCAGGACGTGAAGCTCGTTGCCCACGACCCGGTAGACGAGCCGGTAGGTCCCCAGGAAGACCTCGCGGACGCCGGGCTGTTCAGCTTCGGGGACGACCCGGCCAGCGAGCGGTGCCGTCGCTGCCGCTCGGGCTCGCTCCCGTAGACGGTTGACCCACGTGCGGGCGGCGGCCGGGTTGTCCTGGGCGATGTAGGCGTAGATCGCGTCCAGGTCCCGACGAGCCCGGTCAGACCAGCCGACCTTCACGGCTCTTCCACGGCTCCGTACTTTCGGTCGAGTTCCGCGCCCAACTCCTCGTCCGAGATCACTCGCCCCGCCTCAGAGTCAGCGAGTCCCTGCTGAATCGCCGCCACGAACCGCGCCCGTTCCGTGAGCCGGTCGAAGTCCTCGGTGGGCACCAGCACCCCAGCGGGCCTGCCGTGTTGGGTGATCACGATCGGTCGCCCTGTGTCCCGCAACTGCCGCATGATCCGGGCTGCGTGGGTCTTGAACTCGCCGATGGGGATGATGTCCTCGTGGACTTGAAGCGGCTTCATCGGACCTCCGCGGAATTCGGACCTGAATTCTGACCCGACAACAGGCCAGAAACAAGCACAAGAGCCCCAGGGTCAGTTCGGCTCGAAGTAGTCCTCATCCACGCGCGGAACCTTGATGACTTGCGCCGTCGTCACGCCGACATCGAACTCGACCATCAGACTCGCCAACTCCAGCCCGTCGACCAAGCGGATGGTCTTTGTGGACTTGCTGAGAAATTTCCGGGCTTCGGGCGTGAAGGTCGAGGTCGAGAGAATCACGCCCTTCGTCGCGCCCTCGCCGTCCATCGTTCCGGCGAACTCTCGCACGGTCGGCGCGCCCACCGGCGCTTGCCACCGCTTTGCCTGCACGTAGATGCGCTCGAGACCGAGTCGGTCCAGGTACAGGACGCCGTCAATCCCGCCGTCGTTCGTCTTCCCCACGTGCTCGCTGCGCCCCTGACTCCCCGTGTACCCCATCGCGACCAGAACCTGCAGCACGATCGCCTCGAATCGGGCGGGGGGCACTGCTTTCAGTCGCTCGAGCAGCGTCGAAGCCACATCGGCCAGGATTTCGGCCTGCGCTTCCGCAATCCGTTCGGTCGGCGTCTGTCGGACCGCGTCGACGACGGGCAACGGGATGTCGTCGCCGCCGCCCTCGTGACCTCGCAACTCCTTCAAGAGGACCGCGTGACCGGCTCGAAGGCGGGCAGCTCCCTGCTCCGTCAGCGTCCACTGACCCCGCCGCTGATTGTCCACCCAACCGGGCTTCTTCATGTGGCTGAGCGCCCATCCCAGACGATTGGCGACCGTTGACTCACCGCTCGGGATCGTCTCCGTGAGGTCGTCGTCGGTCAGGCCCATGGCTGCTGGGACGTCGACGAGCAGGGTCGACTTGGTCAGCGAACCCCCGCCTGCTGCAAGCGCGCGGAGAATCGGGAGTCCAAACTCATAGAAGGATGGGATGGCCACGGCGCAACGAACCGGAGGCTCAGACGTTGAACCGGAAGTGCATGATGTCGCCGTCCTGCACCACGTACTCCTTGCCCTCGACGCGGAGCTTGCCGGCGTTCTTGAGGCCGGCCTCGGTCTTGTAGACCTCGAGGTCGGCGAGGGTGAAGACCTCGGCGCGGATGAAACCCTTCTCGAAGTCGGTGTGGATCACGCCGGCGGCCTCGGGGGCCTTGGCGCCCACGGGGATGGTCCAGGCGCGGATCTCCTTCTCACCGGCCGTGAAGTAGGTCTGCAGGCCGAGCAGGCTGTAAGCGGCGCGGGCGAGTTTGTTCAGGCCGGGCTCCGTGAGGCCGAGCTCGGACAGGAACGCCATCCGGTCGTCCGCCTCGAGCTCGCTGACCTCGGCCTCGACCTGGCCGCTGATGATCACGCAGCCGGCGCCCTCGGCGGCGGCGTGTCTGGCGACCTCCTCGGCGAAGGCGTTGCCCGTCGCGGCGCTCTTCTCGTCCACGTTGCACACGTAGAGCACGGGCTTGCCCGTGAGCAGGCCGGCATCGCGCAGGCCGCGCTTCACGTTCTCGTCCGTCAGCGCGCCGGGGAAGAGCCGCGCCGGCTTGCCGGCCTCGAGCAGCTTCAGCACGGGCTCGAGGATCTCCATCTTGGCGGCCGCCTCTTTGTCGCCGGCCTTGGCCCGCTTGCCGAAGCGATCGACCTGCTTCTGCACGCTCTCCATGTCGGCGAGGCACAGCTCGGTGTCGATGGTGTCGATGTCGCGCAGCGGGTTCACGCCGCCGTCCACGTGCACGACGTCCGCGTTCTCGAAGCACCGCACCACGTGCAGCACTGCGTCCACGTTGCGGATGTTGCCGAGGAACTGGTTGCCCAGACCCTCGCCCTTGCTGGCGCCGCGCACCAGACCCGCGATGTCGACGATCTCGACCACGGTCGGGATCTGCTTCTGCGTGGGGATGAACTTCTGGATGCGGCCCATCCGCTCGTCGGGCACGGGCAGGATGCCCACATTGGGCTCGATGGTGCAGAACGGATAGTTGGCGCTGGCGGCACCGGCGGCCGTGAGCGCGTTGAAGATGGTGGACTTGCCGACGTTGGGCAAACCGACGATTCCGGCCTGCATGGGGCTCTCCTGCGGTGGGCTTTGAAAAATGGCGCGGGAAGATAGCAGGGGTCGCGCGCTTTTGCAGCGCGGATCGCGGCGGCTTTACAGGGCCGTGCCGAGGGCGAAGATCGCGAAGGGATCGGCGATGAACATCGAGGTCAGGCTCGTCCAGGCGTAGGGCGGTTGCGCGGCGCCGCTCCACCAGAAGCTCTCGTCCAGATCGGCGTCCGCGCCGCCCGCGACGCAGAGCGAGCGACCGCTGGCGGCGTCGTAGGCCAGGTGCACGCCCACGAACATCACGTCCCCGTCCTGCAGGGTGATGGGGCGGGCCAGGGGCAGGCGCACCCGACGCAGACGGTCCTCGGCGATCACCGTGGCCGGCACGTTCAGCGTGGTGCTGCCGACGACGCCCGGGTTCTCCAGCGGCGTGCGATCGTTCTGCGTCCAGACCTCCACGCTGTGGGCCAGCCCGGCGTCGAAGCCGAAGGCCGCCTGCTGCATCACCACGTACTCGATGGCGTCCACGCGGAACGGGTAGGCCGGCGGCTGCAGGCGTACGCCGAGCATGTGCCCGTTCTCCTCGGGCAGGGGCCCCAGGCAGCGCCCCGGGGTGTACGTGTAGTCCGCCGGGAAGACGGCGACCGCCTCGGGGTGTTCGAAGCCGTAGTCCCCGTGGGTGCAGGTGTAGTAGCCATCGCAGTCGAACGCGAACGCGGCGCATTGTGCGAAGTTGTGCACGGTGTCGCTGAGCTGGCAGCGCGCCTGGCACTGCGCGTCCGGCAGGGTGGCGTCCTGGCCCTCGCACACGGCGCGCTGGGCGCAATACACCGCGCAGGTGTCCGGGTCGTTGCCCGGCAAGGCGGTGGTGCACAGGTTGCCCAGCACGAGGGGGCTGCCCATTCCGTAGTCGGGCTCGACCAGCGCCCGCCAGCGCGGCTGCAGCGAGGCGTCGTCGCAGGGCAGGGCGGCGAGCTGCTCGAGCTCGTCCGGGCCCGAGGCGACCGGGGCCTCGACGAACGAGTCGAACGAGTCGGTGCAGTGTCCGGCGAGGGCGTCCGTCAGCAGGTCGGTGTAGTTGGCGGCCGCGTCGCAGGCGGTCGTGGCGCACTCGACGAGCTTCGCCGCGTAGTGCACGCAGGCGGGCAGGGCGGCGCCGGCCTCCAGGTCGAACACGCACAGCGCGGGGTCGGCGGGGTTGCAGCCGGCCTCGGCGGCGGGGTTGTTCGCCGTCATCGCCGGCACGAGCACGCCACAGCCGGCGCCGAGGCCGTCGAGCGCCTGCACGGTGCCGAAGGTGCACCCGTCCAGGCAGTTGGCCTGATAGAACAGGTCGTGCCCCTCGCCGTTGCAGGTGCAGGGCGTACCGGGCGCCGAGGCGCAGAGCGCGTAGTCCAGGCACAGCGCCTCGCAGGCGTCCCGCCCGGCGACGGGGTAACACTGCTGCCCCTCGCAGACCTCGTCCGCACCGAAGCAGTCGGCGTCCGTCTCGCAGTTGCTGCGGAACGGGCACTCGCCGGGCGTCACGCTCAGGTGAATCGTGCCCTCGACCCGGAACGAGTCCAGCACGAGGGTGAAGTCGGCGTCGTGCGGGGGCACCGTGATCTCCGACGTCCGCACGCGGCCGGCGAGGTCGTCGATGCAGATCACGTCGCCGGAGTCGTCGATGCAGTCGGGTCGCACCGAGAGCACGGTGTCGCCCGGCGAGCCGACGGTGGAGATGCAGTAGGTCTCGACGGTGGCGGGCAGCGCGAAGACCTGCTCCGGGCCGTCGGCGAAGCCGCAGGCGTACAGGAGCGACGCCCGGTCGGGCAGGTCGACGTCGAGCTGCGTCGGGCCCTCGATGCGCTCGGCGACGGCGCAGATGGCCGAGGCCGGGTTGGCGATGCAGCGCCCGGCGTCGCACACGAGGTCGATGCTGCCGCAGTCGAAGTCGAAGAAACACTCGGCCGGAGGCCCGGCGTCGGCGCCGACCGCCGCGTCCGGCGTGCCGACGGTGGCGTCGTCCGTGGGGGCGCCGGCGTCCGGGTCCGGGGGGAGACCGCCCGCGCCGGCGTCCGGGGTGGGCGTGCCGCCCTGGCCGCCGTTCCCGGCCGACCCGCCGTTGCCGGCCGACCCGCCGTTGCCGGCCGCGCCGCCTTGGCCGGCCTGGCCACCGTTGCCCGCAGACCCACCGTTGCCGGCAGACCCGCCGCTGCCGGCCGACCCGCCGTTTCCGGCCGCGCCACCGGTGCCGCCTTCGCCCGCGGAGCCGCCGTGCCCGGCCGTGCCGCC
>CAINDO010000315.1 GCA_903847385.1 uncultured Myxococcales bacterium
CGCCCCGCCGGCCCCGGACGCCGCCGCGCGCCTCGATGGCCCGAGCCCGCCCGTGCCCGACGCGGCCGTGTTGCCCCCGGACGCCGCCGTGCTCCCCCCGGACGCCGCGCCGCCCCCGCCGGACGCCGCGCCGATGCTCCCGGACGCCTGCGTGCCCGGGCTCGAGGTCTGCGACGGCGTGGACAACGACTGCGACGGCGACACGGACGAGTCGGACCCCCTGGATTGCAGCCGCTGCGGCCTGCCCTTCGCCGAGGGCCTGTGCGCCTACGGCGTGTTCGTCTGCGTCGACGGCGCCCTCGCCTGTGTGGGCGCCCCCCCCGCAGCGGGCACCGGCGGCGCCTGCAACGGTGTGGACGACGACTGCGACGGCCTGATCGACGAGAGCGGCGACGTGATCGCCGCCGCCAGCCCGGTCGACGCCGCCCGCGTGGCCCACTGCGCCGCCGCCGTCGAGGCCACCGCGACGCTGGGCGCCTGCCCGGACGGCACGGTCGGCTGCGGCGCGCCCACGAACTGCGTCGGCGCCGCCTGCCGCGATGCCTGCGAGAACGAGCGCGCCGACGCGCGGCTGAACTGCGCCGCGTCCTGCGCGGGCGCGGAGCCCTTCCAGGGCGAGTGCGCGCTCGGCTGCCTCGAGGCCGCCGACTTCGGCTTCAACGCGTGCCTGGTCGACTGCGGCGGAGTGGGGGACCTGGGTGGCGCGTCGCGCTGGACCTGCGCCGAGGCCGCCGCCGGGCCCGCCTGCACCGCGACCGTGTGCCCCGAGGGCTTCAAGCCCCGCGGGGACGCCTGCGTGCCCCGCGTGGAGATCTGCAACAACGGCCTCGACGATGACGGCGACACGTTGATCGACGGCGTGCTGCGCGGCCCCGACCCCTGCGCCGCGGCCTTCGACCAGCGCGGCACGCCGCAGCAGATGGGGCGCTGCCAGAACACCGTGCCCGGCACGCCCTGCGAGGACTCCGCGCGCATGGGCACCTACCAGTCGGGCGTCGACGAGTTCGGCTCCGCGGACCCGAACACGCCGCGCATGGTCGACCTGACCTACCGGTACTCGATGGACCGCGAGGAGGTCTCCATCCGGGCCTACGCCGAGTGCGTGCGCTCCGGGTGCTGCCTGGAGCCCGTGAGCCCCGCCTGGCTGCGCGCGGTCGAGGTGATGAACGCCGGCCGCGCCATGGAGCGACCGGAGAGCCCGGACCGCTGCGCGCGCAGCCCCGAGCCGTCGCTGGCGGCGGACGCGGAGTTGCTCCCGGACCTGCCCGTGACGGGCATCTCGTGGTGCATGGCGCGCGACTACTGCAGCTGGGCCGGCAAGCGCCTGCCCACCGAGTACGAGTGGGAGCACGCCGCCAGCGGGTCCACGGCCGAGGGCCAGGCCCGGCGCGTCTTCCCCTGGGGCGACGAGCCCCCGCCCGACTGCGTCGAGGCCCAGTGCTGTCGCGCCGAGGGCTACAATGGCCCGCTGCCGGCGGCGTGCAACGACGGCTACGTCGACCAGACCAGCGAGCTCACCGTCTGCGCGGACGCCGACCCCGCCGGCGGCACCCGCGCCGCCTGCCTGGGCACCTACAACAAGATGGAGCTCACCTGCCAGGGGGACGTCCACGGCCCGTCCCCGGCCTACGCCAACGCCGACGGCGCCACGCCCGAGGGGCTGCTCAACATGGGCGGCAACGTCTCGGAGTGGATGTTCGACTGGACGACGAACAACCTCGCGGATCTGAACAACACCGACCCCGTCGGCGCGGGCTGCGACACCACGCCGTTCTCGCCGAAGCGCTCGATCCGCGGGCGCGACTTCACGTCGGTGCCGCGTCAGCTCAGCAACACCGAGCGGTTCTCCATGTGGGAGTCCAGCCGCGCGCCCAACCTGGGCTTCCGCTGCGGCCGCACGATGACGGACGACGACGCCCTCTGCGATCCGCAGGTGCCCCTGGTCAACCGCGACCGCTGCCTGCCCGGCGCGGACGCGAGCGCGGTGCCGCGCAACCCCGGCCTGCAGAACCTGCCCGCCTGCCCCGGCCCGAACTTCGACGGGCAGGACGCCGCGGATCTCGGCCGCTGCGGCGGCAACCCGCGCACGCAGAGTGACTTCTGCGACGACGGCATCTCGGACTTCTGCCCGTCGGACACGACCACCGGGGACAACAGCGGCTGCGGCAGCTTCGTCATCACGCGGTTCGCCCTGCCCACGGGCCTGGTCGGCGAGTCGGACGGCATCGCGCTGCTCAACGCCGTCTTCGAGTCGTCGCTGGCCACCAACGGCGGGTCGACGCTGCTCGTGCTGGGCGCGCCGGACGCGTTCAACCTGGCGGCGGCCAACTGGCCGTTCGCCTTCGGCAGCGCGGACATCGACGCCCAGGGTCGGCTGGTCTGGCTCGGCACCGAGGGCCCGCTCGGCTGCGACGCGCTGCCTTACGGCGAGTTCGGCGTGCGCACGGTCAACGGGCGGCGCGACCTGACCCCCGTCTGCCGCGCCATCACCCGCTCGGACATCTGGCTGCGCGAGGCGCCCGTGTCGCTGGCCTTCAGCGCGCTGGCGATGGAGGCGGCCTACGAGCCCGCCGACGACACCATGCGGGGCACCATGACGCTGGTGATGACCTACGGCGACACGACGCGCCTGCGGCTCGGCGCGGGCCCGGACCCCGCCGCCGCCCTGGACGAGCTGCTCGCCCGCATCGGCACCAGCGCCCTGCCGCTGTGCGGTCTGCCGCTGGCCTTCAGCTGTTTCTCGCAGCCGCTGCTGATGCCGGGCTGCAACCCGCAGTTCGGCTGCGACGACCCGCAGACCTGCATGGGCTGGGGCCTGCCCTTCGAGTTCGAGGCCGTCCGCGCCGACCGCGCCGGCCTGCCCAATCTGCGCGCCTGCGGGCCCTGAGGGCTTGCAAGTCCGCCGCGGGCGTAGCAGCCTGCGTCGGTGCTCGTCTGTCCCCAATGCGCCCGCGCCTTCATGGAAGACGACCTCGATCGGTGTCCGGACGACGGCTCACCGCTCTACGAGGTCGGTGAGTCCGCCCCCGACGCCGTGAAGCTGGCCCCCGGGGCCGTCATCGCGGACAAGTTCGTGCTCGTGCACGAGCTGCCCAAACGCGGCGGCGCGGGGCGCACCTGGATCGCCCACCAGACCGCCCTGCAGCGCCACGTCGAGCTGCGCATCCTGCCCAAGGACTGCGTGCGCGGGCCGGCGGACGAGGCGCGCTTCCAGCGCGAGGTGGCCACCTGGGGCAAGCTGCGGTCGGACCACCTGGCCCGGCTCTTCGACTCGGGGTTCACGCCGGACGGCGCGCCCTACATGGCCCTGGAGATCATCGAGGGCGGCCTGGCCAGCGACCGCCTGCGCAACGAGGGCGCGCTGCCCTGGCACGACTGGCGGGTGGTGGTCCACCAGGCGCTGCAGGGCCTGCAGGCCGCGCACGAGGCGGACGTCCTGCACCGCGACCTGAGCCCGGACGCCCTGGTGCTCGGCACCCGGCCGGACGGCACGCCCCACGTGCGCCTCACGGGGTTCGGCCTGGCCAAGCTGCTCGCCGGCGGGGACGACGACCCCACGGCCATCACGGCGACGGGCCTCTTCATCGGCAACCCGGCCTACATGGCGCCGGAGTGGATGATGAAGGGCATCGTGGGCCCGCAGACGGACCTCTTCGCCCTGGGCATCACGCTGTACGAGCTGGCCGCCGGCGCGCGCCCCGTGCGCGTGACCAACAACTCCGAGGCCCTGGCGGCCTACGTGAAGGGCAAACCGACGCCCCTCAAGGACCACCGCCCGGACACGCCGCCCAAAATCGGCAAGTGGATCGAGCGGCTGATCAACTTCGAGCCGGAGAAGCGCTTCCAGACGGCCAAGGAGGCCCTGGACGCCTTCGAGATGGCCTGTGCGCCGGAGCCGGAGCCGGCGAAGCTGCCGCCCGCCGCCACGCCCTCGTCCCTGCCGCCGGCGGGACCACCCCTGCCGGACAACTGGATCGTCTGGGCCGTCGCCGCGCTCGCCGTGGGCGCCATGGCCATCCTGGTGGTCGCCCTGTTCGAGTGAGGCCGCGCCTCACTCGGCGTCGTCTACGGGCTCCTCGGGCGCGCGCTTGGGGGCCGGCGTGGGGGCCTCATTCTCGTCCTCGGCGGCAGGCTCGGCGGCCTTGGCCGGATCCTCGGGCTGCGGCCACAGCAGCCACGTGAGGCCGCCGGCGAGCAGCAGGCCGCCGCCGATGAACAGCAGATTCGCGGCGAGCACGTTGTCGTCGTACTTGGACACCCACTTGTCGTGGGCGGCCACGTCGGCCGGGTCGTCCGGGTCTCCGGTGCGCTTGATGCGATCGGCCTTGTCGTAGGCGTCCGCGGCCTGCAGACCGAAGTAGGCGCCCACACCCACGGCGGCGCCGGACAGGCCGACCATCGTCCAGCCGGGCCAGCGGGGCAGGGGCTTGGCCGGCTCCACCGCGCCGCCGATGGGCACCAGCGTGACCACGCGCTCGAGCTGCTTGCCGTCCTCGACGCTGATCGTGCTGACCTCGGGCGAGTAGCCGACCTTGCGGACCTCGAGCACGTAGCTGCGGGCGTCCACCTGGAAACCGCGCAGGGGCGTGGGCCCGACCTCGTCCCCATCGAGGAAGACGTAGGCGCCCGCGGGGTTGCTCGAGACCGAGAGCAGACCGCCGATGTTGGCGGTGATCAGCGTGAGCTCGACGGGGTAGACGTCCCCGCGCTCGGCGTTGAGCGTGCGGCTCGAGGTCTTGTAGCCCTCGAGCTCGACGTCGATCTGGCGACGACCGGCGTCCACCTCACCCTGCCAGGGCGTATTGCCCACGGCGGTGCCGTCCACGCGAACCACGGCGCCCTGGGGCCGGGAGTCGACCTTGAGCACCGGCCGCGTGAGGAGCTTCTGCACGCGCTCGACGCACTGCTGGGCCGCCTGGCGCGTGTTCTCGGGCACCCCCGGCGCGTTCAGGGCGATCTTGCAGTGGATCATCGCCTGATCCGCGCGGCCCAGCGCCTCGTAGGTACGACCGATGTTCACGTCCAGGTTGGGGTGCGGAACGAGCCGGTTCGCCTCTTCGAAGGCCGCCAGGGCCTCATCGTAGTTCTTGGCGCGGAACGCCTCGGCGCCCGCGGCGCTCATCTGGCGAGCGCGCTCGATCTCTTGGGGCGACGCCGCCAGCACGGGTTGACCGAGGGCGACGACGACGACGAGGGTTGCGCAGATGGGCCTTCTCACGCGCCCAAATGTGCACGGGGCGGCCCCGCGTCGCAAGCTCTCCCTGCACCCTGTGTCAGGGCACGAGCTCGAACATCGACTCCAGCCGGGCGTGGCCGGCGGCGTCCGCGCCCAGGTTCAGGTTCACCTTGGCGTCGGCGAAACCATCGCGCTTGAGCACGTAGGTCTGCGTGCGGCCGGCCTGGGGGCGCTTGAAGCTCACGGGCGTGCGCCCCACGGGGCGGCCGTTCTCCAGCACCAGCGCGCCGGTGGGATCGGACGTGACCGTGAGGTTGACCATGCGCACCGCGGCGGCGGCGGCGGTGGGCGCGGCGGTGGGCGCGGCGGTGACTGGGACCGGCGCCTCGCTCGGAGCCTGCGTGGCGGGGGCCTGGGACGGCGCCTGGGACGGCGCCTGCGTGGCGGGCGCGGCGACGCCGACGGGCGCGGCGGAGGCGCTCGCGGCGTTGCCACCGGCGGATGGCGGCTCGGGCCGCTGCAGCGCGAAGACGATCACGGCCACCAGGGCCACGACGCCGCCACCCAGCGCGGGGCCCAGCCAGACCGGCTTGCGGCTGCGGGGGGCGTCCGGGTGAAACCCGCCGTTCAGGGCCGCGGCCACGCGCTCGGCGTCCGCGAAGCGCTGCTCGGGGTCCTTCACCAGCATCTTCTCGACGACGGCGGCCAGGTCGCGCGGCACGCTCGGGGCCTTCTTGCGCAGCGGCTCCGGGGCCTCGTGGGCCTGCTTGTACAGGATGGCCATGGGCGTCGGGCCGTCGAAGGGCGGCTCGCCGGCCAGCATCTCGTAGGCGATCACCCCGAGCGAGTACAGGTCGGCGCGGGCGTCCACGTTGTGGTCCACCAGCATCTCGGGGGCCATGTACTTGGGCGTGCCCAGGGCCGTCGAGGTGGTCTGCGTGTTCTCGCCCACGGCCTTGACGATGCCCAGGTCCATCACGGTGATGCGGTCGTCCGGGCCCACGATCAGGTTGCCCGGCTTGAGATCGCGGTGCACCAGGCCGCCGGTGTGCAGGGCCGTCAGCGCGCCGCACACGTCCGTCAGGTACTTGCGCGCCCGGGCGGCGTCCAGGGGGGACTCCTGCTTCAGCACGAGCTGCAGCGTGCGGCCCTCCACGAACTTCATCACCATGTAGTACACGCCCTCGTCCCGACCGACGGCGTACACGGGCACGACGCCCGGGTGCTCGACCTTGGCCAGCGACCGCGCCTCGCGCAGGAAGCGGCTGAGCACGGTGGCGTCCGCGTCCGAGGCGCGCAGGGCCTTGATGGCCACGGGGCGGTTCAGCGTGAGGTCGGTGCCGCGGTAGACCACACCCATGCCGCCGCGACCGACCTCGATGTCGATGCGGTAGCGGTGTTCGAGCACCGTGCCGGCCTTGAAGGGGCTGGTGGCCTCGCGGTTCTCGACCGCGAATCCACACTGGGGGCAGGCGGGGGCGTCGGCGGGGATCTCGGCGGCGCAGGTCGGGCAGGGACGGATGGCGGCTTCCTTCACTTCCTTCGGTGCAACAAACGCCCCATAATACCCCACTCGGAACCCCGGATGTCGACTTCCAATTCCCTCAGTTCGCACCTCTGCCCGCGCTGCGGCGCCACCGTGTTCGCGGACGTGACGCATTGCGGCACGTGCGGACAGCCACAACCGGAGGCGGACGAGGCCCCCGAGACGTGGATCGGCCGGGTCATCGACCAGAAGTACGCGATCGAGGCCGTGCTCGGCGTCGGCGGCATGGGCATGGTCTTCAACGCCCGACGCGTGCTCGTGGGCGACCACGTGGCGCTCAAGGTGCTCTTCCCCAAGTTCCTGGAGAGCAAGCTGCAGCGGCAGCTCTTCCAGGACGAGGCCATCGCCGCCGCGCGGCTGACCCACCCCAACGTGGTCACGGTCTTCGACGCGGAGATCTCCCGGGCCACGGACGTGGCGTACATCGCCATGGAGCTGCTCCACGGGCGCACCTTCAAGGGGCTCCTCAAGGAGCGCGCGCCCATGCCCGTGGACGAGGTCCTGCCGCTGATGGTGCAGGTCTGCGAGGGCCTGGCCGGCGCGCACGCGGCCAAGGTCGTGCACCGCGACCTCAAGCCGGACAACATCTTCCTGGAGACGCAGGCCAACGGGCAGACGCGCGTGAAGCTGGTGGACTTCGGCATCGCCGCCATGCTGGACGCCGATCCGCGCGACGAGCAGCGCCGCCTTCTGGGCACGCTGCGCTACATGGCCCCGGAGCAGGCCCGCAACGAGCCCGCGGACGCCCGCGCCGACCTCTACGCCCTGGGCGTGGTGCTCTACGAGGCGCTCACCCGCAAGCGGGCCACCGGCAAGACCCTCTCGGCCGTCATCAACGACTCGGTGGTGCCGCCCAACACCTACCTCGACGAAGCGCACAAGCTGCCGCCGCCGCTGGAGAGCCTGCTCCTGCGCCTGCTGGACAAGGACCCGGCGGGCCGTCCGGCGAGCGCCCTCGAGGTCAAGGCCGAGCTGCAGCGCTTGTTGGGGACCGCCAACCTGCCCACCGAGCCGCCCCGCGCGCCGCCCGCGGTGATGCTGAGCGCCGCCGCCGCCGCCCGCGCCTCGATGCCCGGCGCGCTGCCCCCGGAGCCCACGCTGCCCGTGGCCCCGCCCCGAGACGCCGTGTCGCCGCCCTCGAAGCGCGTGCTCCTGCTCGGGCTGATCGTGGCCGTGATCATCGGGGCGCTGACCGCCCTGCTCGCCGCGCGCTGAGCCGATGCGCGTCGCCCCGCAGGATGTCTGGGTGGTGCTGTGCCACCCCGCGGACCCCCGCAACGTGGGCCCTTGCATCCGCGCCGTGGCCAACTTCGGCCTGGCCGGCGTGCGGCTGGTCGGCGGCGAGGCGATGGACACCGACACGCTCGACGCCTTCGCCAGCGGGTCGCTCGCACAGGTCCGCCTGGAGCGTTTCGCGGACCTGAAGAGCGCCCTGCACGACGCCGCGTTCACCCTGGGCACGAGCCGCCGCCACCACGAGGAGGACGGCCCCGTGCGCCTGCCCGCCGCGGGCCTGGGAGACCGGCTCGCCGAGCGCACGCCGGCCTGCCTGGTGTTCGGGCACGAGCGCAACGGCCTGAGCCGCGCCGAGCTGGACCTGTGCGACGCCGTGGTCGCCATCCCCACCTCGGACCACTTCCCCTCGATGAACCTGAGCCACGCGGTCGCGGTGCTCGCCTACGAGCTCGCCCGGCCGGAGACGAACACCTGGGCACCGCCGCGGCGCGCCCGGGCGAACGCCGGCCTGCGCAGCCTCGACCGGGACGCCGTCTTCCGCGAGATCGCCGCCGCCTGCGAGCGCCTGGGCTACCCGCCGGGCCGCAGCGCCCTGGCCTACGCCCGTCGCCTGCGCCGCCTGCTCACCCGGGCCGAGGCCAGCGCGGGCGAGATGAGCCTGGTGGCCGGCCTGTTCCGCGAGCTCGAGCGGCTGAAGGCCCGCGGGGACGCCGGGCGCTGAGCCGGCTCAGCGGACCTCGAACCGCACGTGGTCGATGTACCAGCCCGGCGGCTCGTACAGTTGGGATTCGATGGGGTCGAAGGTCTGTGCGTTGGCGCCCGTGGCGAAGGCCCAGCGCAGCGTGAAACGGCCGGCGTCGGCGCCCAGCGCGAGGCGCGCCTCTTCCCACCCGCCGCTCTGCTGCACGTACCCGGGCAGCCGGTCCACGTGAAAGGCGTCCGGGTCCAGGCAGTCGTAGCCGAAGCCGGCGCTGGGGCTGATGTTGATCTCGCCCGGGTAGTCCGCCCCGCCGCCGAGCGGCGCGAAGTCGCGGCCCTGCGGCGCCATCTCCACCAGGCCGCCGTCGTAGTAGATGTCGCCGAAGTCGTCCTGACCGGCCCAGAAGTCGTACCAGTGGTCGAAGACGAGCGTGACGTTGCGCCCGGCGCAGGCCGAAAGGTCCACGGCCGGGGAGATCAACTCCGCGCGCTGGCACTGCGTCAGGTTGTCGTCCAGATCCGTGGCCCAGCACTGGCGGCCCTCGAAACACGCGCCGGGACCGCTCGTGGCGCGGCCGTGCTCCCAGGGATCCAGGGGCCAGTCCGGGGCGACCGTGCCGTCGGAGACATCGTGGCTGAAACCCTGGGGTCCGCTCTCGAAGTCGTAGTTGGCCGCGGCCAGGGCGCGCGCGCAGGCGTCGTCGGGCGGGGGCTCGACGCCGGCGTCCGGGTCCGGCGGGGGCGGGGTCGGGTCCTCGCCGGCGTCCGGCTCCGGGGGCGGCGGCGCGACGCGGGCGTCGTCGTCCGGCGGGGGCGGCGGAGGGTCTCCGGCGTCCGACACGGGCACCGTTGAACCATCGATGAAGACCAGGCCGTCCGGACCGGGGGGCGCGGCGGCCGCGTCCCCGAGGGGGGGCGCCTCGCCGAAGTCGGGCAGCTCGATCGTGTTCTGGTCACGGCCGTTGCGGTAGGGGGCGGCGTCTTGCGGGTCGCCGCCGCCCTTCGTCGAGTCCTCGCAGGCGAGCAGGGCCGCCGCGGACACGAGCGAGCACACACGGATTCTCACGGGAGTGGGCAGGCGCATGACGCCGCAGGGTAGGGCGGCGCGCCGTGCGATGCCAGCGGCCCGAGTTGCAACGCGCCGCGGCCCGCCCTACGGTGCCGCCGATCCGCAGTCCCGAGGGGGTGTGCCCGTGTCCGTTCGTGATTCTCTCCGAAACCGTCGACCCTTGACCGCCGGCGCCCTGCTGGCGCTGCTCCTTGCCGGGTGCCCCGAGCCCGGCGGCGGCGACTCCATCTCCAAGGGCGACGCCCAGTCCGAGAGCGGCGAGGACGCCACCCAGGGCGAGAGCCTCGACGCCACCAGCGAGAGCCTCGACGGCCGCGTGC
>CAINDO010000316.1 GCA_903847385.1 uncultured Myxococcales bacterium
CCTGGCCGCGCTGGCCGTGGCCGCGACCCCCGCCGAGCGCGAGGCGCTGACGGACCGCGTGCAGTCGCTCGGCGCCGCGATGCACGGCCTGAACCCCGACTCCCTGACGGCCGCCACGGAGCATCTGCGCTTCGTGACCGAGGGCCGCGAGCTGCTGGAGCGCGTGCGTGGCGACCTCGAGGCCGTGGGCGCGCAGGTGACCGAGCGGCTCCCCTCGGCCGAGGCGCCGGCGGAGCGCGTGGCCGCGCTGCTGGCCCTCGTCCGCGCGGGCCTGGAGATCGACGAGAGCGCCCTCGACGGCGCGCTGCAGGCCGCCGGCGACCTGCCGGACGAGGCCGCGGCGCAGCTCGCGCAGTTGCTCGTCGCCCGCAAGCGTTTGGCCGAGGCGAAACCCTTCGTGCGCGGCGAGGGCCCCGAGGCCGCCCTGGCCGCGCGCCTGCTCGGCGGGGCGCCGCGTGCGCTGCCCGGCCCCCCGCCGGATCTGGAGTCGGCGGACCGCGTCGCCTGGATCCAGGCGCAGGCCGGCGTCTCCGGCGCCGGGCCGAAGGGCCGCAAGGCCGCCCCGACCGCCGCGGGCCGGGCCGAGGTCCGCGTCGCCGGGCAGGTCGTCGGCGAGATCGACCTGACCGCGGGCGGCGTGGTCCGCGTCCGCTCCGGCGCCGATCCGACACGGGATGTCGTCGTCGCCGGCGCGCCTGGCGCCCTGGCCTGGCGCGCCTCACCGCCCGCGGGCGGCGAGGTGTCGCTCTTCGGTCTCCGGTTGCCGACCGGGGCGGACGGCAGCCCGCTCAGCGCCGATCTCTCCCCCGGCAGCCCCCCCGGCCCCGGCTGGCAGGCCGCCCGCTGCGGCGCCGAGGCCAGCCCCTGCCGCCTGAACGTGGGCGAGGCGCTCGTCGTGGGTTTCGACCACGATGCGCCGGGTTTCCAGGGCGTCGGCGGCCTCGTGCGCGAGGTGCGCGGCAACGGTGGTGCGCTCCTGCGCGCCGTGGCGCCGGGCCGCTTCACGCTCCGCGGCGTGCGCGTGGCCGACGACGCCGGGGGCTGGCGCACGGCCGCGCCCCTGGTCGTGTCCGTCGGAGAGCCCGATGCACCGGCGACGCCCGTCGTGCCGGCGGTGACGCTGGCCCTGGCCGAGCAGGTCGCGGCCGGCGGGGCCGATCCGACTTCGCTTCTGGGCGACGAGTCGACGTGGTCGGCCCCCCTGCGCGCCGGCGCCGCGCGGCTGCGGTTCGACGCGACCCTGAAGAGCGGCGCCGCGCCCGCGGAGCTGGTGACCCGCTTCGAGCGTCTCCGCGAGCTCGACCCCACGGCGCGCCTCGAACTGGACCAGATCATGCGCATCGCCCGCGCCTACCGGACCACGCAGCGGCCGGAGCGCGCGGTGGCCGTGTGGCGGGCGGGCCTGGGCGCGGCGTTCCTCGGCGAGGCCGGCGGCGCGCGCGGCCTCGAGGGCGTGGCCGGGCTGCTGGCCTCCGTGCGGGCCATGCGCGACCTGACCGGCCGCTACCCCGCGCTGCCGGTGGTGGCCGAGGCCCTGTTCCACCTGCCCGAGCGGCTCGGCAGCTTGGCCGAGTCCGACGCGCTGCCCCCCGAGGTCGTGCGCGCGGGCATCACGGGCACGGACCTGCGGCTGATGGCGGCGGCCTGGGACCGCGAGTTCCTGGCGCTCAACCCCGAGTCGCCGCGCGCCGCCGAGGCCGGGTTCCACCTGGTCGAGGGCCTGTTCCGGCTGCGGGCCTTCGCTCCGGCCGCCGACTGGGCCGAGCGGCTCGCCGAGCGCCACGCGGAGTCGCCCGTGCTCGACGGCCTGCTCTACATCGAGGGCCTGGCCCGCGCCGAGCAGGGGCAGGAGAAGAAGGCGCTTTCCCTCTTCGACCGCCTGGCCACGGGCGAGTTCCCCGAAGAGGGCGGCGCGATGGGCCCCGCCGCCAGCCGCGACGACGCCCGCTTCGCCGCCGCCCGCCTGCTCGAGGCCCGGGGCGACCTCACGGCCGCCCGAACGGCCTACGCGGCCATCGAGGGCCGCGACGAGGCCGCCGAGGCCCTGCACGCCCTGAAGGACGTCCGCCTGAAGGTCGAGCCCATCATCCGCCAGCGCCTGCGCGACAAGGCCTCGGTCCGCCTGGACCTGGCCAACCTCGACGAGGTGCACCTGCGCGTCTACAAGCTCGACCTGCGGACGATCTTCCTGCGCGACGGCGGCCTGGGCGGCGTGCTGGACATCCGCGTGTCCGGCGTGAGCCCCACCTGGGCCGGCGCGCGCAAGGTCGAGGCCGGGCCGTTCCCGCGGCCCGTGGACGTGGACCTGCCCGTGCGCGACGCGGGCGCCTACCTGGTCCAGGTGGGCGGCGGCGGCCAGAGCGCGGCGACGCTCTTGTTGCGCAGCGACCTGGAGATCGCCGTGTCCGACGCCGGGCAGCGGCGCGTACAGGTGCGCTGGCGCGATGGCCGGCCCGGCAAGGCCGCGGAGCTGCGCGCCATCGCCGGCAGCCCCATCGCCGAGCGCGCCGACCTGCGCGGCGTCGCCCACGTGCCTGCCGGCGCCCCCGTGCTGGCCTTCGACGCCGACCACTTCGCCTACGCGCCCTCCGGTGCCGACGGCGATGGTGACGAGCCCAACGAGCCGGCCCCGGCCTCGCCCGCGCCGGGCAAACTCGACATGATGAAGAACATCGACGAGCGCCTGAAGCAGCAGCGCAGCCGCAACCAGGAGATGTACGAGCAGCAGATCGAGGCCCGCCCGGACGAGTCCGTCGAGGTCAACGGGCTCTGAGGCCCGCCCCGCGCCTCAGAGCGGCGCGCAGGCCTCGCCGCCGTACCCGGGCAGGCAGAAACACTGCCCGTGCATGCACACGCCGGCCCCTGAACAGTCGTTCGGGCAGGCGACGTCGAGCGTCGTCTCGCAGCGGTCGCCGGTGAAGCCCGGGTCGCAGAAGCACCGACCGTAGGCGGGCAGGCCATGGCCCGAGCAGTCCTCGAGCGTCGACGGGATGGACACCTCGCAGCGGTCGCCCGCGAATCCCGGGTAGCAGAAGCATCGGCCCTGCATGAACAGGCCGTTCTGCGAGCAGTCCTCGGCCGGCGGCGCCTCGCCGTAACACGTCGCGGCGTCGTCGGGTTGCACGCACTCGCCGCCGGCGCAGACGTCGTCGCGGCCGCAGGGGGTGGCGCAGGTCTGTTCGCAGGAGACCGAACACACCTCGAGGCGGGGGCGGACCCGGGCGTCCGGGCTCTCGCGGCTGGCGAAGACCACGCTCTCCTCGCCTTCGTCGCGGGACAGGAACAGACCGTGGTTCGGGCGGGTGCCATCGACCCAGCCCTGCACCAGCGCGCGCAGGCCGGTCTCGGCGGTCGTCGCCCCGGCGCCCGCGGGCACGGTGGCCTCGACCTCGCTCAGATACGGCCCGAGGGGCCCGGCGCCCAGGTCGGCGCCGGAACGGGCGAAGCGACTCCAGCTCACGGTGGCCTCGTCCCAGGGGGCGGCCACGCCGTGCACCCGCGGCGCGCCGGCGCCCAACAGACGCGTCAGCGAGAGGGTCGCGCTCGTCACGTGTGCGCCCGGGGGCAGGCGCCCGGTGTCGAAGCGCAGCAGCGCGTGGCGGGCACCTGCGGCCGCGTGGGTGACGCTCAGGGACTGCGACGTGCCGAAGTTCTTCTCGGGTTCGGCGGCCTTGAGCAGGGCGTCGGCCACGACGGGCAACGACACGCAGACCGGCGCCGCGTCACATCGTCCGCTCGTGTTGGACATCGCGACGTACAGGGTGCCCGCGCCGCGGGTGGCGTCCAGGAACGCCCCGAGGCCCGGGTAGGCCGCGCCGCTGCGCTGGAGCGTGATGGGCTGGTCCGCGGCGTAGTCCTCGAAATACACCCAGTGCTGCGCGCCGCCCGGCACGCCCTCGTCGTAGACCTCGCCGACCAGCACGGGCGCGCCGTCCGCGCCGGCCTGCCAAATGCCCGTGGACGCCCGACCGCCCACCTGCCGGTAAGGGTCGATCTGGGCCTGCGCCGCGGGCAGGCACGCGCCGAGGACCGCGAAGCCGGAGAGGGTGGAGGCGAGGGAGAGAGCGGACGGACGGGTGGTGACCCACGCGAAGACACGGCGCATGACTGAACCCTTTTCTGGTGAACACAGGGGAGTGTCGGCCCGCCGGAGGTTTCATGCGTCTCGGCGGCCTCGAAGGGGGATTGCCGGCAGGCCGGCGAATCCGTCACGCCCCCGTGTCGATTTCTTCTTCGGGTGGCCGAGCTCGACCGCGACCGCGACCGCCGCCGAAGAACGCCCAGAAGCTCGTCGAGGCGACCACGTACAGAACCACGGTGGCCAGCATGGGCGGCGTGTGGCCGGCCTGCGCGATCCACAGGCCGCCGACCTGCGTCGACACGGCCCACGACACGTTCCACGCCACGTGCCGCACGGAGTTCACGGCCGCCATCTGCCGCTCCGGCACCAGCTCCAGCGCGAAGGCCGACGAGATGGGCTGGTTCATCTGCATCAGCGCGGAGCGCATCCAGAAGGCCAACAAGGCCAACGGCAGCGTGTTGGAGAACGCCAGCGTGAGAAAGAAGGGGATCGACAGCAGCTCCGTGCCCACGATGGCGGCCACCGTGCCCAGCCGCCGTGCCACGATGGGGCCGCTCAGGAACGCGAAGGTGGTGAGCACCTGCCCCACGGCGAACACCACACCGATGTCCGCCGGGTCCAGGCCGAAGCGGTCGCGGAAGTACAGGTTCAGGAACGGGATGGTCAGGCCCGCGCCCAGGCCGACGATGGCGCCGGGGAAAACGAGCCGGAAGAGCAGGCCCTTGTCCTCGATCTTCAGCGGCGCCAGCCAGCCGCGGTTCGGGCCCGGCGCGGGCACGCTCTCGATGCGGCGGAGCACGAAGAACGCCGGCAACGTAGTCAGCGCCGCGACCGCCAGACCCACCTGCAGGCCGCGCAGCTCCGAGCCCGTCCACGCGCCGAAGCCCTTGGCCAGCCAGCCCACCAGCAGCGCGGCGAAGAGCGTCGCGGCCGTCTCCACGGCCTGCGCCAGCCCGAACAGATCCGCGCGCATGTCCTCGGGCGCCACGCGCATGAAGAACGGCGCGGCGGCCACATGGTGCACCGTGAAGAGCACGCCGAAGGCCAGGCTCGCCAGCGTCCACAGGGGCACGTGCAGGCCGGGCGCGGGCAGATCCGGCACGAGGACCTGAGCGAGGAGCGCGAGCGTGAAGCCCAGCGCCGCCAGGGAGAGCACCCGCCCCGTCGGCCGCCGCTCCACCAGCGCCGCCGCCGGCAAGGCCACCAGCGTGCCGCCGATGCTCGTCACCGCCAGCAGCGTGCCGATGCCGTGCTCGTCCAGCCCCGCGGCCTTGTAGAAGAGGTTCAGGTGCACCCAGGTGGCGCCATACCCCAGGCCCATGAGCGCGGCGCCCCACAGGTACCGCCGCGCGTCCGGGGGCAGGCGGCGCTGGCGGTCGAGCCAGGCGCTCAGGGCGGTGCGGAGGGGGAACACGGCGGGCAGCATAGAGGCACGCGCGCCCTCTGGCCACCGCGCGCGAGAGGGACTAGGCTCGTCGCCCCAGAAACCTCACCGCACAGGAGAGCCGCCATGAGTCATGCAGTCGATGCCACCTTGCCCCGCGTCAACGGTCAGCGCCTCTGGAACTCGCTCATGGAGCTCGCGGCGATCGGCGCCACGCCCAAGGGCGGCGTGTGTCGCCTCGCGCTCACGGATCTCGACCGCCAGGGCCGCGATCTCGTCACGGGCTGGGCGCGCGAGGCCGGCCTGACGGTCACCGTGGACAAGATCGGCAACATCTTCATGCGCCGCCCGGGTCGCAACGACGCGCTGCCCCCCATCGTGACGGGCAGCCACATCGACACGCAGCCCACGGGCGGCAAGTTCGACGGCAATTACGGCGTGCTCTCGGGCATCGAGGTCATCCGCACCCTGAACGACCGGAACATCCAGACCGAGGCGCCCATCGAGGTCGCTGTGTGGACGAACGAGGAGGGGTCGCGTTTCGTGCCCGTGATGATGGGCTCCGGCGTGTTCGCCAAGGCCTTCACGCTGGACGTCGCCTACGCCGCCAAGGACACGGCGGGCATCACCGTGAAGGACGAGCTGGAGAAGATCGGCTACGTGGGCCCCGAAGAGCCCGGCGCCCACCCCATCGGCGCCTACTTCGAGGCCCACATCGAGCAGGGGCCGGTGCTCGAGGACGCGAACAAGACCATCGGCATCGTGACCGGTGTGCTCGGCCTGCGCTGGTACGACTGTGTCGTGACCGGCATGGAGGCCCACGCCGGCCCCACGCCCATGGCGCTGCGCAAGGACTCCCTGCAGATCGCCACGCGCATCATGCAGGAGGTCGTGGCCATCGCGCACCGTTACCCGCCCTACGGCCGCGGCACCGTGGGCATGGTCCACGTGCACCCCAACAGCCGCAACGTGATCCCGGGCACCACCAAGTTCAGCATCGACCTGCGCAACGTGGACAGCGCCCGGCTCGACGCCATGGACGCCGACATCCGGGCGTTCTGCGCGCAGACGGCGAAAGACAGCGGCCTCGCCGTGTCCATCGAGCAGGTCAGCTACTTCCCGCCGTGCCCCTTCGAGACGAACTGCGTCGCGGCGGTGGCCCACGGGGCGGAGAAGTACGGCTACTCGGCCATGGAGGCCGTCAGCGGCGCCGGCCACGACGCCGTGTACATGGCGCGGCTCGCCCCCGCGGGGATGATCTTCATCCCGTGCAAGGACGGCATCAGCCACAACGAGATCGAGGACGCGCGTCCCGATCACATCGAGGCCGGCTGCAACGTGCTGCTGCACGCCATGTTGGAGCGCGCGGGCGTGGTGGCCTGAGCGCGGACGGCCCGGGGAATTACTTCCCGGCGGCCTCGGCCTTGCCGGCCTCGGCGGGCGCGGCGGGGGCGGCGGCGGCGCCGTCCTTGTCGCCGGCGGCCTTCTCGGCGGCGGCCTTGGCCTTCTTGGCCTTCTTGGCGAGCTTGCCGCCGAGGCCCTTGACCTTCTCGGCCGTGGCCGCCTCGGCGCCACCGGCGGGCGCGGCCGGGGGGTCACCGGCGAAGGCGGGCGTGGCGAGGAGGGCGATGAGGGCGAAGACGAGCTTGTTCATGTCGGCGTTCCTTTGGCGGTGAATTTTTTCGGCGAACCTGCCGCTGGGCAGTCTCCGAAGTGGTCCGACGCACGTCAAGGCGATTCCATTCACGGGTTTTTCCGGAGCGGGCGCTGGAGCGCGTCCCCCTCACCCCACCCGAGGAAGCAGCAGCTCCACCCGCGTGCCGTGACCGACCGTCGAGTGGATGCGCACGGTGCCGCCGGCCTCGCGGAACGCACCGTACACGCCGGCGAGGCCGAGGCCGGTGCCCTGGGGTTTGGTCGTGAAGAAGGGCTCCAGCGCACGCTCCAGGACCTCCGGCGGCATGCCGGGGCCGTCGTCCTCGACCGACACCACGACGAAGGGCCCCGCGGGCAGGTCCGCCTCGGCGTCGCCCGCCAGCGTCTCCGTCCCGGTCTCGATGCGGATGAGCCCGGGCTGCCCGGCCATGGCGTCGCGTGCGTTGACGACCAGGTTCAGCAGGGCCTGCTCCAGGGTCTGCCGCGCCACGCGCACCCGGCCGACGACGCGGGTCTCGACCTGCAGGCGGCTCGGCGCGGCCACGCCCCGCAGCAGGCGCTCCGTGGTCTCGACCACCTCCAGCGCGTCGAGCACCTCGGTGGCCCCGGTGCCGCCCTCGCGCCCCACCCGCAGCAGTTGACCCGTGAGCCGGGCGCCCTGGTCCAGCATCTGGCCCAGGTCGACGATGTCCGTGGCGAGCGGCCCCTGCGCGACGTCGCTGGACTCCAGCAGCTCGTGGACCATGCGGATGCCCGTGAGCACGTTGTTGAAGTCGTGCGCGGCGGCCGCGGCGACCCGCCCCATCGATTCCAGGCGCTGCATCCGGCGCACGCTCTCCTCGAGCGCCCGCTCCTGCGTCACATCCGTGAACGATGTGACCACGCCCTGGATCTCGCCCCGCTCGCCGATGAGGGGTTCGGCGTTGATCCGCACCCACCGGCGGGGCTCGTCGCGGCCGCGCACCAATTGCAGCAGGGCGCCGTGCACGGGCCGACCCGCCGCCAGCGACACCGCCGAGGGCCGCTCGTCGGGGGGGAGCGCGCGGCCCTCGGTGTCCAGGAGCGCGAAGCCCAGGGCGTCGCCCGTGCGACCGGCGAACCCGCTCGTGCCCAGGACCGCCTGCGCCGCCCGGTTGGCCAGCACGAAGCGCCCCTGCACGTCCTGCACGACCACGGCCTCGGCGAGCGCGTCGAAGACGCCCTGCTGCAGGACCTCCGAGGTCCGCATGTTGTGGCTGCGATAGACCACGCCGCCGGGGAAGGGCGTGACCGAGACCTCGACCCACCACTGCGAGTGGACCGCGCCCGTGCCGCGGACGACCCGACCCAGGCGCTCGCCGCCCCGAACGGCGTTCGCGAAGAGGTCGAAGAGGTCGCCGCGGAGGGTGGGGAACCGCTCGAAGACCCGCGCGCCGCGCAGGGCCTCGAGGGGGCGTGCGTCGAACGCGCGCTGCCGGCTGTTGCGGTTGGCGTAGATGAGCTCGAGGTCGAGCAGGGCCCCGTCGGCGTCCAGCACGGTTCGGGCGACGGCGAGGGCGTCCGGGTCGTCCTCGAGGGCGGCGAACATCACGGCGAGGTCGATGGCGTCTGCGGTCATCGTTCCCCACGGTAGCGCGCCGCCGATCATCCGACATCTGTTTCCTGCAAATCGGCCGCCCCGTCGAGGCGGGGACCGCGGCCCTTGCCAGGGGCGCCCCCGGGACCGAAAGTGCGCGAATGCACCGCAACCCGCGTTCGTTTCTCCCCCTGGCCGGCCTGGTGCTGGCGGTCACCGCGACCCTCGCTCCCTCGGCGGTTCTCGGCCAGCCGGCGCCCGCGTCGGCCCCCGGGACCGCCGCCGCGCCCGCCGCCACGTTCACGGACGAGGCCACGCTCGACGCCCGCCTGAGCGCCCGCCTGGCCGCCGCCGGTCGGGGCGCCATCGTCGTCGGCCTGCTCAACGGCGCCAGCGCCCGGTTCGTGTCCGTCGGCACCATCGAGGGCGAGTCCGAGGGCCGCCCCGTGGACGCCGACACGCTCTTCGAGCTCGGCTCCGTGAGCAAGGTGTTCACGGCGACGCTGCTGGCCGAGATGGTCGAGCGCGGCGAGCTGCGCCTGGACACGCCGGTCACCGACCTGCTGCCGCCCGGCGCGCGCCTCGCCCCGGCCGCCGCCACCGCCCGGCCCATCACCCTGGGGGACCTGTCCTCGCACGTCTCGGGCCTGCCCCGGATGCCCCAGCAGTTCACGCCCAAGAACATCCTCGACCCCTACGGCGACTACGGCGCCGCGGCGCTCTTCGCCGAGCTCGGGGCCGTGCCGCCGCCGCGGGCGCCGGGCGCACGGTTCGAGTACTCCAACCTGGGCGTGGGGCTGCTCGGCGAGGTGCTCGGGCGCCGGCTGGGGCAGGGGTACGAGGCCGCCGTGCGCGCCCGGGTGCTCGAGCCCCTGGCGCTGCGGGACACCCACGTCGTCACGCCGCCGGCCTGGGCCACGCGCCTCGCCGCCGGCTTCGACGCCTCGGGCAACCCGACGCCGCACTGGACGTTCGACGCGCTGGCCGGGGCGGGCGCCTGGCGGTCCTCGGCCAAAGACATGGTCAAGTTCCTGGCGGCGTCCATCTCGCCGCAGGCCGTGCCCCTGGGCCGGGCCATGCGCACGACGCAGACGCCCCGCGCGGACACGGACATCCCGGAGACGCGCATCGGCCTGGGCTGGCTCGTGCGGCAGAAGAACGGCCGCACGATCGTCTGGCACAACGGCGGCACCGGTGGTTTCCACACCTGGCTCGGCTTCGACGCGGAGCGGCGCCTCGGCGCGGTGGTGCTGACGAGCACGGGCCTGGACATCGACGACCTCGGCTTCAACCTGCTCGACGCGGCGTCGCCGGTGAAGTCGCTCGCGCCCCGCAAGCTGCGCCGCGCGGTCACGCTCTCGACGCAGTCCCTGGACGTGGTGACCGGGGACTACAAGATCACCGACGGCCCGCGGCTGCTCGTTCGGCGGGGTGCCAACGGGTTGACGGTTCAGCTGGAGGGTCAGCCGGCGCTGCCCGTGCTCGCCGAGTCGCCCACGGCGTTCTTCTACCAGGGGGTGGACGCGCAGATCGACTTCGTGCTCGACCCCAAGGGCCGGCCCGTGCGGCTCGTGCTGCATCAGAACGGGCGCGACATCCCGGCGGATCGGGTCGCGGGCGTGCCGGCCGCGCCCTGACGCTCGTCGTTGACTCCACCGGGCCCGGGGAACGATGCTTCGCCCCATGCCGATCCGCGCCCTGCTTCGCCCGCTCTCGATCGTTTTCCTGCTCGTGACCCCCGGCCTCGCCGCCGCCCAGGACGCCCCCCGCGAGCGCGCGGAGAAGCTGTTGGCCTCGTTCCGCGAGCTGAAGCCGGGCAAGGGCCTCGCCCCCGCCGAGCAGGCCGCCAACACGCGCATCGTCGAGTCGCTGGACGCCGCGTTCGACTTCGACGGCCTCACGGACGCCATCCTGGCCCCCCGCGCCGAGAAGCTCACGCCGGCCGACCGCAAACGCTTCAAGGACGAGTTCCACGGCCTCATCCGCGCGGGCACGTTCGTGGACACGAGCGCGTTCTTCAAGAAGGCGACACTCGGCTTCAAACCCTCGGTGCCCGGGCCCACCGGCGCCCTGGTGACGATCCACGTCGCGGTGCCCGCGGACGACACCGAGCTGGACGTGGGCCTGGTCTGGCGCGACCAGGCCGGCACGCTCAAGGTGGTGGACGTATTGGTGGACGGCGACTCGCTCGTGAAGGACTACCAGAACCAGGTGGCGCGCATCGTCGACCGCGACGGCGCCGCCGGCCTCTTCGCCAAGCTCGCCGAGCGCCGCGCCCAGATCGACCGGGCCCAGATCAAGTGACCCACCGCCGGTTCTGCGCGGCACGTCTGGCCGGCGCCTTGCTCGTCGCGCTGGTCGCGCCCGCCCGCGCCGCCGAAGCCCCGCTGGACGCGGACGCCTGCGTGGCCATCGCCCTGCGCCAGAGCGGGAGCGTGGCCGAGGCGGACGCCAAGACCGCGGAGTGGGCCGCCCGGCTCGAAGAGGTCTCGGCGATGTACGCACCGCGCCTCGAGGCCATCACGCTGGTGGCGCCGATGTACGGCATGCACGGCTCGGGCTTCGACCCCAAGTGGCGCCGCGACCTGACGGAGTGGGGCCCCTACCTGCACGTGCAGGCCACGCTGGCCAAGCCGCTCTACACCTTCGGGCGCCTGGAGGCCGGCGAGACGGCCGCCCGGGAGCGCACCGCCGTCGAGGCCGCCCGCGCCGCACAGGTGCGCAACGCCGTGGCCTTCGAGGTGCGGCGCTACTACTACCTGCACCTGTACGCGCGCTCGCTGGCGCCCACGCTCTCGCAGGCGCAGTCGCTCATCGCCGAGGCCCGCGTGCAGGCGCAGCGCGAGTTCGACGACGCCACCGGCCGCGTGACCATGGTGGACCTCTCCAAGCTGCGCTACGCGGCGACGGAGCTGGAGAAGGCCCGCCTGCAGCGCGAGATGGGCGAAGGCCTGGCCCTGGCCGCCCTCAAGCACACGATGGGCCTCTCGGACGACGCCCCGCTCGCCCTGGCCGATACCACGCTGCCCCCCGCGCCGGACGCGCCCGTCGCCCCGCTCGCGACGCTGGTCCTCGGCGCCACGGAGCATCGCCCGGAGCACGCGGCGCTCGAACACGGCCGGCTGGCCGCGGCGGCGTTCGGCGAGTCACTGTCGCTGGCGAACGCGCCGGTGTTCTTCCTCGCCGGGCAGCTCACGGCGGACTACGCGCCCACCCGCGACCACGACGACAACCCCTGGCACGTGGACCCCTACAACAACTTCGTCGGCGGCCTGGCGCTGGGGCTGAAGTTCGACATCGACTACTGGGGCAACGTCGCGCGCAGCCACGGCGTCGATGCGCAGCTCGCGCAGGTCGCCGGCCTGGCGCAGCTCGCGCGCACCGGCATCCCGCTCGAGGTCCGCAAAGCGCGGGACACACTCGTTCAGGCGCAGGCAATGTACGCCGCGTCCGTCGAGGGCGCGAACGCCACGAAGAAGTGGATGCTCTTCGCGGCCACGGCCTACGCCGCGGGCACGGGGGAGCCCCGCGACCTGCTGGAGGGCGTGGGGGCCTTCGTACAGGCGCGCAAGGCGCAGTACGAGTCGCTGCTCGCCGTACACACGGCGAACGCGGAGTTGCGTCAGGTCACCGGGGCGCCCTGAGGCGCCGCGTCGGCGAGCCGATTACTCGAGCTCTTCCTGCTGGAAGAGGCCGGCGCCGCCGTTCACGTTGTTGGCGGAGTCGACGGTGCCGATGCGCTCGAAGGTCGAGAGCACGCCGTCGCAGTCGAGGTTGCCGTTCGCGCGGGCGGTGAACTTCGAGCCGACGCCCGTCGTGCCGCTGCCCGTGCTCTCGTAGGTGTACTGGTAGTAGAACGGATCGTCGACGGAGAAGTTCAGGGCCTGCCACGAACCGACGGAGAAGGTCGTCGAGGCGGGCTGGATCTTCTGGCTCGAGCCGGCCGTGCAGGCCTGGCCAGGGGGCGTCGAGGTGACGGCGTTCGGGAACTGGCGGGGCTGGATGCCGCCGTTGCGCGCCGCGTGCTCCTCGTTGAAGTAGGACACCGAGCTGTCGAAGATCTTGCGGAGGTTCATCGTCGCCTCCGCCGTCTTGGAACGGCGGATGTACTTCATGAACGCCGGGATGGCGACCGCGGCCAGGATGCCGATGATGGCCACCACGATCATGAGCTCGATCAGGGTGAAGCCCTTGGTCTTCTTGCGCAGATTCAACATGGTTCTGTCCGTCCTCCGTCTGTTGCACTCACGGTTCGCTGGTGCGGCGCGGGACGATTCCCCCCCGGGGCCGACCCACATCGAGCACGAGAGGCCAACTCGGCCTGCGCTCTGGTTCGCCAGCGACATCTTCACGATCCACTCTCACCGGCTAGCACGTTTCGTGCCAGAACTTTCCAGCTCCCCTGGAACGACTGCGAGAGTGTGCAGCGGTGCGGAGACGCGACCCCCCGGGCTGCTGGCGCGGTGTCCGTCGCGGGGGGCTGCCGGGCCCAGGAGTGACAAATCACGGCAGGGGGGTGACAAAATTTGTCGCTGACCCCGCGGCCCGGGAGACGTCCCGCTCCAGGTGCGTCCACTTCGACGGCGGCAGCTCCACCCCGCGGCTGTACGCGACGTAGAGCCCGGCGATGGCCACGGCGTACAGCGCGGGCAGGACGAGCGCCGTGCGCCGCCGCAGCGCCACGTGGGGCCCGCGCTCGCGGTAGGGCCCCAGGAACACGGCGCAGGCCGTGCCCGACAGGACGAAGGCCGCCAGAACGTCGACGACATAGTGCTGCTTGAGCGTCAGCGTGCTGACGGCGATCAGGAACGCCAGCACCACGGCCACGCCGCCCACGACCCGATCGGCCTTCCAGGCCGTGAAGGCCATGAGCACGGCGATGGACACGTGGAGCGAGGGGAAACAGTTGAACGGCCCGTCCGCCAGGTTGTTCAGGCGCACGCCCCAGGCCAGGAACCCCTCGCGGGTGGGGTCCACCCAGCGGACCATCTCCACCGGGTAGAGCAGGAACGTGCCGTAGGCGACGATCCAGATGCTCGTGGCGGCGCGCGCCATCCGGTGCAGCAGCGCCAGATCCCGCACGATCACGAAGGGCAGGAAGGTCATCAGCTGGAAGCTCATGTAGATGAACTCCCAGGGCTGTTGGTAGGGGATCAGCTCGTCGACGGGCAGCGCCAGGCGGGCGGAGACGCGGCCGTCGTTGAACCGGTTGATGAAGAAGTAGGGCACCGTGGCGGCGACGAAGACGTAGACGAAGAGCGCCAGGCGTTCGTGACGACGCAGGAAGTTCATCTCCCGACGTGCCCTCCGGGCTGCGCGCGCGCTCCAGGCCGCGCGAGCGCTCCAGGCCGCGCGAGCCATCCAGGGAGGAGGAAGACGGCCGCGAGCAGGCAGGCGACCTCGCCCCCGACGGCCAGGACACCGAACCCCGAGAGGGCCCGGCTGTCGGCGACGACCAGGGAGCCGTAGCCGATGATGGTGGTGGCGGAGCACAGGGCCACGGCGCCGCCCGTCTCGCGCAGCACGCGGCCCAGGGTCTCGGGGCCCTCCTGCAGCCAGCGCTGGACGATGTTGACGCCGTAGTCGACGCCGATGCCGCAGGTGATCGGCAGCACGACGAAGTTCAGGAAGTTCAGCCGCACGCCGACGGCCGCCGCGGCGCCCACCAGGCCGGCGAGGCCGAGCAGCAGCGCCGAGATCACCGCCACGGTGGCCCCGACGCGCCGCAGGACGACGCCCACCAGCAGACACACGCCGGCGAAGGCCAGGGCGGTGGCGCGCGGGCCGTCCGCGGCGATGGCGTCCTCGATGTCCGACAGCAGCATCAGCGGGTTCCAGGCGTAGGCCTCGACGCCGACGTCCGCGATGGCGCCGAGCGCCAGCGTCTTGAGCACCAGGGCCTCGTCCAGGTCCAGCCGCCCGATCTTGCGCGGGAACGCCGCGGCGATGCGGCCCACCGTGCCGTCCTTCTCCACCAGGCCGCGGCGCCAGGCCGTGGGGAGCGCGTCGATGGTCACGGGCGCCAGGGGGTCCGTGGAGAGCAGGCCCACGGCGTCGAGCTTCTCGCGCACATCAGGCGCGAGCTTGCGCACGCGGCTCGGCGTCAGGAAGCCGCGGATCTCCTCGATGAGCGCGAGCTTCTCCGTCTGCTGCTCGGGCAGGAACGTGCGGCGGGTCTGGACCTCGCGCAGCGGATCCTTGTCGCCCAAGGACGCGCGGCGCTTCTCCAGGGCGACGACGACGCGGTCGAGGGCCTCGGGCGACTCGGCCCAGATGACCAGGGGCGTCAGGTAGGCCTTGAAGACCTCGTCCGCCTTGTCCGACCAGTGCATGGCGCCGGTGCGGGTGCTCTCGGCGCTCCGGAGCTGCGTCATGTCCGTCTCGAACACGCCGCCCTCGTAGGTCGCCACGGCCACGCCGCACGCGGCCACCAGCCCCACGGAGGCCAGGCGCATGGCGCCGGGGAACCGCACGACGAGGTGGGTGAGGCGCCCGAAGCCGGCGCTCTCGGACGGCGCCGGGCCCGGGTCGATGGGCGCGCGGCCCTCGAGCCAGGCCAGCAGCGGCGGCATGAGCACGTAGGTGGCCAGCCAGCAGGCGGCCATGCCGCAGAAGCCGATGTAGCCGAACTGGCTGAAGCCGCGGAAGTTCGTCGAGGCCAGCGAGAGATAGGCGAGCCCGGCGGCGAAGGCGGCCACGAAGGTCGGCGCGAGCGTGCCGCCCCAGGCCACCTGCTGCGCGATCTCCACCGGGTCGCCGGCGCGCCGCGCTTCGAGGTAGCGGGCCAGGTAGATGATGCCCACGTTGATCCCGTTGCCCACCACGATCGACCCCAGGAACGCCGTGTTGCCGTTCAGGTGGCCGACCATGAAGAACGACACGCCGAAGGTCACGGCGCAGGCGACGGTCAACGGCAGCATCAGCGCGGCGATGGCCGCCCAGCGGCGGAAGTACAGGTAGAGCGAGCCGAGCACGAGCACGAGCACGACCACGCTGGAGAGCAGGATGTCCGCTTTGAGCGCGGCCTGTTCTTCCACGAGTTCCGCGACGTCGCCGCAGTAGCCGACCTGCATCGTGGCGTCGTAGCTCGCCGGGTTCAGCGCGGCGACCTGATCGCGCACGGCCTGCAGCAGGCGGTCGTTGGCGCCCAGGCTCGTCGAGGTCTCCGGCGGGCGCAGCCGCACCACGAGGATCGTGCCCTCGGGCGTCTGGAAGTAGCCGTTGCGGAACCGCTCGCGGGCGGCGCGGGCGTCCGCGTGGCGGGCCTCGAGATCGGCGAAGTCCACGGTGGGGGGCGTGTCGCCGCCCTCGTCCAGCGTGAGGCCCCCGAGCGCGTGGCGCCGCTCCCAGGTGATGCGGGCCTTCACCCGGTCGCGGGCGGTCTGAAGATCCTCGACCGTCGCGTACAACAGCCCGTAACGCTTCAGGAAAGCGTCGTCTTCATCCGTGCGGTACTCGATCTGGTCGATGAGGCCGGGCGGCAGGTCGCGCAGGCGTTTGACCAGATCGTCGGCGAAGCGGGCGAGGGCGTCGGGGTCCTTGCCCTCGACCACCACGGACAGGTGGCTGATGGAGTTCAGCCGCGGCGCGACCTCGCGCAGGGCCAGGACGCTGGGGGCGTTCTCCGGCAGGAGCTCCTCGACGCCGCTGCGCAGGTCCGAGTAGAGCAGCGCGGCGAAGAAGCCGCCCAGGGCGGTCAGGAGCAGCGCGGCGGCGAGCACGCGTCGACCCCGCTCCGCCAGCCAGGGGACGACACGCGCGGCCAGCGCCGCCAGGGGGCCGTCGCGCATGCTCAGGCCTTTCGCGGCGTGAGCACCCAGCGCCCCCGGGGGTTGACGAAGGGATCTTCGGCGGCGAGGGCGGCGTCCGCGGGCTCGAGCTTCAGGCGGTACCAGGGCGCGCTCTCGCTGGCCCGGAACACGCCGCCGTTCGTGGGCCGCAGCCGGTCACAGACCATCTGGGCGGCCAGGGAGAACGCGGCGGCCTGGGCGGCAGCGGCGCTCTCGCCCTCGGGGTCGTCGGCCACGTAGGGCACGACCACGTCCGGCAGGTCGAAACATTGCAGGCCCTCGGTGGTGACCTCGTGGGCCTCGTCGTCCATCAGGATCTCGACGAAGAGATGAAAGAGCGTGTGGGCGTCGTCGATCTCCGCGCCCTTGAGGGTGTCCACGCCGAAGACCCGCAGCGAGGTCTCGACGAACACGGCCTCGGCCCCGGCGGCGAAGGCGTCCGCGGCGAGGCGCACGGCGGCGGCGGCGGCGGCGCGGTCGCCCGGCTTCTCGAACGCGAGCTCGGCCTCGAGCAGGGCGGGGGCCTTGCGCAGCCGGCCGACCTGGTCGTCCGTCAGGGCCTCGCACTTGCGTCCCACGGCCACGATGTCCGCGAGGGCTTCGTACTCCGCCGGGGTGACCTGCAGGTGGAAAGGCGTGGTGATCGCGGGGTCATTGCCCCAGGGACCGGGGATCGTGATGATGATGCGCGCCATGGCGGCCCTTTTGGCCCGCCGGGCCCGGATTTGCAAGGGAAGCTCATGCCCGCTCTGGTCGTTCGCCACATCAAGCCCCTCGGTCCCCGCATCCTCGTCCGCATTCAGAAGCTCGAGGACCGCAGCGCCACGGGGCTCTTCCTGCCGGCCGGCGCCAAGGAGGAGCACGACGACGCGCTCTACGCCGAAGTCGTCGAGGTCGCCCGCGCCGAGGCCCGCTTCATCGGCGTCGAGGACGACGACAAGACCCGTGCCACCCTGGGCGAGAACGTCAGCGGCGTGCCCCTGGGCTCCTTCGTGCTCATCCCCAAGAAGGCCGGCACGCGGGTGCCCTGGGACGACCAGCTCCGGCTGATCGACGTCCGCGAGGTCCTGGCCACCGTCGACGAGATCGACTCCGAGGAGATCCAGTGAGCGCCGATTTGACTTTGAGCAAGGGCCGGTTCGCGCCGGTCGCGGGCCCCGTGGTGGTGGTGGTGATGGATGGCGTGGGCCTCGGCCCCGCCGACGAGGGCAACGCGGTGCACCTGGCCCGCACCCCCGTGCTGGACGCGCTGACCGCGGCCAACCACGGCGGCGTGCCCCTGGCCGCGCACGGTCTGGCCGTGGGCCTGCCCTCGGACGAGGACATGGGCAACAGCGAGGTCGGGCACAACGCGCTCGGCGCCGGCCGCGTGTTCGCGCAGGGGGCCAAGCTGGTCAACGCCGCGCTGGAGACGGGCTCGCTCTTCCGCGGCCCGACGTGGCAGTGGCTCGTCGAGGGCGTGCGTGAGAGCGGGGAGCCCCTGCACTTCCTGGGGCTCTTGAGCGACGGCAACGTGCACAGCCACGAGCAGCATCTGCACGCGCTTTTGCGCCACGCCCACGCCGACGGCGTGAAGCGCGTACGCGTCCACATGCTCACGGACGGCCGCGACGTGGGCGGCACCACGGCGCTGCTCTACGTCGATCGGCTCGAGGCCGTCCTGGCCGAGATCAACGCGAGCCCCGAGCGCGACTACCGCATCGCCAGCGGCGGCGGGCGCATGTTCATCACCATGGACCGGTACAACGCCGAGTGGCCCATGGTCGAGCGCGGCTGGGCGATTCACGTGCGGGGCGAGGGGCGCCGGTTCGCCAGCGCCCGCGAGGCCATCTCCACCCTGCGCGACGAGACGCCCGGCGTCTCGGATCAGAACCTGCCCGGCTTCGTGATCGCCGGCCCGGACGGCGGGCCGACGGGGCCGATCCGCGACGGCGCCAGCGTGTGTCTGTTCAACTTTCGAGGCGACCGCGCCATCGAGATCACCCGCGCCTTCGAGGAGACGACGCTCGACGCCTTCGACCGCGGCGAGGTGCCCCGCGTGCGCTACGCCGGCATGATGCAGTACGACGGCGACCTGAAGCTGCCCGCGCGGTTCCTCGTCGAGCCGCCGGCCATCGACCGCACGCTGAGCGAGTACCTGGTGCACAACGGCGTGACGCAGTTGGCCTGCTCCGAGACCCAGAAGTTCGGTCACGTGACCTATTTCTGGAACGGAAATCGCTCCGGCTACCTGGACGAGCGCCGGGAGAAGTACGTCGAGATCCCCAGCGACGTGATCAGCTTCGACCAGCGCCCGTGGATGAAGGCCGCCGAGATCACGGACGCCGTGCTGACCGAGCTGCGCACGGGCCGCTGGCGCCACGCCCGCCTGAACTACGCCAACGGCGACATGGTGGGTCACACCGGCGACCGCGAGGCGGCGGTCACGGCGGTGCAGGTGGTCGACCTCTGTCTCGGCCGCCTGCTGAGCGGGCTGGCGGCGATGGGCGGCGTGGCGCTGGTCACGGCCGACCACGGCAACGCGGACGAGATGTACGAGCGCGACAAGAAGGGTCAGTTCGCCCGCGACGCCGTCGGCGGCATCAAACCCAAGACGAGCCACAGCCTGAACGCCGTGCCCTGCCTGCTCTACGACCCGCGCGGTCAGGTGCCCGCGGGCCTCGCCGCGCCGGCGACGGGCGGCAAGCCGGGCCTGGCGCACGTGGCCTCGACGGTCTGCGAGCTCGTCGGCCTCGCGCCGCCGGCGGACTACGCCCCCTCGCTGCTCGCGCCACGCTGACGCCACCGGACCCGGAGCCGCCATGCCACCGAACGCCCTTCGACGCTCATCCCTGGTCGTGCTTACCCTGGCCATCGCCGGCTGCGGGTCTTCGGATCTGTTCGCGGGGGATGAAACGTCGATCGTCGACGCCGGGCAGGGCGGGGCGGCGGCCGGCGGCGCGCCGGCGACCGGCGGGACGGGCGCGACGGGGGGCGTCGGCCCCGCGGGCGGCGCGAACGACCCC